>NZ_DOTK01000050.1:0-17031 GCF_003521185.1 Brevibacillus sp.
CCACCGATGCCTTTGCCGCCGCCTTGACCTGCTCCGCCGCCAAAGCCTTTGCCGCCACCTTGACCTGCTCCGCCACCGATGCCTTTGCCGCTACCTTGACCTGCTCCGCCACCGATGCCTTTGCCGCCGCCTTGGCCTGCTCCGCCACCGATGCCTTTGCCGCCGCCGCGGTGTGGATTGGAAACGACTCGATCATAAGAGTAAACCATGCGATTAAGCGTGCGCTTGTCCACAGAGCCTGTCGCAGGCAAGCCGTGTTTTTTCTGGAAATGCTTGACGCCGCGCACCGTGACATCGTCGTAGTATCCGTTGATTTGTCCAGAATAGCTACCTAATGATTTCAACATCCCTTGAATCACGTATACGTCTGGTCCCTGCGCGCCTTTGCCTACCGCGAGACCTGTGCTCGGGATGAAAAAGAGCAACGCCAGCGCCAGAAAGCAAGAGCCGAATACCTTTCTGATTTTCCCTACTGCTTCGCGGGAGACTGCGCTCCCCGTCCATTCCTTCATGACATAAGCACCTTCCTTCAACTTATTTGTAACCCCTCTTACTATTCCCTGATTTGCTTTTCCATTACATGAATCACAGCGAGAGCCGTTGCGGAAAAACCTTTGCAAATCAGCCGTTTTGAAGGTTGCAAAAAAAAGGAAGGAGGATTATAATACGTTCAAATGATTAAGTTTATTAACGGAGTGTAGCTATGAATCATCCAACCTGTAACGAAAAAGCGATCCACCTTTTTATGCAGCTGAGTCCTTATTTCCAAGGGCTAGGTGATCCCGTGCGCCAGCAAATCGTCGCCCTGTTGATTGACAAAGAAAGCTTGAACGTCACGCAAATTGCCGAGCATATCCCGATGTCCAGGCCGACCGTTTCCCATCATTTGAAAATATTGCGGCAAGCCGGATTGCTCCACTCCGAGAAAAAAGGAACAGAAATTTACTACCGCTTGGAAATTACAGAGGCGATGCTTCTGTTTAAACAACTCGTCACATTTGTCGAAGAAGAATGTTCATAACGAGCAACTGGCAAGGGACAGCGCGTCCCTTTTCTTCTCCACCTTATGTTGATAAACTTAAACAAATAAACATACAAACGGAGGAGTTTTCTTTGGCTGAGAAAAAAGGATTAATTGTCGGCGGGTATGGGACTGTCGGCAGCCAAATTGCCCGCATTTTACACGAGCAAAATCACGACTTGCAATTGCTGCTCGGGGGCAGAAATCCGGGGAAGCCGCTTCCTTTCGCCTCTCCCCGAGTTCATTCGCTTTTCGTGGACAATACGGCAGCAGACCCGCTTATTGATGCGCCAAAAGACCTGTCTCTCATTATTAATGCCGTCAACGATCCTGATGACAGGCTGCTGCTCGCAAGCGCTCGGCGGCAAATTCCGCTCGTGGACGTCACCCGCTGGACAGAGCGATTCTCGGGAGCCATCGACCGACTGCGAAGCGTTGATCTTCGTGCGCCAATCATCCTCGCCTCTGGGTGGATGGGAGGAACTCCCGCCCTTTTCGGCAAAATGTACGCCGACGGCTTGCAGGAAGCGTCTGTCGATATATACGCCCTTTACTCTTTGCATGATAAAGCAGGGCCGGATTCTACCGCTTACATGAACAGGATGACGATTCCTTTTCACGTTTTCGAAGGAAGCCAAACGCGAACCGTTCTGCCTATGACAGAGCCGCGTCCGGTTACTTTTCCGAACGGCTTTCGGGCCAAGTGCTATCGGCTGGATACGCCCGATCATGTGACATTGGTACAAGATTCGTCCGTCCGTTCAGCAAATTTCCGCATCGCTTTCGATCAAACATGGTCCACGTCCGCACTCGTTTTCCTCGTGCGGAGCGGAGTGTGGAAGCTGCTCGGGCAAAAGGCGCGGCAAAGCATTTTGTACAACCCGGGCACAGGCGCTGCGCACCATGTCACCGTCCAGATTGAAGGACGCGACCAGCACGGTGTGCTCACGCGCAGACAGGTGGAGATCACAGACCCGCAGGGACAAACTCACCTGACCGCTACAGGAGCTGCCATCCAGGCGCAAAGAATCTTGATGGAAGGCAACAATCTGGCTACTGCTGGCGGCATCTTTTTCCCTGAACAACTGGCTGATCTGCGTGAAGATCAGACGTGGATCACCCGCTTTTTCGAAGCAGAAGGTGTTCAGATTCGCGTCCGAAATCAAGTCTGACAGGCGTTTCCACTGCTACGCAGAACAGGCAGGCAAAAAGGATGGCCCCTGGATCGGGCACTCTTCTGCGCTCTCCAGTTGCGTTTAGAACGAACCATTCGGATGTCTTGCTTTTCCATCTGGCGACTTTTTTCCCCGAAGCGTAAACTCTCGCCCAGTCCGCCACTTTGTACGTGCCAAGACACTCCTTGTTGGTCGTTTCCAAAAAACAAAAAGAGTGGAGCCGTTACTTCAACGGTGTCCACTCTTTTCCGAAGCCAAATCAGTTTTTATGCAAAAAACGTCCGTGGAGATTTGCGCCATTCGCCCAGCACGCTCTCCTGTTCCGCTGTGATTACGCCTTGTTCTTTTGCCGCCTCAAGCAGTGCCGTGTAGTGGGAAATCGTCGTGCAAGGAACGCCTGCTTCGGCAAACAAGCTTTCCGCATCCGGGAACTGGTAGCTGAAGATCGCTACGACACCCAGCACCTCGCCGCCCTCTGCCTGAACGGCTTGCGCTGCTTTCAGGGAGCTGCCGCCTGTAGAAATCAGGTCTTCGATGACCACTACTTTTTGTCCGGCGGAAAGTGCGCCTTCGATCTGGTTTTGGCAGCCGTGTCCTTTTGCCTTGTCGCGCACGTAAATCATTGGCAAATCAAGAACTTCTGCCACCCATGCCGCGTGCGGAATGCCAGCCGTAGCCGTTCCCGCCACAACTTCGGCGTCTGGATACTTTTCTTTGATCAGCTCGGCAAATGCCTGGGCAATCGCCCGGCGTACGTGCGGGTAAGACATGGTGATGCGGTTGTCGCAATAAATCGGCGACTTGATTCCCGATGTCCAGGTAAAAGGCTGTTCCGGGCGCAGGTGAACCGCTCCGATCTCCAGGAGGTTCGCTGCAATTTGTTTGGCTGTTGTGTTTGTCGTCATTTCTCTTCATCCCTTCCGGCGTGAATGCTTACGCGCGATCTGCTTCTACCGCTGCCACGATGCTTTGCCAGACGCCTGCGGGATCTTTTGCCCCTGTGATGGCACGTCCGATCACGAGATAGTCGCTGCCCAGGCGGAAAGCCTGTTCCGGTGTCGTAATCCGCGTCTGATCTCCTTGATCTGTTCCCAAAGGACGGATGCCTGGCGTCACGGTTACGAAAGACTCGCCCGCTGCCTGTTTGATCATCGGCACTTCCAGTGGAGAAGCGACAACCCCGTCCAATCCGGCTTGCTTCGTCATCATGGCGTAATGCACGACGACATCTTCGACGGAGCCTGGGATCGCAAGCTCCTGGTTCATCGTCTGCATTCCTGTCGAAGTAAGCATCGTTACGCCGATCAGGAGAGGACGAGCAACACCTGCCGCTGTCCCCAGCTCCAATCCTTCCCTCGCCGCTGCCATCATTGCCACGCCCCCGGCAGCATGCACGTTCACCATGTCAGCGCCAAGACGCGCGAGGCTTTTCATCGCCCCTTTGGCTGTGTTCGGGATGTCGTGCACTTTCAGGTCGACGAACACTTTCAATCCTTGTTCTTTCAAGTACGTAACGATGGCTGGGCCTTCAGCGTACGCCAGCTCCATCCCCACTTTTACGTAGCGGATGTGCCCGGAGAGCGGCTCCAGGCACTTCTTCACTTCATCCATGGTGGAAAAGTCGAGCGCAACAATCATGCGCTCCCGAACATCTGTCAATTGCTGTTGCACACTGCTCTCCCCTTTTCTCGTCCAGTCTGGTCTGCTACCCTTGACCCTCGTCTAGGATACGGTTGCTGCTACTTTCGCACCTGCGCGTTGGGCAGGCATTGCTTCTGTCGAGAACGTGATCGTTTCCAGCACATGCAGAAGGGCAGAAGCTGTGTCCAGCGAAGTCAAGCATACCGCGCCGTTCTCTACTGCTTCGCGGCGGATGCGGAAGCCGTCGCGCTGTGGCGTTTTGCCTTTTGTCAGCGTGTTGAGCACGATGTTCGCTTCGCCTGTATGGATCACGTCGAGCAGATTTGGCGTGCCTTCGGACAGTTTGTTCACGCGTGTAACCGACAAACCTGCTTGCTCCAGATAATCAGCCGTTCCTGCCGTCGCCATCAGCTTGAAGCCGAGGTGGCGGAAACGTTTTACGATGTCAAGCGCTTCTTCCTTGTCTTTGTCTGCTACTGTTACGAGCAAGGTTCCTTGTGTCGGGATGTTCATGCCAGCAGCGACCAAGCCTTTGTACAGCGCTTTTGCCAGCGTGCTCTCCCGGCCCATGACTTCCCCGGTCGACTTCATTTCCGGGCCGAGCGTAATGTCTACGCGACGCAGCTTGGCGAAGGAGAAGACCGGAACTTTGACCGATACAACCGATTCTTCCGGATGATAGCCCGGTGTGAAGCCTTGCTCGACGATCGAGTGGCCGAGAATCGCTTTCGTTGCGATGTTCGCCATCGGAATGCCTGTCACTTTGGAAAGGAATGGCACCGTACGGGAAGAGCGCGGATTCACCTCGATGACGTATGGGCGATCTTTGTAGATGACGAACTGGATGTTGAGCAAGCCTTTGACTTGCAGCGCACGCGCCAGCTTCGTCGTCATGTCGATCAGTTCATCCTTGATCGCCTGGGAGAGCGATTGCGGCGGGTAAACCGCGATAGAGTCGCCGGAGTGAACCCCTGCGCGCTCGATGTGCTCCATGATGCCTGGGATCAGCACGTTTTCGCCATCGCAGATCGCATCGACTTCTGCCTCTACCCCGACCATGTAACGGTCGACCAATACCGGGTGATCCGGGTTGACCTTCACTGCTTTTTCCATATACTCGCGAAGCTCGGCTTCGTTGTAGACGATCTCCATTGCCCGTCCGCCCAAGACGTAGGATGGACGAACCAGTACCGGGAAGCCGAGGGATTCCGCTGCGACTACCGCTTGCTCGACAGATGTTACCGTCTTGCCAGGCGGCTGCGCGATATCCAGGCTGCGCAGGAGCGCTTCGAACTTCTCGCGGTTTTCTGCCGCATCGATGTTTTCCAGGCTCGTGCCCAAAATTTTGATGCCGCGCTCGGCCAGCTTGTCAGCCAGGTTGATCGCTGTTTGTCCGCCGAACTGCACGATCACGCCTTCCGGTTTCTCGACATCGAGAATGTTCATGACGTCTTCGATGTACAGCGGCTCGAAGTACAGGCGGTCGGATGTATTGAAGTCTGTCGAAACCGTCTCCGGGTTGTTGTTGATGATGACCGCTTCATAGCCCGCTTCGCGCAAAGCCCAGACAGCATGCACGGTTGCGTAGTCAAACTCGATCCCTTGACCGATCCGGATCGGGCCGGAGCCAAGTACGACCACGCGCTTTTTGCCTGTTTCGATGCGCTCATCTTCTACCTCGTAGCTGGAGTAGTAGTAAGGCGTTTGCGCTTCAAATTCGGCTGCGCACGTATCTACCATTTTGTATACCGGAACGAAGCCTTTTTCCATGCGGAGCGCACGTACTGCTTCTTCGGTTTCGCCGCACAGCTCGGCGATTTTTCTGTCGGTGAAGCCCATCCGTTTTGCTTCGAACAGTTTGTCAGCTGTCAGTCCGTTTGCCAGCTCTTGTTCAAAAGCGATCATTTTGTGGAACTTGTGCAGGAAGAACAGGTCGATCTTCGTCAAGCTGTGCAGTTGGTCGATGGTCCAGCCGCGGCGCAGTGCTTCCGCCAGCAGGAACAGGCGCTCATCGTCGGCCTGAATCAGACGGGCTGTCAGTTCCTCTTCGGAAATCTCTCCCGCCCCTTTGATCTCGATGTGGTAGGAACCGATTTCCAGGGAGCGGATCGCCTTCATGATCGATTCTTCAAAAGTGCGTCCGATCGCCATGACTTCGCCTGTCGCTTTCATTTGCGTGCCGAGCTTGCGGTTGGCAGACTGGAACTTGTCAAACGGCCAGCGCGGAATTTTGCTCACGATGTAGTCCAGTGTCGGCTCAAAGCAAGCGTACGTCTGTCCTGTCACCGGGTTTTTCAGTTCATCCAGCGTATAGCCGATGGCGATTTTCGCTGCCATTTTCGCAATCGGGTAGCCAGTCGCTTTGGAAGCCAGCGCAGAGGAACGGCTTACGCGCGGGTTTACCTCGATGACGTAATATTGGAAGCTGTGCGGATCAAGCGCGTACTGCACGTTGCAGCCGCCTTCGATGCCGAGTGCGCGAATGATGTTCAGCGCGGAAGAGCGCAGCATTTGGTACTCGCGGTCAGCGAGCGTCTGGCTGGGCGCTACGACGATCGAGTCACCTGTGTGAACTCCTACCGGGTCGATGTTTTCCATGTTGCAGACCACGATGCAGTTGTCGTTGGCATCGCGCATGACTTCGTACTCGATTTCCTTCATTCCGGCAATGCTTTTCTCGATCAGGCACTGGGTAATCGGCGAGTATTTCAGACCGCTTGCGACGATCTCGCGGAGGCTTTCTTCGTCGTCGCAAATTCCGCCGCCTGTTCCACCCAGGGTGTAGGCTGGGCGCACGATGATCGGATAACCGATTTCGTTGGCGAAATTGACCGCTTCTTCGACTGTGCTGACGATCACCGATTCAGGAACCGGCTCGCCCAGCTCGTTCATGAGTGCGCGGAACAGCTCGCGGTCTTCCGCCTGCTTGATCGATTCCAGCTTGGTGCCGAGCAGCTTCACGTTTTCTTGCTCCAAAATGCCTGCTTCTGCGAGGGCAACCGCCATGTTCAGGCCGGTTTGACCGCCAAGGGTAGGCAAAAGTCCGTCCGGCTTCTCCTGGCGGATCACGCGCGCCACAAATTCAGGCGTGATTGGCTCGATGTACACTTTGTCAGCCATGTTGGTATCGGTCATGATAGTCGCCGGGTTGGAGTTGATCAGGACAACTTCCATGCCCTCTTCTTTCAATGCTTCGCAAGCTTGCGTACCAGCGTAGTCAAATTCCGCAGCTTGCCCAATGACGATGGGACCCGATCCGATCACGAGGATTTTTTTCAAATTAGCGTGTTTTGGCATGAGTTTTTTCCTCCTTAGCGGTTTCCATCATCGCAAGAAACTGGTCGAACAAGTAGCCGGAGTCGTACGGCCCTGGAGCCGCTTCCGGGTGATACTGAACGGAGAAGGCGTTCTTCGCTTGGTTGCGCAGTCCTTCAATCGTCCCGTCATTCAGAGCGATATGGGTAACTTCCAGCTCGGTTCCCGCGAGCGAATCTTCTTTTACAGCGTAGCTGTGGTTTTGGGAAGTGATGTATGTGCGTCCCGTCGGCAGCTCTTTCACCGGATGGTTGCCGCCGCGGTGGCCGAATTTCATTTTCATCGTGTCTGCGCCGGAAGCGAGGGCGAACAGCTGGTGTCCGAGACAGATGCCGAACAGCGGGTATTCTCCCAAAATGCTGCGGATCATCTCGCTTGCTTGCGGTACATCTTTCGGGTCGCCAGGGCCATTGGACAAAAGGATGCCGTCTGGCTGGATGCGGCGAATTTCTTCTGCCGTCACGTCGTACGGCACGACGACCACATCGCAGTTGCGCTTGGTCAGTTCGCGCAAGATGCCGTGCTTGGAGCCAAAGTCAACGAGTGCGACGCGATGTCCCGTCCCCGGGCAGCTGAACACGCTTTTTGTAGAGACGCGGGAAACTTGATCCGTCATCAAGGTTGTGTTGTTGAGCGCTGCCACCAGCTCGTCAAGCGGGGCTTCACTGGTCGTAATCATGCCTTTCATCGTGCCGTGGTAGCGGATTTTTCTCGTCAGCATCCGCGTGTCTACTCCGGCAATCCCCGGGATGTCGTATGTTTTCAGCAGCTCATCCAGCGTGTTGGTGTTGCGCCAGTTGCTCGGCATATCGCAATGCTCGCGGACGACGAAGCCGTGAATGTACGGACGAACAGCTTCAAAGTCGTCGCGGTTGATCCCGTAGTTCCCGATCAGCGGGTATGTCATGGTTACGATCTGCCCGCAGTAGGACGGGTCAGACAGAACTTCCTGGTATCCTGTCAGTCCTGTATTGAAAACCACTTCCCCGTAGGATTCCTTCGTCGCTCCGAACGCTGTTCCGATAAATTCTGTTCCGTCTTCCAAAATCAATCTTGCACGCATCTATGCTCCTCCTTCATTTTCGTGTAAAAGCTGCCGTCTCTCCCGTAGGTGCCCGCTCGCTTGCTAGTTGACAGGCTGAGTCGTTTTACACGCCTTGATGTACGATCTTGCCGTCTACCAGTGTTAGGATCGGCCAGCCTTTGCACGCCCATCCCGTAAACGGTGTATTGATTCCTTTGCTGGCAAAGGTTGTCGGATCAATTTTCTTTTCTGTCTCCAGGTCGATGACAGTCAAGTCTGCCACCGCGCCTACTTCCAAACGTCCGGCCGACAGTCCGAAAGCTTTCGCTGGCTGTACAGTCAACAGCTCAACCAGTCTTTGCAGCGTCAGCTCGCCTGTTTGCACCAGGTTGGTGTAAAGCAGCGGGAAAGCTGTTTCCAGACCGACGATGCCGAATGGCGCGCGAGCCATGCCGTTTGCTTTTTCTTCCTGCGTATGTGGAGCGTGGTCTGTCGCGATCATGTCGATCGTGCCGTCTTTCAGCCCGGCGATCAGCGCTGCGCGATCCTCGCGGGAGCGCAGCGGCGGATTCATTTTCCAGTTCGTATCCAGATTGTCCGGGATGTCCTCGTCACACAGCAGCAAGTGGTGTGGCGTTACTTCGCAAGTGACGTTCACACCTGCACGCTTGCCGTCGCGCACGAGTCTTACAGATTCTTTTGCGCTGATGTGGCATACGTGGTAGTGCACACCTGTCTGTTCCGCGAGCAAAATGTCGCGTCCGACGTGGATGGACTCGGATTCGGACGGAATGCCGGGCAGTCCGTGGCGCGCTGCGACCACGCCGTCGTGCAAGGCTGCTCCCGGAATCAGCAGGTCTTCGTCCTCGCAGTGGGCGACAATCGAAATTCCCAGCTCGGCTGCTGCTGTCATCGCTTTTTTCATCATCGCCGTGGACTGCACGCCGACACCGTCATCTGTCAGGGCAAAAATTCCCGCTTCCTTCAAGCCTGCGAAGTCTGTCAGTTCTTTTCCCAGCTGGCGTACGGTGATCGCGCCGTAAGGAATCACGCGGGCCTTTCCGGCTGCACGCGCTTTGTCCAGGATCGAGGTCACTGTTTCCACACTGTCAATGGAAGGACGGGTATTCGGCATGCAGCAGATCGTCGTGAAGCCGCCACGCACGGCTGCTGTCGCTCCTGTCTCGATTGTTTCTTTATGTTCAAAACCCGGCTCGCGCAGGTGGACGTGGACATCAATCAATCCCGCACTGATCATTCCGCCTTTGCAATCTACCCAGTCATGGCCTTCGCGCGGCAGGCTTTCTCCCATCGCGGCGATTCGTCCCTCTTCCACCAATATTTCTACCGGGATCAGTTCTCCCGCCTGATTTAGTACGTTGCCGTTGCCAAGGATGGTTCCCATTTTGCATCGCTCCCTTTCAGCAGAGTTTCCAGTACAGCCATTCTCGCTGCGACTCCATTGGTTACTTGTTTTTGGATTAAAGATGTTTCGCATTCTACCAGGTCGGTGTGAATCTCGACTCCGCGATTGACAGGGGCCGGATGCATGATGACCGCGCCTTGCTTCATCATGGTCGCCCGCTCCAGCGTCAGCCCGAATGCTTTGTGGTACTCTTCCTTGGAAGTGTAGAGCGATTCGGTGTGGCGCTCCAGCTGGACGCGGAGCATCATGACTACATCTGAAGTTTGGATCGCTTCTTCCATGCCCACTACTTTGACGCCTTGCGGGATGTCCGCTGGCATCATCGCAGGCGGACCAGCCAGCAGCAGATTGATTCCCAGCTTAGGCATGGCGTGCAGGTGCGAACCGAGCACGCGGCTATGGCGCAAGTCGCCGATGATCGCCACCGTCAAGCCCTCCAGCATGCCGAACTGCTGTTTCATCGTCAGCAGGTCGAGCAGGCATTGGGTCGGATGCTCGTTTGTCCCGTCTCCGGCGTTGACCAGCTTCATGTCTACCGTCTGCGCCAGCTCCTGCAACAGCCCTTCCTTTTTCGTGCGGATCACCGCAGCCTCCACGCCCATCGCTTCCAGCGTGCGGATCGTGTCATACACCGTCTCGCCTTTTACTGTAGAGGAGGTTTCCGGGATGAAGTTCAACACATGTGCGCCGAGTCTCTTTTGAGCTACTTCGAAAGAGAAGCGGGTTCTGGTGCTGGCTTCAAAGAACAGATTCGCCACGAAGCGGCCGCGCAAGATGTCTGCTTGCTCACTGGGTCTAGCCGCCCAGTATTGCGCGCGGTCCAAAAGCTGGACCAACTGTTGTTTGGACAAGTCTTTCAAGCCAATCAGGTGCGCTAGGTTGTTCATCGAAAATCCCTCCGGTTAATCTGATTTATCGAAAGAAAAAGCTTCTTGACTCACGTTACCTATGGAGAGGTAGCAGAGACAAGAAGCCGGACGGATGCCGATTTTGGGCAGCCAAAACAGCGTTCTATGCCTTGCCAGCCTCTCGGGACTGGATTTAAAGGAATGGGGAACGTTTACGCGATTTGTTTTTCGTCTTCGCGGGATGCTTCCCCCATCGCCGACTCTTTGCCAGGCAGGATGAGGTGCAGGAAGATTCCCAGGAAGGTAGAGAATGCGATATTGTCAATGGTCAGGTCGCTGAAAAGACCTCCACCTGCAAAGCTGATCTTGTATCCGCCGATCCCGGTGACGAGAATCGCAGCGGCGACAATCATGTTGCGTTTATTGGCAAAGTCTACTTTGTGTTCGACGTACATCCGCAAGCCTTGTGCCGCGATAATCCCGAACAGGATAATCGACACACCGCCAAGCACCGGAGTCGGAATCGTCATCAACAGCGCGCTGATTTTGCCGATGAAGGCGAACAGGATGGCGAAGACGGCTGCCAGACCGATGACTACTTTGCTGTACACACGAGTGATGGCCAATACCCCGATGTTTTCGCCGTACGTTGTCGCTGGCGGCCCACCGATGAACGCGGCCAGCGAAGTGGCAATCCCGTCACCGAGCAAGCTGCGGTGCAGACCTGGATTTTTCATCAGGTCACGATCCATGACTTTGCTTGTTACCAACAAGTGGCCCAGATGCTCTGCCAGTGTGACGAATGCGACTGGCGCGATAACCAGTGCGGCGATCCAGGCAGATCCGTTGCTGATCACACCCATCACTTCACCGAACTTGAACGGTGGCGCAACGAACCAGTCGGCTGTAACAACCTTTTGAAAGTCAATCAGTTCCGGGTGACGAATCAGCGTGTAGACATACCCTGTGATAATTCCGATCAGGATCGGGATGAGTCCGAGGAAGCCGCGCAGCATAACCGCTGCCAAAATGGTGATCAGCATCGTCACCAGAGAAATTTCGATGGAGGTCAGAGACATTTGCGACTGTCCATCTACCGTTACTTTCGTTGCCATGTCTACCGCTACACCAGCCAAGCTCAGTCCGATGACGACGATGACCGAGGCGATCACAACCGGAGGCAGCACTTTGTCAAGCCACTTGACGCCTGCCTTTTTCACAATGCCCGCGACGATGATGTACACGATCCCGGACAAGAAGCAGCCGAGCAGTGCAGTGCCTACTCCGTGCGAAGCCGTTACGGCGATGATCGGGCCGATGAAGGCGAATGATGATCCGAGATAGTTCGGAATTTTTCCTTTTGTGATCCAGAGGAACAAAAGCGTGCCGATTCCGCTGGTGAACAGCGCCGTCGCTACATCGAGCCCGGTCAGGATCGGCACCAGTACCGTAGAGCCGAACATCGCGAACAAGTGTTGAATGGATAGCGGGAGCAGCTTGGAAATCTGTGGTGTTTCGTCTACATCAACATAGTGTTTTTGGCTCATGGCCTTATTTTCCCCCTGTGTTTCATTTTCTTCCCTCGTTCATACAAAAAGCCTCTTTGTGCGGACACAAAGAGGCTAACTTCACCATACACATGGGAAGTTTCTTGCCTCTTGTCGACCTCACGGGATCGCTGTTAAAGAGGATTCATTCAGTTAGATCAGCTGTCGGATGGACACGATGTCCATCACGTCTACTTCAGCCAGTTGCACGTCGACGATTTCCGTCCGCGCCGTTGGCAAGTTTTTCCCGACAAAGTCAGGGCGAATCGGCAGTTCGCGATGACCGCGGTCAACGAGCACAGCCAGTTGGATCATCCGCGGGCGGCCGCTGTCAATCAGAGCATCCAGCGCGGCGCGTACCGTTCTTCCGGTATAAAGCACGTCATCCACCAGAATGACTGTTTTTCCTGTAATTTGATCGGGGAGCTGCGAGCCTTGCAACACCGCATCCTCCGATTTGTGTTGCAGATCGTCGCGATAAAAGGTAATGTCCAGCTCGCCGACTGGCACTTTTACGTTCTCGATCATCTCGATTCTTTCGACCAGACGCTTTGCGAGGTAAATTCCTCTGGTCTTGATGCCTACGATGATGCAGTCCTCGACACCCTTGTTTCGCTCGATAATTTCGTGGGCAATGCGAGTAAGCGCGCGGCGGATTGCCGCTTCATCCATGATGACACTTTTGTTGATCATCTCGATATCCCCTCCTCGACGGGAACAGTGGCTTTACGAAAAAAGGCTCCTTGTCAGGAGACAAGAAGCCCTCGGACAAGGAAGCCAGCTTGCGCTAGACCTCGCTTGTCATTCCGTGCCCTTGCCAGCCTCACGGGACTGGATTTAAAGGTTCCATTCGTCAAATAGGATTATGTCACGAAACAAGCCCGGTGTCAATGGAATGGCAAGAAATCTAACTATTCCAATAGACGGCGATCCATTCCGGCAAGTAATTGGCGTAATAGCCGATGTCGCCCGTGATTCCTCTGACTAGCTCGGTTTCTTTTCCGTCTGCTTGCAGGAACAAGGAGCCGTCCTCGGCGGAAGCGAGGCGCAAGAACAGGAGCTGCTTGCCGTCAGGAGATGGGGATGGATAGTAATCAGCCGTCTGCAGCGAGCCTTTCGTCAACGGCTGCTCTGCCCCGTTCGCTTCTCGCGTCCAGATGCGCTGGCCGGGCACCATCACCTTTTTCGGGTCAAAAGCGTACGGCGTCGCTTTTCCTCTGGAGAAAAACAACGTATACGGCGGCTTTTGCATCCAGACGGGATACGTGTCGACACTGTCTGCCGGACTCGCCGAAACGACTTTTCCATCGCGGCTGGACAGCTTCAAGTGTTTGTTTTCCGTCGCCATCCGGTCGTTTCCGTCAATAAAAGCGAGTTGCTGGCTGTTCGCCGTCCACTCGAGCCACTGGGAGTAGGCCAAGCCTGAGCCTAGTTCGAGCGGCTTTTTCGCAGGCTGCTTCAGATTGAACAATTGGATCGGCACGCCATCCGCAGACAAGGAAGCGGCGTTGTAGCGCACGTAATAGGCGACGAGCTGACCGTCAGGCGATACTTTCATGTTCGTCGCCGCCAGGGCGTAAATCCCATCTTCGACATTCGGCGCCTCTGCGATCGGATACGCAGCGACAGGTTTGCCCGCCAGATTTTGCAGCACCAGCTTCATCGGGCGATCTTTTCCTGCTTCCCACGAGGTCAGGATCGTTTCGCCGTCCGGCATCCAGGTGAAGTCGAAAAACGCAGCAGATGTCTCGCTCGTTGCGAGCACCTCTCCGGTTTCCCGCACTTCCTTGATGCTGAACAAAGTGCGCGGCTGTTCGGCTGTACCGACATTGACTGTGTAGGCCACCTGATTTTTCTGCGGCGACCATTTCGGCTTTCCGGTAATCGCTCTGTCATCGATTTGCACCACTTTGCTGCCATCCGCGCGAACCGCCCACAAATAGCCCGGTTCCGTATAGTTGTCGTTTCCTTTGTATTTCACAAACAACAGCCATTTGCCGTCAGCGGACCAGCCTGCGATTTCGGCAAGTCCGTCTTTGGTGATTTGCTTCGGCGCTTTGCTTTTATCCTGCCCGTCCAGCAAAAACAGATGCTGATTGCTCGTAAAAGCTACGTGCGCCGGGACGCTCACTTCCTTGTTCACTCGTTCCGGAAGCTTCACCTGTTCTTGCGCCATCGCCTGCCCGCCTGCTGCCGACAGCATGCCAAGCATCGTCAAAACAGCAGCCGCCTTACGCCACTTCCCTCTCATCTTATCCCCTCCTCGACATCGTTTGCGTCAAAAAAAACGCCAGAAGAAAGCCGTTGCGTTGCTCTCTACTAGCGTTTTCGAATCATACAGCGTTTATGTACAATCACAAGCTGACGGGTGAAAGCAGCAAGAAGCGATTGCCGTACAAATCCTCGAAAATCGCCTCCATGCCATAAATCACTTCGACAGGCTCGCTGACGAACTTCACGCCGCGCCCGCGCAATGTTTCGTAGGTAGTGGAAAAATCGTCTGTCTCCCAGACCCACATCGGATTTTTGCCGACCGCAGCGAGCATCTCGCGGGCAATTTCCTCGCGGTGCCAGTGCGTCGGATCATGCAGGACGATTTCCACTTCCTGGCCCGGCAATCCGACCGTAAGCCAGCGCGAGCCATCGTCCATGCGCGAATCCATCCTTTTTTCAAAACCGAGCTTTTCCGTATAAAAGACGAGAGCTTCCTCGCAATCGCGAACGTACAGTGTCACATGCGCCAATCTTTTCAGCACTTGCCTTCCCCTGCCTTTTACGCTTGTCTGAGAAAATTCACGATATCGGTCAAGTCCGCAGGCATGTCCGCCTCAAACTCCAGCCGTTCCTGCGTACGCGGGTGTGTGAAGCCGAGCGTCTTGGCATGCAGTGCCTGTCCGTCGATCTCCAGCGTGTTTTTCGGACCGTATTTCGGATCGCCCGCCAGCGGGTATCCGATGTATTTCATATGAACGCGAATTTGATGCGTTCGGCCTGTTTCCAGCTTCAACTCCACCAATGTGTACTCCTTGAAGCGCTCCAGCACGATAAAATGCGTAATGGCCGGCTTGCTGTTCTCGAAGACGACCGCCATCTGTTGGCGGTTTTTCGGATCGCGTCCGATCGGTGCGTCAATCGTGCCCATCTCGTGCGGAATGACACCGTGGACAATCGCGACGTACGTGCGATTCACCGTGTGCTCCTTCAATTGCTCCGCCAATCCCATATGCGCCTTGTCGTTTTTGGCGACCATCAACAGTCCTGACGTGTCCTTGTCGATCCGGTGCACAATACCGGGGCGAAGCACGCCGTTAATGCCTGACAAGTCCTTGCAGTGGGCCAAAAGTCCATTCACGAGCGTCCCGCTGTAATGGCCGGGAGCAGGGTGAACCACCAGTCCGCGCGGCTTGTTGACTACCACGACATCGCTGTCTTCATACACGATTTCCAGCGGCATCGGCTCCGGCTGGATCGCCATTTCTTTTGGCGGCGGCACGCGCAGTGTGACCTCGTCCTCCGCCTGAAGCTTGTAGTTGCTCTTGATCGGCTCGCCGTTCACGGTGACGCGGCCTTCCTTGATCCATGCCTGCACCTGCGAGCGGGACCAATCTTCATTTTGCAGCGTGATGTATTTATCAATCCGCTCGGTCGCATCCTCGGGTTCAACGTTCCAATCATACCGTTCAAACAATTGCGTGTCGTTCATGTTTGTCTCCTCACAAAGTTACTTCGATCCAGGTGGTTACCGTCCGCTTTTTCTGCCTTCGAGAAAGACATCCAGCAGCAAAATACCGACACCGATCGTAATCGCCATATCAGCGACATTGAAAATCGGGAAGTTGATCAGGGTGAAATCGAGAAAATCGACGACTTGTCCGGTTGTGGCCCGATCGATGAAATTCCCGATCGCTCCGCCCAATACCATCGACAGCGCCAAAGAAGCTCGCGGCTGTTTTTTCCCGAGGCGAATCAGGGAATACACAATGCCAACTACTACAGCAATCGTAATGACAATAAAGAGCCAGCGCTGATTTTGCAGGATGCCAAAAGCCGCCCCCATGTTGCGATGCGAGGTGAGATGAAACACATCCGCGATCAACGGGATGGAATCTCCCCTCTCCATATTATTTACTACAAGGTGCTTGGTCCATTGATCAAGCGCGATAATACCTGCTGCAATCAGAAAATACAACAATGGAATGTCCTCCTTCACCTGCTTCGAGCAGCCATGCAAACACAACGTCAAATGATCATTTTACCAGAGTGCGCTCACCTGAACAAGCGCCTTGCCTTTTTGTACAGCCGATACCCTTTGCGGATTCCGTTCAGCACCCACAGGGGGACTTTCCAGCCGCGGTCTTTCATAAAAGGAAGGTAAATCTTGTAGTACGCCTTGCGCAAGTCCCGCCACTTGCTGTCCGGAACGTTCTTGTAGTAGTCCGAGACGTCAATGAGGTACCCCCGCCCTTGATCCATCAGCACATTTTTGCCGTGGACATCGTGTGGGAACAGCCCTTTTTCGCGCGCTTCGTCCAGCGCATCCTCCACATCCTCGATCACCTGTGGCAGAATGGGAATCCCAAAACGGACGCAGTCGAACAAGGAAATGCCGTTGATTCGTTTGATCACCAGATAGCCTTTGCCATAATCGTACAAGACCGGGAACGAACGAGTCTCGCCCAGCTTCTTGTACACTGCGATTTCATTCTCCCAGCCTGGCCTGCCAGGGGCATACAGCTTGATCACCACACGCGGGTAATCGGGATGGGCAAAAACCGCGGCATAATTTCCTGTCCCAACCAGCTCCCACGGATAGGGCGTGTGGACAACGACGACAGGATCATCCGGCGACTGGCTTTCTACTTTTACTTCATGCAAAAAAGCTTCCAACACTTCTTGGTCAATGCGCATAGGTCCCCATCTTTCATCTAGTACCGACTTCTATAAGATGATTCTAGCAAAATGAATTTTTTTAAAAAACCCCGTACGAAAAAAAACTCGAAACAGAGTGAAAATAATCGAGTAGGAGGGGGCGAC
>NZ_DOTK01000083.1:0-28627 GCF_003521185.1 Brevibacillus sp.
CATGCGTGGCGCACCAAAAAAAGACGAGGGCACCCGCCCCCGTCTTTTTGCTTGCTATCTTATTTGCCGATGATGTAGCCTTCCAGCTCATCCAGCACTTTGTTAGCCGCGATTACGCCGCCGGAAGTGTTCCAGATCGTATCATCCACTTTGAACGCTTTGCCAGCTTTTACGACATTCAGGTTTTTCCAGAGCGGATCGTTCGTCCATTCTTGCTCCAGCTTGGAAGCTTCTCCTTTGCCTGGCTCATACGTGAAGTAGAACATGATGTCGCCGTCCATTTCCGGAATGCGCTCTTTGGTTACTTCTGCTGCGAACTCTTCTTTGTCCTGGGATGCTGGACGAGCCAGGCCCAAGTCTTTGAAAATGGAGCCAGTGAAAGTGTCTTTGTAGTAAATACGCACTTTACCAGGCATGAAACGTACGACGGAAATTTGCGTTTTCAGCTTGTCGCCCGCTTTTTCCTTGAAGTCTGCTACGCGTTTGTTCCAGTCAGCGATGACTTTCTCGCCTTCCGCTTTTTTGTTTACCGCTTCTGCGTACAAGTTGAAGTTTGCTTTCCAGTCGCCGCGCGGTTCTTCTACGAATACAGTTGGTGCGATAGCGGACAGTTGTTGGTAAATTTTCTCATGGCGGAACTTCATACCGAGAATCAAGTCTGGCTTCAGCGCAGCGATTGCTTCCAGGTTTGGCTGGCTTTCCGTACCAACCGACTTCGTTCCTTCGAGGAAAGATTTGGTAAAGTCGTAAAATTGAGTCGGGTCAATAGTCGAACCAACTGCACCTACTGGCTTTACGCCAAGCGCCATCAATGTTTCAGTACCTTGGTTGGTCAGCATAACGACGCGTTCCGGAGTACCTTTGATTGTGGTTTCGCCCATCGCGTGCTTTACTGTATAAGATTGGCCGGAACCGTTGGAGTTGCCTGTAGCTTGGTCAGCAGGCTTCTGTTCTGCCGGTTTTTGCTCTGTTGCTTGCGGTGTGCCACAACCTGTGACGATCAGCAACAGCGCCATCAAAACGGCGAAGAACGCTTTACCGCCTGCGGTCCGATATGTACGAGAAAACATGATGTGAGGACCCCCTTGATTTTTGTCTATGGAAAATGTGAGTCAAAGACATTGACTATCCTACCTTTATGCATGGCCACAGTCAAGCATAAAATGATAATGACTATCAGCATCATTGACACATATCCGAGCTGGCTCTAAACTTAGCATTGTGGCGGAATCGTTAACAAAACAGAACAACAAGAAATAGATAAGGATGTAGCCCTCATGAATTGTTTACTCGCAAGTAACATTCGGAAAATTCTGGGAGTGGTTGTCGCCATTCTGCTCTTGCTTTACCTTAGCTATGCCAGCCTCGTTTTTGGCGTAATTGACACCAGCTGGCAAAACGCAATCGACGCCTACACCCATTTCAACGGTTCGAACGAACATATTGTCATTAAAGAAGTTCGGGTTCCCCGCGTGCTGAACGCGCTGACGGTAGGCTTTTGTCTCGGCCTGGCCGGGACCCTGCTTCAATCGTTAACGAGAAACCCTGTTGCAGATGTCGAGTTATTCGGACTGAACGCGGGCGCTTCTCTCTTTGTCGTTTTTGCCGTTACCTTTGTCGGGATCAGTTCGCTGACGGAGTTTACCTGGATTGCCTTTCTGGGGGCGGCGGTCGCCGGATTTGTCGTCTACTTGCTCGGCTCGTTTGGCAGAGACGGCCTTACGCCTGTCAAGCTGGTGCTTGCGGGTGCGGCGATTACGGCTTTGGCCGCTTCGATTCGTCACGCCATGATGGTCTTGAATGAAAAAGCTGCCGACGAGGTGCTTTTCTGGTTGGCTGGCTCTGTCGGGGGGAGAAAGCTGGAGTATTTGGCAACCGTCTTTCCTTATATGGTCTTTGCCTGGATTGCCGCCTTCCTGTTGGCCCGTCCGATTCAGACGCTGCTCATGGGTGATGATGTGGCAAAAGGGCTTGGGCAGCGCACACTGCTAGTCAAGCTGTCGACAGGTGTGGTCATCGTTCTGCTTTCCGGCTGCGCCGTTGCGGTTGCAGGGCCGATCGGCTTTGTCGGGCTCGTCACGCCGCATCTGGCTCGCTATCTCGTTGGAATCGAAACACACTGGGTGCTTCTGTACAGCGGCCTGCTCGGCTCGATCCTGTTGCTACTCGCCGATATCGGCGCGCGCTTTATCGCCATGCCAGCCGAGGTTCCTATCGGTGTCATGACAGCCCTGATCGGTGTGCCGTTCTTCATCTATGTCGCACGAAAGGGGCTGGATAAGGAATGAAACCATACCTCTCTCTGCGGTTTGGCAAACGTCTGTCTTTTCAGCTGCATAAAAAAACCGTACTTTTTTCCGGCATCGCTTTGCTGGTTGCACTCGCTGTCACGGTGATCAGTCTCGGCATGGGCGAGATGAAAATTGCGCCACTCGATGTCGTCAAAGTCCTTCTCGGCATCGGTTCTGATGAAAATGCTCTGATCGTCCAGCAATTCCGCCTGCCCCGCATCCTGACTGCGATTCTGGTCGGTGCTGCCTTGGCTTCGGCCGGGGCGATCATGCAAGGAATTATCCGCAACCCGCTCGCTTCACCTGACGTTCTCGGCGTAGCCGGAGGGGCTTCTGTTGCGGCTGTGGCCTTTTTGCTCGTCTTCGATACTGTCAGCATCAAATGGCTGCCACCTACTGCTTTTCTCGGCGCCTTGCTGACCACGTTTCTTTTATACGCGTTGTCTTGGAAAAAAGGCGTCACGCCGATGCGCCTCGTCATGATCGGTGTCGGAATCAAGATTGCTGCGGGCGCGTTCGTCACGATCCTGATCATGTTCAGTCCGTTTTTGCTGCAAAACAAAGCCTTGCTCTGGTTGACCGGAAGCATCTACGGGGTAGACTGGAACGATGTGTTCATGATCCTGCCATGGGTCGTCATCCTGATCGTCGTTGCGGCTGTTTTGGCACGACGGGTCAATATCCAGCAGCTCGGGGATGACGTGGCGACAAGCCTGGGAAGCTCGCTCCAATGGGATCGCTTCCTGCTGCTCATGATTTGTGCAGCTTTGACCGGAACAGCCGTTTCTGTAGGCGGAGACATCAGCTTCGTCGCTTTGCTCGCGCCGCATATCGCCAAGCAGCTAATCGGGCCGTCCTTTGGCGGTGCCCTGCCTCTGTCGGCATTCCTGGGCGCTGTGATTGTGCTGATTGCCGATCTGATCGCCCGCATGGCTTTTTCTCCAATCGAAGTGCCTGTCGGGGTTTTCACTTCTGCGATTGGCGCTCCGTTCTTCATCTATTTGCTGTACAAAAATCGAAATCGCTAGCGAAAGGAGTCTTGCCCTCATGCAAGCTTTGGAAACCCGCAAACTGACCTTGTCCTACGGGGAACGCAACATCATCGAAGCGCTCGACTTGAATATTCCGCGTGGAAAAATTACGGTTTTCATCGGCAGCAACGGCAGCGGCAAATCGACACTGCTGCGCTCCCTCGCTCGCCTGCTAAAGCCAAAGGAAGGAGCCATTCTGCTTGAGGGCGAATCCATCGCCAAACGCTCTACAAAAGAAGTAGCAAAGCGCCTGGCTATTCTCCCGCAAGGACCTTCGGCACCGGAAGGCTTGACCATTCACCAGTTGGTCAAGCAGGGGCGTTACCCTTATCAAAACTGGCTTCAGCAATGGTCGGAAGAAGATGAGCAAATGGTGAAGAAAGCGCTGGAAGCAACTCAACTGACGGAAATGGCCAGCCGATCCGTAGACAGCCTCTCCGGCGGTCAGCGCCAACGAGCCTGGATCGCCATGACGCTGGCTCAAGGCACCGATACGATTTTGCTCGATGAACCGACAACGTACCTCGACATGTCGCATCAGATTGAAATTCTCGATCTGTTGTATGAACTGAACGAGACTGAGCAGCGGACGATTGTAATGGTTCTTCACGATTTGAATCTGGCTTGCCGTTACGCCCACCATATTGTCGCCGTGCACAATCAGACGGTTGTGGCCGAAGGGGCGCCGGAAGACATTTTGACGACCGATCTCGTCCGCACCGTGTTCGATATGGATTGCCAGATCACACTCGATCCGTTGTACGGCACTCCCATGTGCATCCCTTACAGCAAATGCCGCATCGGTGGCAACACCGCGAAAGCAAAAGAAGCAGTGATGTCGTAAGCGACCGTTACTCTGAAAAGACTGCCCCTGCCTGTTATCCAGGAGCAGTCTTTTTTTCATGCGAAAAAGCAAAACATCCGCTGATGCCCATTGCCTGCTTCGCTCATAAGATGCAATAGCAAGGGCTAACTGGAATTGACTTTGGGAAAGGAAAGAAAGGAGGGGGCCGAAATGCCACACCAGATGCGCGAAGAGTGCGTTCGTCTGCCAAAAATATACGATTGGGTGCTAACGACCAGCTATTCCCGCTCGCGGCTGCCGGTTCCTGAGCCTTTTTTCACTCAGTTGAAAAACTGTCTGCAAAGCGGCATGGCGATCTCCGTGAGCTGCCTGCCCCCAGACGACCCTTGCACTTGTGCCCCTATCCGCTGCCACCTCCACGCCCCTTTGCACCGGACTTTTCACATCGTTGGCGGCCAGCGTGTGCCGATTGCTGTTGCCCGTTTTATCGTCGAAGCAACTGTTTCTGTTCTCTTTTTTGCAGACGGCGACTTGCTTTTTGAGCTTCCTGTCCCGCTCGCTTTGGAAGAACAGGCAGCGATCAGCCTGCCGCCCCCCTTGGACCTGGAAAACATCTCCTGCCGGATCGCAGCGGCTGAATGTCGCGCTGATTCGGCACTGTTGTCACAGATGGGGTTTATCGAAATCGATGCTTTTGCCTGCCTGGAAATGGTGGTCGAAGCCCAGGCCGTTTTGCAGGTGATGGGACGTCACTGCACTCCGCGGTCCGATTCGATTCCCGTTCCTCCCCGCAAGCTCCCGCTAAGCTGTACCCCCTTTCGCCTGCCTCCGAACTGCCCCAGGCTGACTGCTCCTTGAACAAAAAGAAGCGATGCCTGCGCATCGTCTGCACAAGCATCGCTTCGTTGTATTTCGTTATTTTTTCAGGTTGTAGAAAGCTTTGCGTCCGCCAAAACGAGCGGTATCAGCCAGCTCATCCTCAATGCGCAGCAATTGGTTGTACTTCGCTACGCGGTCAGTACGGGAAGGCGCACCTGTCTTGATTTGTCCCGCATTGGTAGCTACTGCGATATCCGAGATGGTGGAGTCTTCGGTTTCGCCGGAACGGTGGGAAATAACAGCTGTGTAGCCTGCCAGCTTCGCCATTTCAATCGCTTCAAACGTCTCTGTCAGCGTACCGATCTGGTTTACTTTTACCAGAATGGAGTTGCCTGTAGATGTTTCGATACCGCGCGCCAGACGCTCTGTGTTGGTTACGAACAAGTCGTCACCTACGAGCTGCACTTTGCTGCCCAGCTTGTCAGTCAGAGCTTTCCAGCCATCCCAGTCGTCTTCGGACAGGCCGTCTTCGATGGAGATGATTGGATATTTGCTTACCAGATCTTCGTAGAACGCGATCATTTCTTCGGTTGTTTTCACAACGCCTTCGCCTTCGAAGTGGTATTTGCCGTCTTTGAACATTTCGGTAGCTGCTACGTCCAGAGCGAGGAACACGTCTTTGCCTGGCTCATAGCCAGCTGCCTTGATCGCATCCAGGATAGTCGTAATCGCTTCTTCGTTGGATTTCAGGTTTGGAGCGAAGCCGCCCTCATCGCCTACTGCCGTGCTCAGTCCTTTGTCATGCAGTACTTTTTTCAGGGAGTGGAAAATTTCCGCCCCCATGCGCAGCGCTTCCTTGAAGGACTCTGCACCTACTGGCATAACCATAAATTCCTGAATGTCTACAGTGTTGTCGGCATGCTTTCCGCCGTTCAGGATGTTCATCATTGGAACTGGCAGCGTTCTTGCGTTGAATCCGCCCAGGTAGTTGTAAAGCGGCACTCCCAAAGAGTCAGCAGCTGCGCGAGCTACTGCCATGGAGACGCCGAGGATCGCATTTGCGCCCAGCTTGCCTTTGTTGTCTGTACCGTCGAGCTGGATCATCGCCATATCGATGCCTACTTGATCCAGAGCGTCCATGCCGATCAGCTCAGGCGCAATGATTTCGTTGACGTTTTCTACTGCTTTCAGAACGCCTTTGCCCAGGTAACGGGACTTGTCGCCGTCACGCAGCTCAACTGCTTCATAGGCACCTGTGGATGCTCCGGATGGTACTGCTGCGCGGCCCATGGAGCCATCTTCGAGGTACACTTCCACTTCCACAGTCGGGTTGCCGCGGGAGTCCATAATTTCGCGTGCGTAAATGTCAGTAATCATTGCCATTTCTCGTCCATCTCCTTTTAAAATGCGAGTCGCCCCACAAGTATTTGGTATGGCTATCCAGACATCTATCAGTGTGTCTTAGAGACGCCTATTTTGCAAGTAACGATTTCCCTGTCATTTCAACAGGCTGTTCTGCTCCCAAAAGGTCGAGCAAGGTTGGCGACAGATCGGCCAAAACTCCGTCTTCTCTGAGCGTAGCGCCTGCTTTGGTCACAATGACTGGCACAGGGTACGTGCTGTGCGAAGTGATCGGACGCCCATCTGCATCCAGCATCAAATCCGCATTGCCGTGGTCTGCCGTGATGATCGCCGCCCCGCCTTTGGCCAAAATCGCATCGACGACCCGACCGAGGCAAGCGTCGACTGTCTCCACCGCTTTGATCGTCGGCTCCATTTTACCGGAGTGACCCACCATGTCGCAGTTGGCAAAGTTGAGAATGATCGCGTCGAAATGATCGGCTTCAATCTCCGCCACGACCGCATCTGTCAGTTCAGGCGCACTCATTTCCGGCTGGAGGTCGTACGTCGCCACTTTTGGCGAAGGAATCAGGATGCGCTTCTCGCCTGGAAACTCCTGCTCGCGGCCGCCGCTGAAAAAGAAGGTCACGTGCGGATATTTTTCCGTCTCCGCGATGCGCAGCTGCTTCAAGCCTTGCTGTGCCAGCACCTCGCCCAACGTGTTGTCCAAGTTGGAAGGCTTGTAAGCGACATACCCGTTCACCGTCTCGGAAAAATGCGTCAGGCAGACGAAGTGCAGATCGCGCGGGTGGTTCTCTCCGCGATCAAAGCCGCGGAAATCATCGTTCGTAAAAGCTTGCGAGATTTGGATGGCACGATCCGGGCGGAAGTTGTAAAAGATGATGGAATCTCCGTTCTCGATCGTCGCTACAGGCTTGTCGTCAGCGCCAAGGATAACCGTCGGCATGACAAATTCGTCCATGATCGACTTTTCATAGGATTCCTTGACCGCCTGAATCGGGTCGTGATAGGCAGGAGCATCCGCATACACCATGGCGCGGTAAGCTTTCTCTACCCGCTCCCAACGCTTGTCGCGGTCCATCGCGTAGTAGCGACCTTGCACCGTTGCGATCTGACCAACGCCGATTTCCGCAATCTTCGCTTGCAACTGCGCAATGTATCCGACGGCACTGTCCGGGGATACGTCGCGCCCGTCGAGGAAGCCGTGAATATAAACGCGGTCAAAGCTTTGCTTTTTGGCCAGCTCCAAAATCGCGTACAAATGCTCGATATGGCTGTGCACGCCTCCATCAGACAAAAGCCCGAACAGATGCAGCTTCTTGCCGTTTTGCTTCGCGTGCTCGATGGCAGCAATCAACGTCTCGTTTTCAAAAAAGGCGCCTTCCCGAATCGACTTGGTGATGCGAGTCAAATCTTGATAAACAACGCGGCCCGCACCGATGTTCAGGTGCCCTACCTCGGAGTTCCCCATCTGCCCTTCCGGCAAGCCGACAGCCAGTCCACTCGCTTCAAGCGTTGCATGAGGGTACTCGTTCCAGAGGCGGTCAAAGTTCGGTTTATTGGCTTGCGCTACTGCATTGCCATACGTTTCGCTCCGCAAAGCAAAACCATCCAAAATCAACAGCGCTACCGGTTTCGGTCTTTGTGCCATTTGTTTCTCCTCCTCCTATTGCTGCTGTGCACCTGCCACAAGCTGCAAATAGCTGTCTGCTGCCAGGCTCGCTCCGCCTACCAGCGCGCCGTCGATATCAGGCTGCGCCATATAGCTTGCGATGTTCTCCGGCTTGACGCTGCCGCCGTACTGAATCCGCACGGCTTCCGCTGTCGCTTGGCCGAATCGCTCTGCTACGACACTGCGAATAATCGCAATCGTCTCGTTAGCGTCTTCAGCCGTAGAAGATTTGCCTGTGCCAATCGCCCAGATCGGTTCGTAAGCAATGATCGCTTTTGCCACCTGCTCGGCTGTCAATCCGGCAAAAGCTCCTTCTGTCTGCGTGCGCACGACGTTAGCTGTCTCGCCTGCTTCCCGCTGCTCCAGGCTTTCTCCGACACACACAATCGGCACCAGGTCTGCTGCCAGCGCAGCGACCACTTTTTGATTCACCGTCTCATCTGTTTCATTGAAGTATTGACGACGCTCGGAATGGCCGAGAATCACGTATTCGACGCCGATCTCTTTCAGCATGGACGCGCTGACTTCCCCTGTGTATGCCCCTTGCTCGGCAAAATGCATGTTTTGCGCGCCAACGGCAATATCCGTTCCTGCCAATGCCTCTGTCAAAGCAGCCAAAGCTGTAAATGGTGCGCAAATGACTTTTTGTACGCCGAAAGTGTTGTTCCCTGCTTTGGCTTCTGCTGCAAAAGCTTTCGCCTCGGCAATCGTCTTGAACATCTTCCAGTTCCCCGCGATAATTGGTGTCCGCATGCAAACTCCCCCGCTTCGCTCTTATTCGTGATCTGCCAGTACAGCAACGCCCGGCAGTTCTTTGCCTTCCATAAACTCCAGAGACGCTCCGCCACCTGTAGAAATGTGGGTCATCTGCTCGGCTACGCCTGCTTTTTCCACCGCAGCTACCGAATCGCCGCCGCCGATGATCGTCGTTCCTGTGCACGCAGCCATCGCTTTGGCTACGCCAATCGTGCCAGCTGCAAAAGCGTCCATTTCAAATACGCCCATAGGACCGTTCCAGACAACCGTTTTGGACTCTACGATTACACTGTGGTATTGCTCCACCGTTTTTGGCCCGATGTCGAGCGCCATCCAGCCTTCCGGAATCGCGTCGATCGCCACAACCTTTTTCTCGGCATCTGCCGCAAAACGGTCTGCGACAACGACGTCGACTGGCATCAGCAACTGGACGCCGCGCTCTTTTGCCTGCTCCATCAAGCTGCGCGCCAGATCGAGCTTGTCATCCTCACACAGCGAAGCACCGATGCCGTAGCCCTGTGCTTTGAGGAATGTATTCGCCATGCCGCCGCCGATGATCAAGTGATCCACTTTGGTCAGCAGATTTTCGATGACAGCAATTTTATCTTTGACCTTTGCTCCGCCGACGATCGCCGTAAATGGACGCTCCGGCTTGGACAAGGCTCCGCCCATGAAGCGAATTTCCTTTTCCATCAAAAGCCCCGCAACAGCCGGTATGTACTGGGCAATTCCTGCTGTAGAAGCATGTGCCCGATGTGCGGCTCCAAAAGCGTCATTGACAAACAGATCGGCCAGCGCCGCAAAGCTTTTTGCCAGTTCTGGATCGTTCTTTTCTTCTCCCGCATGGAAGCGTACGTTTTCGAGCAAGATCACGTCGCCGTTTTCCATGCTTCCTACTACCGCTTCGACATCTGCTCCTGTGGAATCGTCAAGCTTACGGACTTCCTTGTCCAGGAGCGCAGACAGATGGGACGCGACAGGAGTAAGGCGCATCTCTTCGACTACTTGCCCCTTTGGACGGCCAAAATGGCTCGCCAGGATTACTTTCGCTCCTTTTTCCATCAGGAAACGGATGGTTGGCACAGCGGCACGGATGCGAGTATCATCTGTGATGGTCCCGTCCTGCATCGGCACATTAAAGTCGACACGGCAAAATACGCGCTTGCCTGCCAGCTCAACATCGCGGATAGATTTCTTGTTCATGAACGATCCTCCCAAATCAATGGCTTTTTATTCGGAAAAAACATATGGGAAAAGGGAGATTGCTCTCCCTTTTTTCACAACAGTTCTATTTTACGTGTTAGAAGCCGCGCTGTGCAACAAAATGACACAAGTCTACGACACGATTGGAATAACCCCACTCGTTGTCGTACCAGGAAACTACTTTTACCATGTTTCCTTCCAGTACCATAGTGGACAGAGCATCGATTGTGGAGGACGCCGGGTTTCCGTTGTAGTCCGACGATACAAGCGGGTCTTCGGAGTAGCCCAGAATGTTTTTCATCGGGCCTTCAGCTGCTTCTTTCAGCGCGCTGTTCACTTCATCTACCGTTACGTCAGCTTTCAGCTCAACGACCAGGTCGACAACCGACACGTTTGGAGTTGGCACGCGCATAGCGAAGCCGTTCAGCTTTCCTTTCAGCTCAGGCAGTACGAGCGCTACTGCTTTCGCTGCTCCAGTGGAGGTAGGAATGATGTTTTCCGCAGCGGCACGGGCACGACGCAAGTCTTTGTGCGGCAGGTCGAGAATTTGTTGGTCGTTGGTGTAGGAGTGAACGGTAGTCATCAAGCCGCGAACGATGCCGAATTTATCGTTGAGCACTTTGGCAAACGGAGCCAGGCAGTTCGTTGTGCAGGATGCATTGGAGATGACGGTGTGCTTCGCAGCATCGTATTTGTCTTCGTTTACACCCATAACGACCGTGATGTCTTCATTGGTAGCAGGGGCGGAAATGATGACTTTTTTCGCTCCGCCTTCCAGGTGCTTCGCTGCGTCTTCACGCTTCGTGAATCGGCCAGTAGACTCCACGACGATTTCCACGCCGTAGTCTGCCCATTTCAGTTGAGCAGGATCACGCTCTGCGAGAACCTTGATTTCTTTTCCGCCTACGATCAGCGTGTTTTCTCCCGCTTCTACGGAGAGATCCAGAACGCCGTGCACGGAATCGTATTTCAGCAGGTGAGCGAGCGTTTTCGCGTCAGTCAGATCGTTTACTGCGACGATTTCCACGTTCGGATTGCCAAGTGCTGCGCGGAATACGTTGCGACCAATTCGTCCAAATCCGTTAATCCCTACTTTTACCATGAGAAAAACCTCCTGATCGTTAACTAGCTTTATTCTTTATGGCTATCATCCCACCTTCCGGAAGAAACCATCGGGTGGAGAGAATGGTGACAATCGGCAACAAAATGCTGAAAAATACAAAGGGCAACGTCTGTACGGTGGGAACTCCCAGCGTCAGAGCCATCATCATCGACAATCCGTTCCACGGAATCAGCACAGGCATGACTACCGTAGAATCGAGCATGGTTTTCCCCAGCAACTCGCGCCCTTTGCTCCATTGGGAGAATCGGTCCAAAAGCGTCGTTCCCAGCACCAGAATCGGAATGGTCTGGTTACAGCTGATGATGATGACCAGGAGCGACAAAGCAGTTGCTTTCGCTACCAGCAGCGTCGGATTTTTCGTCTCGCCCATCCATTTATCGACAATCGGGGCAAGAATTTGGGCCTGGTTCAATATGCCGTTCAAAAACCCTGCCAAAACAATCAGCAGCAGGACGTTCAAAATGGCAACCATCCCCCCGCCGTGTACAAGCTGATCCAGCCTTGTACCTGAGTGCAGCTCGTAGCCGTTCAGCATGGCGGAAAAAAACGTGCTGACATCAAGCTGTCCGTGAACGAGCACCATCACCGCACTGACGACAATGCCGAGCAAAAGAGCCGTTACGGCCTTGATCCTCAGGGCAAAAGACCCGATGAGGACAAGCAGCGGCAGCATGAGCAGCCAGTTAATCGAAAAGTGGCTCGTCAAAAGCTCCTGATACATTTGAATCATTTCGCCTGAACCTGCCTGTGACCGGAACAGGTCGAGAGCGAGAAACAAAACGGCGCATATGCCTGTGGCAAGCATGGCAGGACGTCTCGTTTTTCCATCTTGCGCTTCTGTCATCCCTACATTGGAGAGGACAAGCAGACGACTGCTGGATATCGGTGAAAATCGTTCCCCCACCATCGCTCCCGAGATCAAGGCTCCGCCCGTAATCGCTGGCGATATCCCTGCTGCGTGGGCAATCCCCATCAAGGAAAGTCCGATGGTGCTAAGCGTGCCGACAGACGTTCCAAGCAGGTAACTGACTGCTCCTGTCAGCAAAAAGGAGAGAACGAACAAATAGTCGACGTTGACGATGGACAACCCGTAATAAATGATCGCGGGTATCGTTCCTCCCATCATCAAAAGCGGAATCAGCACGCCCACCAAAAACAGGATCATGAGAACCGGCTTCGTCTTCTTGACACCTTCCCAGCCAAAGCCGAATTGCTGCCTGATGGAAAAGCCCAGCTTTCTTACACTTACCAGTGTGACCAGGATCGCAAAAACAATCCCCCATGCGATCGGCAAACCGAGCGACAAACTGAGCACGATTCCCGCAATCATCGCCAGGATCGGCGTAACTTGCGCCATAGACATACGATCAACTTCCTTCCCCGTTACAATCGTGTGGACAAGAGTGCTCTTGCCGCTCCCTCATCTGTAATGAGTACATTCTGACACGATTGTTTGGCAAAGGAAAGAATCGCTTTTGCCTTGCTTTCGCCCCCTGCTATGGAAAGCACGGTTTCAGCCTTGTGCACTTCTTCCAGCTGAAGTCCGATAGTCGGCATCCGGTGGACCGTTTCGCCTGCTTCATTAAAGTAGTAGCCAAACGCTTCGGATACCGCTCCCGCTTCTGCCAGATCAGCCAGCTCTTCTTCGGAGTAATTGCGCCGACGAGCCATGGCGATCGCGTCGCCAATCCCGTGCAGCACGATCCGCGTATTTTGCAAAAGCGCGAGAACGTCTTGCACCTGAGGCTCTTTGAGCAATGTTTGCAGCGCTTCCGGGTGCAACCGATCCGGCACGTGCAGCAGCCGATAAGTAGCCCCTGTCTTGGCAGCCATCGCGGCAGCGAGCGTGTTGGCTTGCAGTTCCACTCTCTCGCCCAGCCCGCCGCGAGCAGGTACGAACTGTACATGCTTGAACGAAGCGGAAGGCGTCAGGTGATTGGCTACGCTGGCAATCGAAGTGCCGCCAGTCACAGCGACAATATCGCCCTCTTGGATCGATTGCTTCAAAACTCTCGCGCCTACGCGTCCAAGCTCGGCTTTGACCCAGGGAGACTGGTCAGCATCGCCCTGCACCACGATCACTTCCGGGATGCCGAGCTTCTTTTGCAGCCCTTCTGCCAAGTCCCGGAGGCCAAACAGCTCGCCGACAAGCGGCTCCATGTCGTCCAACACTTGCTGTCCTTCGCCGCTCAACTGCATTCCCGCAGCGGTAACCGTCAGAAGCCCTGTCTCCTTCAACAGCTCTACCTCGGAACGCAAAATGCGCTCGGTAGTGTTCATCGCCTGAGCAAGCCCTCTGCGCCCAATCGGCTGCAAGTGATAGATCGACCGGAGCAACATGTACCTTTCACGCAAGACCCTGGTCAGGTCAGGCAGCAACTTCTGTTGCAGTTCCAGTAAACGTCGCATGTGCTTACATCCTTGGCTGTAAAATTGATCGGGACGTTTTTTGTCCCTGTATATACATTTTTTGTCCCGATTCGTACAAAAAAAAGATCACTTGCTACAACTTGAATGTAGCATATCGCAGGCAAACATGCAAGCTCCCCCTGACCTAAATATTGGCACAGAGGGAGCTTTTTTCAGTCAATTCTGGCGCCTGGCAAATTCCGCTCGCAGCTCTTCCATGGTCACGACATGAGTGATCGAGCGAAATACGACCTCTCCATCAATCGCGACTACCGGAATCACCAGCATCATCTCTTCGTGCAACTGTTCATCGCTTTCGATATCCACGACGCTTAACTGTAAAGGAAACTCCTCTGCCAAAGCGCGGATGATCAGTTCCACATCTTCGCACAGATGGCATTTTTTTCGTCCGTACAAGACAATTTCAAGCTGCCTGTTGTTCATTGGCTTTTAAAACCTCTTTCGTTTGGCCGAGGATGGAATCAGCATTTCCTCCCGATACTTGGCGACCGTGCGGCGAGAAATCTCGATTCCTTCTGCAAGCAGCATTTCCCCCAGCTTCTGGTCGGAGAGTGGCGCCTTGCGATCTTCCTGCTCAATCAGCGCCTTGATTCTGCGTTTTACGCTCTCGGAGGACGTCGCAGACCCGCTGGAAGTGGTGAGTGCCGAAGTGAAAAAGTATTTCAGCTCGAAAATTCCCCGCGGCGTTTGCACGTATTTGTTGCTGGTTGCCCGGCTGATCGTCGATTCATGCAAGCTGACGCGCTCGGCAATTTCCTTTTGCGTCATCGGCTTCAAATAATGGATGCCCCGGTCAAAAAAGTCGCGTTGCATGTCCACGATCGCCTGCGTTACGCGCATGAGAGTCAGCCGGCGCTGTTCCAGACTTTTCGCCAGCCACATGGCGGCGTTGAGCTTGTCGTGGATAAACTGCTTCGCTTCTTCCTGACTTTTTTGCTGACTGAGCATTTTTTCATAAAAGCTGTTGATTTTCAAGCGCGGAGCCGCCACATCGTTGACTAGCACCACGTACTCGCTGCCGACTTTTTCCACGGTCACGTCCGGGATGACGTATCTTGTCTCGGATTGAGAGAACTGAGCACCCGGTCTGGGATTCAGCGTCCGAACGAGATCCGCCATCGTCTGCACTTCCTGCGGCGTGCAGCCTACTTTGTCGGCAATGCGCTGGTAACGGTTGTCTGCGAGGTCTTGCAGGTGGTTGCGGACGACCATGACGATCTTCTCGTCATCGAGCGCCAGGTGCTCCAACTGCAACAGCAAACATTCCTCCAGACTGCGCGCCGCTACTCCTACCGGGTCAAAGTGCTGCAAGACCGACAGTACATCCTCAATCTCCAGCATCTCTACTCCGAGATTGCGGCTCGCTTCCTCCAGCGTTATTTCCAGGTAACCTTTTTCGTCCAGGTTTCCGATCAAAAACAGTGCGATTTGCCTTTGCAAAGGGGAGAAGCCCTTCACGTAGCCAAGCTGCCGCTCCAGATGCTCATACAAGTTTTCGCTGCCTTGCTGAACATAATCCAATGGGTTGTAAGTGCTTTCATTTTTTGCCGGAGAGTACTCACCCGTCGCGCGGTTGCCAACGATTTCCTTCCAGTCAATCTCTGGCGCCGGCTTTTCGGCTTTCGCCGAGGCCACTTCTCCCGCTACTTCCAGGTCGAATACAGGATTTTCGTTGGCCTGATCCTGCAAATAGGAAATCAGGTCAACAGCTGAGTATTGCAATATGGTAATGGCTTGACGCAATTCCGGCGTCATCACTAATTTCAGCGTCTGTTCTTGATACAACCCCAGTCCCATGTTCATGAAGTTCGCCCCCTTCCCACTGCTTCTTGCGAGATGTCTCTTTAATTTTCATTATATTCGTTCTCTCTTGCAATTTTCCTGCCAATTTTTGAAGATGATCTGCAAAAATTAATGCTCCGCTTCTGTTCACACTCATGAAAAAAAATCACACAAAATCTCGTTTTTCGTTTGCATTTTCCTGTGGTAATCCCTTATAATTGATTAGTGTCACCCATTCACATCATACGCCTGTAGCTCAGTGGATAGAGCAATGGTCTCCGGAACCATGTGCGGGGGTTCGATTCCCTTCAGGCGTACCATATGAAAAAAGACTGGACTCGTTCCAGTCTTTTTTGTTTTTCGCGGTCTGACCTTGTCTTTTTACCTGAAAGTCTGCGACAGCACATCCCCATCGCAGGCTCACAGGCAAACCATTCATTCGTTCTGCGCTACTGATCCAGCTCTTTCTGCGCCAGTTCTTTCCCCGGAAGCGGATCTACCTGCTCCGGTTTGCGGGCATAAGCTTTGTTTGTAATCAATATCGTGAGTCCGATGATGAGGACAAAGACAATCACCAACGCAACAATAAACCCCGTACTCATGCAAGACACCTCCGCCTGTTTTCCTTCTTTCATTATAGCCTATTTTTTCGTCCAGTTTGAACCGTCCTCCGTTTGCCAATTTTTCGTTTTCCATATTGTCCCTTTCTATTCTGAATTTGGTGATAGGAAAATAACCCCAATAGCTCGAATACTATGACTATCTTGACACGAATCTGCAAATCCAAATAATTGAATGCCAAGGCAGGATAGCTATGACAGATAAGCTCACGCCCACATACAAGTGGAAAAAAAGGCGCTCCCACCCCGACGCGGCGAGACTCTTCTTCCCGGATCAGATTTTGAAAGCATTTTTTCACTTTACGACAGACGCCATCTCGATCAGTGACATGAACAACCAGATCGTTTTGGTCAATCAGGCATTTGAACAGTATTACGGCTGGTCGCTTGCGGAAATCAACGCCTCCCCGTACTGCTTTATCCCGGACGAGCTTGTCAACGAGACGAGACAGTTGTTTGATGCCGTCCGAAACATGGGCGTGCATTTGACCAACTACGAAACGATCCGCAGGCGAAAAGACGGCACACAGGTGGAGGTTACGTTGTCCGCCGCCCCCATACGCGACGCAAACGGAAGCATCATCGCCGCTTCGTGCCTCACGCGAGACATTTCCGAGCGCAAACGGGTCGAAAAAGCGTTGCTTCAAACAGAAACCAAGTATCGACTGTTGATAGACCATACTCAAGATATCGTCACGATTTTCGACGAGTCGCTGAAGCGTGTCTACGTTTCCCCCTCTGTCGAGCAGCAATTGGGCTATTTGCCTTCCGAACTCGTCTCCCCCGGCAGCCTGGAGATTACACATCCAGACGATTTCCCCCTGCTTTTGACCAAGAAGCAAGAAATTTTCGAAAAGAATCACCCGGTTTTCCTGGAATTTCGCTCCCGGCACAAAAATGGAACATGGATTTCTTTTGAGACACGCGGGATTCCCGTTGCTTCCGAGGATGGCACGGTGAAAAACGTCATGTTTGTCTCCCGCAATGTCATGGAGCGCAAAGTATCTGAAGCGGCCTTGTCCAAAATCAGAAAAGAAAGCCAACTTATCGCGGAACACACGGACGATTTGATTTTGATTACCGACAAGCACGGAGACATCGTCCATCTCTCTCCCTCATACGAGCGAGTCACGGGAACGATGAGGCATGCCGGCAAGCTGTCCTTCAAAAACATTCACCCGGATGATCTGGAGCGCGTCGACCTGCAATTTCAAGATTTAATGGAAACGCTGGAGCCGCGAACGTGTGAATTTCGCTATCGCACGGTGAGCGGCGACTGGCTCGTGCTGGAGGCAAAAGGAACCCCGATCCTGGCCGACAACGGCGAATGCGACGGCTTCATTATCGTTTCCCGCGATATTACCGAGCGGAGAAACAACGAGATGCTGCTGCGCAATGCCGAGAAACTCTCTGTCATCGGCGAGCTGGCAGCGGGCATCGCTCACGAAATCCGCAATCCGCTCACTTCGCTGCGCGGCTTTATTCAGCTGTTGAAGCCGACGCTGGTTGATCATCAAATGTACGCAGACATCATGCTTTCCGAGCTGGATCGAATCAATTTCATCGTCAGTGAGTTGCTCGTGCTCGCGAAGCCGCACAACGTCAAGATCAAATCTCTCCCGCTGGTCTTCTTGCTGAAAAATGTGCTGACCTTGCTGGCGTCAGAAGCAAACTTGAAGAACATCCGCTTCCACACCGCTTTTGGCTGCGATCCTCTCATCTCCGGGGAAGAAAACCAGCTCAAGCAAGTGTTTATCAACGTCATCAAAAATGCAATCGAGGCCATGAGCGGGCATGGAGATGTCACCCTGACCACTTCGGCAAAAGCCGCTGGCCAAGTGGTCATCACGATTACCGACAATGGCTGCGGCATACCGGAAGAGCTGCTTCCCAAGCTGGGCGAGCCTTTTTTCACGACCAAAGACAATGGAACCGGATTAGGGCTGATGATCAGCCGCAAAATCATCAAAGACCACGACGGCCATCTGGAAGTGAGCAGCAAGCCAGGGGAAGGAACTACGGTAAAAATCACGTTGCCGATTGTCGCCGCTGAAAAAGGGCTATCCTAAAGAAAGGCGTCAAGCCAAACCGCATGGAGGTGCCCGATGGATTTTACCAAGATGAGTACGAGTGAGTTCGTCGCCAAAATTCATGAATCACAAGCCAAAAACCTCAGAAGCCGCAAGCATCAAGGCTACGGCCATCCGGAAAAACGCCTGCCGAGCAAGCAAGGAATCTGGTAAACACAAAAACCCACCCAGGAGCTTATCGCTCGCTTGGGTGGGCTTTTGCTTATTGCGGGTCTTGCTTATTCAGGTTGCGATCTCGCTCGGACTTTTGCTTTTGCGTGCCCTGCGTCTTGCTGCTGTGTCCCTGATTGCCGCCGTTTTTCGTATTGCGATTGTTTGACATGCGAATCCCTCCTCATGTTAGCTGGTCTTCGTGCCAAACGTAGTATGTCCGAAACGGCCTGATCATACTGAGCGATTATTTCGCTTCCCCGATGTATACTTTTTGACCGTTCTCGTATTTGTACACGTATACGGACGCGAACTCGTTGTCGCCTTTTTCGTTGAACGTTACGTTAACGAATTTGCCTTTGTAGTCTTTTGTTTTGTGCACAGCTTCCAGCACTTGCTCACGGGTTGGCTTTTTGCCGCCGTTCGCTTTGATCGCCTCTTCCAAACCGCTGAGCATTACACCCATGGAGTCATAGCCAAAGGATGTGAAGATACCCACTTTGTTGCCAGTCGATTTTTCAAAGTCTTCGATCCATTTCTTGCCTTCAGGTGTAGCCCCTACATCGCCGACAGTAGAAGTGAACACTACGTTGTTCGCGTTATCGGCACCAGCGATTTTCACCAGGTCAGCAGAGTCGTAGCCGTCTCCACCCATGAAGATGCCTTTGTAGCCTTTTTCGCGCGCTTGCTTCACGATAATGCCCGCATCGGAGTAGTAACCGCCGAAGTAGATCATTTCCGGATTTTTGGATACGATCTGGTTGATGACGGCACTGTAATCTTTCTCTCCAGCTGTTACCCCTTCAAAGCCGACAATTTCCACGCCGTCTTTTTCAAATTGCTTTTTCACTTCTTCAGCAAGCCCTTGACCGTAAGCAGCCTTGTCGTGCATGACGAACGCTGTTTTTACGCCCAGTTGGTTTTTCGCATAGATCGCTGCCTTGGAACCTTGCTGGTCGTCACGCGCACAGATGCGGTGTACGATCTTTTTGCCTTGCTCCGTCAGGTCAGAGCCTGTCGCAGATGGCGATACCATGACGAGCTTCTCTTGATCGTATTGAGCAGCAGCAGTGATGGAGGCACCCGTTGTTGCGTGGCCTACAACCCCTACTACATCAGGATTGGAAATCAACATTTGTGCGACCGCTACCCCTTGTTTCGGGTCAGCCTGGTCGTCTTGTGCGGAAAGCTGTACTTCAAAGCCGAGTGCTTTGAACGCCTCTTGTTTTTCTTTCAGGGCATATTCAGCACCTGCTTTGGCCGTGCTTCCGTAATCGGAATATTGACCGGACATCGGACCGACTACAGCGATGACCAGTTTTTCCCCAGCCCCTCCGCCTCCGGTGCTTCCGCCGCCGTTTGCATTCGATTGTGGTGCGCTGGACTGGCCGCCCCCGCAGCCTGCAAGCAATGTCCCCAGTGCTACGGTAGCAGCCAGGATCGACAGTGATTTTTGTTTCTTCATAGCGAAACATCCCCCTCTTTATTTACGTGCAAACTATGAATCACTCTTTTATTGTAGGATATTTTAGAAAATTTGCAATAGAAATGATAATATTTTGGTTGTTTTATTGTGGAAGTTTATATTCCTGTATGGTATATTTTCTGAAAATTAAATAAAATAGCCACACCCGTGAAAGGTGCGGCTTCTTTTTTGGTAAATATTTGTTACTCTTTGTATTTTTGGGAATACGCTTTGCACATAACGTATATAGCCACTACCACAAAGCCAACCAGCAACGCTACACTGGCAAACGTGGTTCCTTGCATTTTTGTAAGTCCCCTCTCGATTGCGCCTGCTTTTTCTCTATTATACGAGAAGCCACAGGGCAATCACAACGGAGGAATCATCCAAAGCGTTACTTGTTGATCTCGGTAGTCAGTTTGTATGTCCATGTTTTTGCATCGTAGGACACTTTTGCACCAAGCTCTTCCGCGATGAACACCAGCGGTACCAATACGCCACCAGTCACGGGACGCGGCGGGTTTGCTACACGGGTTTCTTTTCCGTTTTTGTATGCAAACGTGTTGTTTTCATACATGCGCAGGCCGTACTTGTTGTCTTTGGAAACCAGCAGCGATTTGGTTGTGGAATCCCAAGCAGCTGCACCGCCCAGTGCGACTGCCAAAGTGCTTGCATTGACATAAGCTACCCCGTTCTCGGTCACGATGTCCTGAGGAAATGGCAGCTCTTTGCCGTTAAGTTGAACCGTGATTTTGATTTGTTGTTTGGCAGGTGCCGTTTGAGCAAAAGCCGCTGTTGCAGCTACGCTTCCGGTCAGCAAAGCAGCTGTCAGCATCAATGTGGAAAACTTGCGAAGCATAATAAACACCCCTTGATTGTTATGAAATGAATTCCAATTTTGTGTTTTTCGACACAAATCTTCATATTCCTCCTTTTTTGTTCCATACTTTTCCTATGTAAAGGATTAGCCAATTATGCCAAAACTATGGGAATCAACGCATGCTATCCCGCGAACAAATGTTTTTGTGCACAACCTGTGGATAAAACTGTGGATAATTATAAAGATGGGAGAGTGCCTTCATGGCAGGCGAGCGATTTTTTCTGATATACCAGGAAGCCAGTGACGAAGAATGCCTGTTGACGATCCAGCCGTACAAAAATCAGCAGGAGCTGGCAGAAGCCATCAATCACTTATCGGCCTTGCAAATAGACGAGTACACGATCATCAAAGGGAAAAAAATGAAGGCGACGCTCAAGCTTGCCGTGGATCTGGCGGAAGCGGAGGACACAGAGGAAGAATGAAATCATTCGTTCCGCCATAGGTTTAGAGAGAGACAATTTGGCAACCATGGTAGGGAGGGCGTGCACTTATGTGTTTGACCTTCATTGACCTTTTGTGTATGATAATCTTACAAAGAGAGGAGGAAGACTAGATGCACATGAATTTGATTCCAACCGTCATTGAACAGACAAACCGCGGTGAACGTGCTTACGATATTTATTCGCGCCTGCTCAAAGACCGCATCATCTTTCTGGGAACTCCCATCAACGACACGGTAGCCAACATTGTGGTGGCCCAGCTGTTGTTCCTTCAGGCGGAAGATCCGGAGAAAGACATTCATCTGTACATAAATAGCCCGGGCGGTTCCATCACTGCCGGCATGGCGATTTACGATACGATGCACTTCATCAAACCTGACGTTTCCACCATTTGTATCGGAATGGCTGCTTCCATGGGAGCTTTCCTGTTGGCTGCCGGAACAAAAGGCAAGCGCTATGCCCTGCCGAACAGTGAAGTCATGATTCACCAGCCTCTGGGCGGTGCACAAGGTCAAGCAAGCGATATCGAAATCGCGGCAAAACGCATTTTGAAAATGCGCGACCACTTGAACACCATCCTGGCTGAACGGACAGGACAGCCACTGGAGCGCATCCAAAAAGATACGGATCGCGACAACTTCCTCTCCGCTGCGGAAGCAGTAGAGTACGGACTGATCGACAAAGTGATTACTTCCGAGCCATCTGCGAAAAAGTAACGACTTTCGTCACAAAAACACTCGTGCCAACGACTGGCCGAGTGTTTTTTGCATCTACTTCACAATTCCTCCAACTGGCTGACATACACAGTCAAGCTGTTGCCCGGATTTCTTTCCTGATGAATACGCGCTGTGGACGTCTTCTCATCGACAGAGTCGATCCATACCGATTCACCCTGGTATTCTACCTTTATTTTCTCAGGAGAATAAAGGATTGCCTGCGCTCTTGTCAGATCCATGGCTTCGTCCCTCTTATCGCTCGTTTTCTAAGGCTTGCTGCGCGGAGCTTGCCCCTGTCATCGTATCCACGCTGGTTTCTTCGATCAGACCGTTCTGATCAGAAACGATTCCGCCGCCAAGCCCTTCATTGATCATCCGGTCGATGTCCATGTCATAAGAATCCCGGCCTTCGTTGCAGCTATCCTGACACGTGTCACGATTGCTCATGAGTCATTCCTCCTTTTTGCGCTCTACATTGTTTAGCAATACCCTCCGTTCACGAAATTGATGCATGGGCATCTGTACAAAAAAAGACACTCCCCTTTCGGGACAGTGTCTTCATCCATCTGTCTACTCTTCCTTGCTTACCAACGTCGAGAGGCTCGATACTGCCTGGGAGGCATCCGGCCCTTCCGCCAAAATGGTAATCTCCGTTCCGGAGCTGATCGCGAGGCTCATGATACCCATGATGCTTTTCGCGTTAACTTTTTTGTTGCCTTTTTCTACGAATACTTCCGATACAAAGCGGTTGGCCTCCTGCACGAAAAAGGCAGCCGGACGAGCCTGCAAACCGGTCTTCAACTGAACCACAACCTGCTGTTGAACCATGAATGGACCTCCTTACTTGTAGACTATTATCCTTTAGTATAGCATGCAATTACATCGAAAGATTTTGTTTTTCTCGTATTTTGTCAGCGATTTCATTAATTTTTCGCAAGCGGTGATTAATTCCCGATTTGCTGACAACTCCACTCGGGACCATTTCCCCCAACTCTTTCAAATTGATATCGGGGTGAGCCACGCGAAGCTCCGCCACTTCCCGCAGACGTCTGGGCAAATTCTCCAGCCCCATTTCCTGATCGATGAGCTGAATGTTTTCCATCTGTCTTGTGGCAGCGTTTACCGTTTTGTTGATGTTGGCAATCTCGCAATTATGCAGCCGGTTTACAGAGTTTCGCATGTCCTTGACGATCCGGACATCTTCGAAGTACAAGAGAGCCTGATGCGCACCGATAAGACTTAAAAACTCGGTAATTCTCTCGCCCTCTTTTATATAGAGGACGTACCCTTTTTTCCGCTCGATGCACTTGGCATTTAGTTTATACCGATTGGCGATCTTGGTCAATGCTTCGCAGAAATCCTGGTAGGAAGTGAATATTTCCAGATGGTAGCTGGACGCTTCCGGGTGATTGACCGATCCGCCCGCCAGAAAAGCTCCACGCAGGTAGGCGGCCCGGCAACACGACTTTTTCACGATTTCAGGAGCGATCCCCGGTACGAACGAGAGACTGCTGTCCATGATCGCCAGGTTTTGCAAGATCTCATTGGCCTGGTTGGGTATACGCACGATGTAGACGTTATTCTTTTTCAGACGCATTTTTTTGCGGACGAGCAGCTCACAGTGCGTCTGAAACAGCTTTTTGATCAAGGTGTAAATCCTTCTGGCAATCGCCGCGTTTTCCGTCGTCACATCCAGCACCAGGCGTCCTGCCCCGAACTGCAAGCTCCCATTCATGCGGATCAAGGCAGACAATTCGGCCTTGTTGCAGCAATCGGCGCCCTCCATCATGGTCAGTTCTTTCTTGGTATGTGCGGCGAATGACATCGAACTTCACTACTCCTTCTCTATCTTCAGCACCTTTCGTCTGCGCTTGACGAGTGAAACGACTTGCTTGCTTACTGCATGCGCATCATGACGCAGGTAACCGTCCTCGAATGTGACCAGCGGCTTTGCAACAATATGCAAGCCGAGCTGACGCAGCTTTTTCAGATCGCACGGGACGGGAGCAGCTCCTTTTTCCGCGTATTTCTCCAATACGTGGTTCGGCAGCTCTGCTGAGTTGACAATGATCGTATCTAAAAATGATTCGTTAACATGTTCGTACATAACCTGCACATGCTTGGAGGCGGAAAAACCGTCCGTCTCTCCTGGCTGTGTCATTACATTGCAAATGTAAATCTTTGGGGCCGTAGAGCGTCTGAGCGCAGCAAACAAGCCTCGCACCAGCAAATTGGGCAGTATGCTCGTATACAAGCTGCCCGGGCCAATCAAAATGGCATCCGCCTCGGCGATGGCCAAAAGAGCTTCGCTCAGCGGCACAGCATCCACAGGATCAAGGAAAACCCGTTTGATTTCCTTGCCCGTCAGCGGTATTTGGGATTCGCCCACCACGATGGAGCCATCCGTCATCTCCGCTTTCAGACGAATGGATTGCGTAGATGCAGGCAGTACATCTCCTCGCACTGCCAAAACCCCGCTTAACGTTTTCACTGCGGTCACAAAATCTCCCGTGATTTCGTTCATCGCCGCAAGTAGTAGATTTCCCAAATTATGCCCTGCTAATCCCGTGCCTGAGGAAAAACGGTACTGCATGACTTTTTCCATCAACGGCTCCGTATCGGCCAAAGCAGTCAACACATTGCGAATGTCTCCCGGTGGCAGCATATCCATTTCCTCGCGCAGACGTCCCGAGCTTCCCCCATCGTCTGCTACGGTTACGATCGCTGTGATATGCACCGGCTCATGCTTCAGACCGCGCAAAAGGACGGACAGACCCGTTCCTCCGCCAATGACGACAATTCGTAATGGCCTTGACTGTAGCCTCCCCATTCCCTTAGTAGGCATATGTCACCTCATTATTTCTGATACAAATAAACAGGTGGCTATCTCATGTGCATCGTCTTGCTTTTTCTTCCTGCCATCCTATGCTCACTTGTTCTTTTCCATGTCTCGATGACTGACACGGATGGTAAAATCTTTTCCGAACGTCTCCCCCAAATGCTCGGCGATGGCGACTGAACGGTGTTTTCCTCCCGTGCATCCGATGCCGATCACCAACTGGCTTTTCCCTTCCCGCTGGTAATGCGGCAACGTATACGCCAAAAAGTCCGTCAGCTTCTCGATGAACTCTTTTGTTTCCTTGTGTTTCATCACGTAATCAGCCACTTCTGGATCACATCCGGTCTTGGGCCGCAATTCGTCCACGTAGTGAGGGTTTGGCAAAAACCGGACATCAAACATCAAGTCCGCGTCAATCGGCGTACCGTATTTAAAGCCAAACGACAATACATTGATCGTAAGGGGTGATCCTTGTTGTGCGTATTGGTTGATGATTTTTTCACGAAGCTGTGCCGGCTTCATTTGACTCGTATCGATAATCTGATGCGCCCAGCCCTTCATTTCCTGCAACAAGCGGCGCTCAGCATGTATTCCTTCCAGAGGGGAACCGTTCGGTGAAAGCGGATGTCTGCGACGGGTTTCCTTGTAACGGGAAACCAGCGTTTGATCGTTCGCATCGAGATAGAGGATGTGGTACGACAATCCCTCCATCTGCTCCAGACTCTCGATCGTTACGGACAGACTTTCGAAAAACTCCCGTCCCCGCAAATCGATAACCAAAGCGACACGCTCAATACTCCCGCCAGACTGTTTGACCAACTCGGCAAATTTGGGAATCAGTACAGGGGGCAGGTTGTCGACGCAAAAATAACCCAAATCCTCCAAGCTTTGTACAGCAACTGTTTTTCCCGCACCTGACATTCCGGTAATGATCAGGAGATTAATGGCCTTGTCGTTTCCCAATTCCGTCACGCAACTCGCCTCCTACGATTCTGACAATAGCATACCATAATCACTGCCCTATTCGCACCTTTTTGGGCGCTTCCCCACTTTTCCCATCTGTTTTTCCAAAGCGTACAAGCTGTTTTTGGACAAAAAAAGATGCGCGACTGCATTCTCAGCCACGCAACAATGTTTATATAGATAAGGGGGTCAATTCATTGTCTTTATCTTACCCTTGAATTATTTCACCCATGTTACAAGCACGTTAAGAGATTGTGACATTTTGTTCCTTTATCTTTTCGTTCAGCTCTTCCACGTAATGTTGCGCGGATTGAGCAGCGATCGAACCGTCTCCGGTCGCGGTTACGACTTGACGCAGCATTTTTTCACGAACGTCGCCGGCTGCGAACACGCCTTTTACTTTTGTGTACATTTTTTCATCAGTCAAAATGTAGCCAGCGTCATTGGTGATGCCCAGCGAACGGACGCTTTCTGTCAGTGGGTCCATACCTACGTAGATGAACACGCCATCTGTCGCAAACTCGCTTTGCTCACCTGTTTTGGTGTTTTCCAAAAGAACGGATTGAACTTTTCCTTCACCGCGAATTTCTTTGACGGCGGAATCCCAGATCACTTCGATCTTTTCGTTTTCAAAAGCGCGTTTTTGCAAGATTTTTTGGGCGCGGAACTGATCACGACGGTGTACGATCGTTACTTTGGAAGCAAAGCGGGTCAAGAATACGGCTTCCTCAACCGCAGAGTCTCCGCCGCCTACTACAACCAGCTCTTTGTTGCGGAAGAAAGCTCCGTCACATACCGCGCAATACGAAACGCCGCGGCCGGACAGTTCTTTTTCTCCCGGCACTCCGAGCAGACGGTGCTCTGCTCCGGTAGCAACGATCACAGATTTCGCCAAGTATTCCTTGTCGCCTGCGATTACGCGTTTGTATGGCTCTTCATCGCGGATTTCCTTGATCTCGCCATAAGCGTATTCAGCGCCGAATGACTGCGCATGTTCAAACATTTTGGTAGACAGGTCAGGTCCGAGAATGGAGCTGAATCCTGGATAGTTCTCGATTTCCTCGGTGTTGGCCATCTGACCGCCCGGGATGCCTCTCTCCAGCATCAAAGTGCTCATATTGGCACGGGAAGTGTATACAGCAGCCGTCATACCAGCAGGGCCGGCTCCGGCGATGATCACATCATAAACTTTTTGATCGCTCATATATGTTGCCTCCTCGTCTGACACGCTTCTTTATTTATAGTTATTATAAAGTAATAATCTATTTAAAATCAAGCGTCGACAATACTTTGACACACTTCGAGACGGTTGCAGCCGAAACTCCGTACTTTTGAGCCAGGTGCGCTTGCGACTTCTTGCTGTTTACCACAGTTCCGTATACATATTCTAATGCAGCGATCCATGCAACTGCTTTCCGCACTTGTACTTGGCTGAGCATATATTCATGATGCACGTTCCACACCTGAAGGCACCACTCTCCTGCCTCCTGCTGGCCCTCTGCGATCAAGTAGCGGTGAATGCCCTCTTCCACACTCATCTCACCTTGTACGATCCCCGTGTGGCTGGCGTGCTTTGCCGAGTCCGGCGCATCCTCAGGCATCGCCGCCCCCATGTCAGCCAAAGCGAGCAACGCCAGCTTTTGCAGTTGAGGGTTGTCCGTCTGGTAGTAAAACTGGCGAACGGCATGTTCAGCCTCGTCATCGCCGATCAACGACAAAGTTTGCAAAACGGCGAATTTGACTTCGTCCCGCCCATGCTGCAAAGCCCACAAAAGCGAAGCACGAATCATCGGATCGTTTTTGAAATCCTCTACTCCCGTAAAAGGCGCTTTTTCCCACGAAACATCGCGTTGCGGAGGATTGTATTGATAAGGGATCGGCTTTATAGTTTCCCCTTCTTGCTCGCTTTTTACCATGTGAATGTACTGGTCAGCAATTCCGGATTCCGGGTCCATCTGCTTTGCTTTTTGCCACCAGCGCAGTGCCTGCTCTTTTCGTCCGCTCAAATACGCCGAGATCGCCGCGTAGTGGTACGTGCAAGCCTCGTGCGGACGGCCAGCGCGCAGCATTCGCTGATAGTGGAAGAAAGCTTCGTCATGCTGTCCCAGGACTCCCATGGTCGTCGCCAGCTTGTAGGTGTTCTCCGGATGGAACGGCACGACTTTTTTGAGCATGTCCATCAAAGCCAGCAGCTCAACAGTATGGTTGTGATGGGAGAGCAAAACAGCCAGATTGCACAAGGCATGCAAATTGCCATGCTCTTTTTCCAGCGTCTTCTCGATCGTCTCCATCGCTTGCTGGAAGTCGCCCACGTAATAATAGGCGAGGGACAAATTGTTCCAGGCTGGCAAAAAGTCAGGGTCGGCTTCCACGATTTCTTTCAAAATGTCCAAAGCCTCCAGGAAGCGACCTTCTTCCAAGCTGCGACGTGCCCGCTCATGTTTGCTGTACACATCTTCATTTTCGCTCGGGAGAAAATGACGCGGCGGCAAGTCCAGCTCGAAGTAAATGTAATCGAGCAGTTCTTCCGCTTCCTCCCGATAATGTCCGTTGCCGGCTTCCTGCAAATAGCGCACAGCCATTTCTTCAGCCATCTGGTAATCTTCGAGATTGGCGTAGTTGTTCGCCATGTAGAAATACACTTCTACCATGGACGGGTCCCATTTTTCTATAACCTCATAGAGGACTTCATTCGATGCTTCAAACTGCCCCGTCTCAGCGAGGGCACTAGCCAAATGACAGTGGCACTCAGCGTTGGCTGGTTCCATCTCGACAGCCCGCCGAAACGATCGCAGTGCTTTCTCATAGTCGTACCGATTCAAAAAGCGCATACCACGGTCAACAAAAAAAGTGGCATCTTGTTTGAAGTCAACGACAGTCGTTTTTTTCAAAATACTTTTGGTATGTTTCATAAAACCTCCAACATCGTAGGAGCAGCACTTCAAGTATCGTACCAGAAGCGGTGCCAGCCTACAAGCTGACTCGTCTTTTAAAGTGTTCATTTCACAGGTAAAAGCAGGAAAACACCACTGGCGCATAGCAAGTGGTGTTTACGAACGGAAATGGAGCGGACGACGGGTCTCGAACCCGCGACCTTCGCCTTGGCAAGGCGACGCTCTACCAATTGAGCTACGTCCGCATAGTTTATCGTGTTTTCTTTTTCTATGTTTTGTAAAAACTGGTGAGCCAT
>NZ_DOTK01000083.1:28644-28803 GCF_003521185.1 Brevibacillus sp.
ACCAACTGAGCTAATGGCTCTCACATGGTGGCTCGGGACGGAATCGAACCGCCGACACGAGGATTTTCAGTCCTCTGCTCTACCGACTGAGCTACCGAGCCACATACTTTTTCGCCATTTCTTCTCTAGAAACAAGAAATGGCGGAGCTGACGGGACTC
>NZ_DOTK01000084.1:0-21753 GCF_003521185.1 Brevibacillus sp.
TGCCTTTAGCATGCGACCGATACGTTTATTTTATATACTTTCCAAATACAGATCAACTATGATGATGTCACGCCCCCCATATGAACCCCTGGAGTTTGTTAGAAAAATAATCGTCTGAAACAGATTGGATCGTGATTTTACAAGATCATGGAAGATCGTAGAAGATCCTGCAAGATAAAAATGGCTTTACCCGAAATCTCATAGTAAAATATGGGCAAGTACATTAGACACGGCTCTCAAGGGTGGTCGGCTCATCTCCCATGTCGGAAGCGAGGGGAGGTGGGAACGTGGCAATTACTCACGAAATGCTTACACTTATGCTCCAGTTCGGCGGCTTTATCGTTGGGCTTTTGAGTCTCGTTGTAACAATCGTTGTTGCCCTGACCAAAAGAAATGACCGCCCTTGAGATTGGCGTCCAAGGCGGTCATTCTGATCGACTATTAAGCTGAGCCGTCCCCTTGAGGGAACGTCTATTGTACTACCGGCAGAGTGCGGGAACACCCTGTCGGTTTTTATTTTGTCCACTTTTGGTTAAACATTAAACACTTCATGTTGAAAGTGTAACCGATCTTGCTTCCATCATAACACGTTTGACATGTCGGCGTAAATAAATAAGCGACCCCACATGTCTTTATAATCTCCTGGTTCACGTGCTATCCCAAAAGCTCTCCACTAAGCTTTCGAACGATTCGAACTCATTTACCTCATCTTCTATTCCGCTAAGTGCTAATCTCGAAGCTTTCCACTAAGCTTTCGAACGCAACCGGAATTTTGTTGAGATCGATGAAGCCGTGTGCTAACCCCGAAGCTCTCCACTAAGCTTTCGAACCGCCCACAAAAATATGCTACCAGTAGCCATGCCAAACGGTGCTAACCCCGAAGCTCTCCACTAAGCTTTCGAACTTTAACGGTTTGCCATACGCTCTGCGTGCCATCCTTCGTGCTAACCCCGAAGCTCTCCACTAAGCTTTCGAACTTCGCCAGCTTGCCGCACTTTCAGATCGATTGCCGGTGCTAACCCCGAAGCTCTCCACTAAGCTTTCGAACATCAAGTCGAAAATGGAATGTAGAGTCTGCTCCAAAGTGCTAACCCCGAAGCTCTCCACTAAGCTTTCGAACTTAATCCCATATATACAAAGAAATTAACATTGTTGTGCTAACCCCGAAGCTCTCCACTAAGCTTTCGAACGAAGCGTTAAACTGCCCCATATTATCCTCCTTCTGCTGGTGCTAACCCCGAAGCTCTCCACTAAGCTTTCGAACATGGAGCGAAAGAAACGCTCACCGGAAAAAAGAAAGTGCTAACCCCGAAGCTCTCCACTAAGCTTTCGAACTTTTGGGTCTGTCTTTCGTCATCGCACCGTGGATTTTTGGTGCTAACCCCGAAGCTCTCCACTAAGCTTTCGAACTCCTGTCTTACCAATCCCTACAACCGCAAGCGTTCCCACACTCTCTTTCGAGCAGCCCATTTTCTCAGTTGTATTCTGCCTGATTTCACGGAGACTCCAGTCGTTCAAACTGGCTTGGCGCTTACTCCCCCAACGTATGCGAGCATCCCCGGAGCTTTTTGGGCTGAGAGGATGCTCGCATCGTTGTTTTCGAAAGCTTAGTGGAAAGTCGAGATTATCCGTGGGAGTAGACTTGTGGAGGGTCTACATGGCACACGCACGGAAATCGGTCTGTTGCCTTTAGCATGCGACCGATACATTCATTTTACATATTTTCCAAATGCAGTTCAACTACTACCGCACTGGTAAACTCCTAGCATCAGCCATTTTCTCGCATCGGGGAGAAGCGCGGTCAAAAATTTGCCCCCATCTTTCCTGCATCCTTCCGCCAAGCCGCCACATCCCTTTTTTCCACTAAGAGATCTTGTACACCGTTAGCATGTCCTTACGTCGCCAAAGCAGGATTCAAAATATGCTTCACATACTCCCCCGCACTGTGCGCGATCTGTTCCTCCGATGCTTGACCCGCGCCATGGAAGCGGAACGGAGCCAGATACTTCATTCCCGTCAAGTTTGCCATCGCATGCAGTGGTGTCGTCAGCTCTTCGATTGTGAAAAAGTTATAGCCATCACGCGCATAAGCTTGCTCCGGCCCGCCCGCAGAAATTGCCAGCAAGAACTCTTTGTTGTGCAGCTTGTTTCCCTCTGCGCCATAAGCCCAGCCATAGGTTAAAACAGCATCCTGCCATTGCTTCAAAATGGCTGGCGTGCTGTACCAGTAGAACGGGAACTGAAAGACAACCCGGTCATGCTCCATCATGAGCTGTTGTTCTTTTTGCACATCGATCTCGAAAGTAGGGTAAGCCGCATACAAATCGTGAACCGTGATGCTCGCTTCCTGCTTCAGTCTTTCCACCCAGGCTTTGTTCACTTTCGATTGATCCAGATGAGGATGGGCTACAATGACTAATGTTTTCACAGAGCATGCTCCTTTTTATTATACTTTTGATAGATATATAAAATAACAAACTTCACTTTAGTTGTAAACTAACAAACCGTAAGCACCCAATATAATAAGCCATTTCACGCAAAAAGCCGACCGCATCCCCTCACAGGATACTGTCGGCTTTCCATCATCTCTTCTAGCCTACTCTCAAGTCATCGCTTCCTTCTTCCCAAAAAACGTCCTGAGCGCCTTGTAAACCTCGCCCTTTTCCCGAATTACACAATGCAAGAACTTCGGCTCCTTGATGTGGCGATACGCTGACATGAGTGTGGAATGCCTATTATACTGATTAACTTCGCCATATCCGAACATGTTGCATCTGTCCATAAGCTCTTTCACCAGCTTCACGCAACGCTCGTTGTCGGACGTCAAGTTGTCGCCATCGGAAAAGTGGAACGGGTAAATGTTGTACTGCGAAGACGGATAGCGGCTGTCGATGATCTCCAGCGCTTTTTTGTAGGCGGAGGAACAAATCGTTCCCCCGCTCTCTCCTTTTGAGAAAAAAGTATCCTCAGTCACTTCTTTTGCATCGGTATGGTGCGCGATGAAGACGATCTCCACTTTTTCGTACTTCGTGCGCAAAAACCGTACCATCCAGAAGAAGAAGCTGCGCGCAATGTACTTTTCGAAGACGCCCATACTGCCCGAAGTATCCATCATGGCAATGATGACGGCGTTCGAGTGCGGCTTGATGATCTCTTCCCACGTTTTGAAGCGCAGGTCGTCCTCGTTGATGCCCAGCTCCAGATCGCTGTAGCCGGCGAGGGCGTTGCGGCGGATCGCTGCGATCAGGGTCCGCTTTTTGTCGATGTTGCCCATCAACCCTTTTTTCCGGACATCGTTGAAACGCGTCTCCTCAATGACAATCTGGTCCTCGTCTTTGCGCTGCAAATTCGGCAGCTCAAGCTCGGCGAAAAGCATTTCCTGCAATTCCTCGACGCTGATTTCAGCTTCGTAGTAATCCACTCCCGGCTGATCCCCAGCCCCTTGGCCTTTTCCCGGACCTTGCGCCTGATCGCCGTCTTTGGCAACGACATCTCCAACCTTGCTGTTTCCTTTGCCTTGACCGCCATGCTTTCCCTTTTGGAAGTTGAATCGCAATCGGTATTCATCCAGGGAGCGAATAGGGATCTTGATAACTTCCCGACCGTTTGACATGATGATGTTTTCTTCGCTTACGAGATCGGGCAGGTTTTTTTTGATCGCTTCTTTCACTTTTTCCTGGTGTCGATTTTGGTCCTGGTACCCTTTGCGGTGCAGCGACCAGTCTTCCCGGGAGACAATGAACGATGGTGCATCTTCCATGCCGTCTCCTCCTAGCAACTGGCGCAGTCTGCGCCGAATATGACGTGCTGGATAAAAAGCGTGAGTGTGCTTTGGCAGGCTGTTCGGGCTTCAAGCAATTACCTGTTCAGCAAGCTTCCCACGTAACGGAGCAGCTCGTTGGCGCAAACCGGGCAATAGCTGTGCTCTTCGATGAGGCGCTTTGTCACCTCGTTGATCTTTTTCAATTGATGCTCATCCGGCGTTTTGTTCGACGTCGTGATCTTGACGACGTCTTTGAGATCAGCGAACAGCTTCTTCTCGATCGCTTCGCGCAGACGGTCGTGCGTGCTGTAGTCAAAACGCTTCCCTTTGCGCGCGTAGGCCGAGATGCGAATGAGGATTTCTTCACGGAATGCCCGCTTGGCATTTTCCGAGATGCCGATCTGCTCCTCGATCGAACGCATCAGGCGCTCATCTGGGTCCATCTCCTCGCCAGTGACGGGGTCACGAATTTTGTTCATATTGCAATACGCTTCGACGTTGTCGAGGTAATTGTCCATGAGCGTTTTCGCAGACTCCTCGTAGCTGTAGACAAACGCTTTTTGCACTTCTTTTTTCGCCAGCTCGTCGTATTCCTTGCGGGCGCTGGAGATGAAGTTCATATAGCGCTCCCGCTGCTCCTTCGTAATCGACGGATGCTGGTCAAAGCCTTCCTTCAGGGCGCGGAGAATATCCAGCGCATTGATGCACTCCGTATCGCGGCGAATCAGCGCACTGGAGATGCGATTGATGACATAGCGCGGGTCGATGCCAGCCATGCCTTCGTCCGCGTGCTCGTTTCGCAGCTCCTCCAGATCGGCACCCTTGAAGCCCTCCACCGATTCGCCATCGTACAGGCGCATTTTTTTCAGCAAATCGGCTCCTTGCTTTTTCGATTCCTTCAAACGAGTAAGAATAGAGAAAATAGCAGCTGACCGCAGCGCATGCGGCGCAATATGCACATGTCCGAGATCCGATTGCTTGATTAATTTCGAATAAATTTTTTCTTCGTCGCTGACCCGCAAGTTATACGGCATCGGCATGACGATAATCCTCGATTGCAAAGCTTCGTTTTTCTTGTTGGCAATAAACGCTTTGTACTCGGATTCATTCGTGTGGGCCACGATCAGCTCATCCGCAGATATCAAGGCAAAACGCCCAGCCTTGAAGTTTCCTTCCTGCGTCAGCGACAGCAAATGCCAGAGGAATTTCTCGTCGCATTTGAGCATTTCCTGGAACTCCATCAGACCGCGGTTGGCCTTGTTCAGCTCCCCGTCAAAGCGATAGGCGCGAGGATCGGACTCGGAGCCGTATTTGGTGATCGTGGAAAAGTCGATGCTGCCTGTCAAATCGGCAATATCCTGCGATTTGGGATCGGAGGGGCTGAATGTACCAATCCCGACGCGATTCGCTTCCGAGAAAAGAATGCGGCAAACCGGGAAGTCTTCGATGCGTCCGCCGTATTCGCTTTCCAGCCTCATGCGGTTGTACGGCGTAAGCTCGCCTTCGATTTTGATGCCCAGTTCTTCCTCTACTTCCGGGCGCAGCTCATGCGGGACCAGATGCAGCGGCTCTTCCTGCATCGGGCAGCCGTCAAGCGCGTAAATGGCGCCTGCCTCTGTTCGGGAATACTCCTCCAGCCCCCGTTTGAGCATCGTAACGAGTGTGGATTTACCGCCGCTGACAGGGCCCATCAAGAGCAAGATGCGCTTGCGTACATCCAGACGACGCGCCGCCGAATGGAAATATTCCTCGACCAGCCGCTCGATGGAGCGATCCAGGCCGAAAATTTCCCGGCTGAAAAATTGGTACGAACGTGTGCCATCCTCATTTTCTTCGACACCAGCACTTTTAATCATGTTGTAGACGCGTGAATGAGCCGTCTGGGCAATTTGCGGATTTTTGCGTACCAACTGCAAATACTCGGCGAAAGTCCCTCTCCACATCAGGTTTTCTTCTCGGGCCCGGTGCTCAGCGATCCGTTTTAAAATGTCCATGTTCGACACTCCTCCCTCATAAGCCCCTCTCTCTTCCATAACGACAATGTACTCTCATGTATATGTCTGCCTGCGGTCACGCATTCGCGCGGAACCCGTTTTCTTCAGTTGCCAACAGGCTCATCAAGCCTTTTCATATGTGTATGCGAGACATGAGCACAAGTTTCGGCAATCTTGCCACAAAAATTTTGCACGAAGGCAAATTCATTTTGACCGCATGGAATATTACGGAAATGTAAGGTACGATTGATTGCTTTGTAAGCTAAATCAATAGTTTGTAAGCTAGTCTGTTTTGTACAATAAACTCATCGATCCGAAATCATACACAAAAACTTTATTGATAGAACAACCATGGAGGCCACACACATGCACACACAAAAAGATCATGCTGTTCAAATTACAAAAGGACTGTACTTGACTGGAATCGCAACATTGATCATCCTCGCTGTCGTGATGTACCAATGGGTGTACGGGATGCAACTGGACACAGGTGAAATCCTCAGCGTTCCGATTGCTTTGGGCGCTTTCCTGAAGCTTGCGAGCGAGCGCCGGAAGCTGTCTCTTACCTGATCGTTAATCCGTTTGCAAAGTGGGCAGGCTACGCTATAATGGGAGTAGTTTGTTTACGAAAGGAGCTGTCCAACATGGGTACGTTTATCGTAGCGTTGGTCTTCGCAGCTTTTCTGCTCTTCATCTTGACAGCGGGCTACAACGAGGACAAAACCTGGAATCTGTAAGGACAAGCTAACGAGCCATTTGCTGTTTTCAGCACGTTGCTCCCAGGCGAAAAAAAGCAGGCTGCCTGTAATCGGCAACCTGCTTTTTTCATTGTATTTCGCATCCTATGCCTGCGGCTTTTTGTCCGCTTTCTTTTGTGCCTTCTCCGCTGCTTTTTCTGCCTTTTTCGCAGCGATCTCTTCCTTGATTTGTTTTGCCGTCTTATCCGCAGGATCGACGCCCCACTTCGCTGCTTTTTCGGTCAGCTTGGCGAGCTGCTCCTGTTTTTTCGCTTCTTTGGCTGCTTTTTTCGCCGCTTTTTCTGCTTGCTTCGCTGCTTTTGCTTCTTGGACAGCAGCTTTTACTTCTTTGGTAGTTTTTCCTGCCGTCTCCACACTCCACTTGGCAGCCTTTTCTGCCCACTTTTCCTGATTTTCAGCTTTTTTCGCCGCTTTCGCAGCCTCGACAGCCGTTTTCAATTCTTCCACCGTTTTTCCTTCCACCGCAATGCCCAGCTTGGTCGCCAACGCTTGCCATTTTTCCAGGCGATGCTGCGCTTTTTCTTCCTTGCTGTACGTAACGGTTGTATCTGCTGGTTTATCCTGTGCACTCACGACTGAAACTCCGCTGAATAACAATGCTGCCATAGCAATCGACGAGACGAATTTTTTCACGTTTACTTCCTCCTTTTGATGGGCAAAGCATGATCGGTACATAGACTAGCCTACCGCACGTGTTTGGGAAAAGTATGTGAAAAAGCAGGCTTGTCCCGCTTTTGCGACTGACAGCCTGCTTTTCGTATCGCTGACCGTGACATCAGCGTCTTTATGCTTGGGCAAAAACTCCGGTGCGCTCGGTTAATGCCTGGTACAACTCCTCCAAAGACCCCCGCTGATCGACCGGATACTGCGGTTCGCCGCGATCTTCCATCCAGTTGGTGACCAGGTACGTCTTCATGCCCAATGTCGACGCGACCATGTCTTCTTGCATATGGTTGCCGATCATGATGCACTCGGTCGGCTGTACCCCGAGCTTTTGACAAATCTCCGCGAAGTAGCCTGGATTTGGCTTCGTAAAATGAGACTCTTCATAAACCGTCACCAGCTCGAAATCGTTTGCACTCATTCCGATCCAGGCGAGTCGATGGAAAATCGCTTCGCGTGGAAAAACCGGGTTGGTGGCGACAGCGACGCGGTAACCTTGTGCTTTGGCTGTCTCCACAATTTTTTTGGCCCACGGCGATGGATAAGTCAGATGGGACAGTGTCGGGAACACATCGCGGTAAAAGGAATCGAACAGCGGCCAAACTTCCTCGCGCTCCCACTCGCTGTTCGCCGTAAAATACTCGATAAATACTTGCTCGTTCGTCTTGTCCGCATCCTGGTTTACAATCATCGCCTTCGTCGCGTCCCAAATCAGCTTGAGCAGCTTCTCGGTATCGTACTTGTCGCCAATGTGCCTGCCCACTTCCACCAAATAGCTTTTGACAAACGGCTCGGTCTGCATTTCCAGAAGCGTACCGTCCAGATCAAACAGGATCGTATTCGTAGTCATTTGCGTTCTCTCCCTTTTTCATAGACCTGCCCTTGGCAACGAGCGAAAAGCTGCTTTGCCATGAACTGGCTCTAGCTAAGCCCCGGAAAACCGATCTGCCGCAAGCCTTCAAACAAAACAATCGCCGCACAGTTGGACAAGTTGACGGAACGCGTAGCTCCGCTCATCGGGATGCGAATCGTTTGCTCCCGGTATTTTTGTGTCAGCTCTTCCGGCAATCCGGTCGTTTCCTTGCCCAAAATAATGTAGTCGCCATCGCGAAAAGTAACGTCCGTATACAGCTTCTCGCCCCACGTCTCCACAAAGTAAAACGTACCGGCTCCCTCTCCCTGCGCGGCGGCAAAATGCTCAAAGCTTTCGTGGTGATGAATGTTCACCGCGTGCCAGTAGTCGAGGCCGGCCCGCTTCAAGTAACGGTCCTCCGTCGAAAAACCAAGCGGATGAATCAAATGCAAATGAGCGCCCGTCGCTGCACAGGAGCGGGCAATATTTCCCGTGTTGGCAGGAATGAGCGGCTCATGCAAAACAATATGTAACGGCATATCGGCAAAACTCCTTGTATATGACGAACTGGGTAATCCAAACCTCTTCTATTATACATAAAGTGTCAGCGTCATGACCACTTGGCCGACACCTGTAACGAACAGCGAGGCTCCTGCATCTAACCTGGAACCCATCCATTACATGCAAAAGGAGTGTCGCTTGAAAATGAACAAGACCAATCGTGTGCAGCTTCGCCTCGCCACGCACGGAGCAGCCCTTTGCTTTGTCGGGATCGCTTCGGCTTGGATGTGGCCGAATTTCGCCGCTTTCCCCGCCATGGAGACGTGCAGCATGATCGCTGGTTATCTCTCGTTTGTGTTCATTGGTCTTAGCTTGCTGATTGGCCCGATCAAATCGTGGCTGCCTGGACGCCTGACAACGGCTTGCTTGTCCATTCGCAGAGATGTCGGCATCTGGGCTGGTCTGACCGGACTTTTGCACGTAGCCCTCGTTCTCATCTTATTTGATGGCGAGCCAAATTTGTTCATCGTCACGGGCAATCAGGCTGACAAGGCAAGCGGATGGCTTGGCTTGTTTCTGCTGACACCTCCCGCTTCTGGCATGTGGCCCCTGCCAAACTGGAGCTTTTCCGGTGTCGCCAACTATTTGGGGGCGATCGCTTTTGGCCTGTTGCTGGCCCTCATGTGTACATCGTCCAATCGCGCAGAAAAATGGTTGGGCGGCTCCTCATGGAAAAGGTTGCATCTGTCCAATCCATGGCTGTTTCTTCTCGTGTTGTTCCACGGCCTGATCTATGTGCAATCCATCAAAGGAGAGCCGCATAGCTTCTCCGACTTGCTCGTCTTCGCCGCCATCATCTGGCTCGCCCGCAGCGTTTCTTTTATGCAAACTGTGCGCAAACGCCGACGCTAAAGCTTGTTTACACGCCCCTGATGTGAAAAAAGGCATAACGCATCTGCGGCGTATAGGCGGTCGAGTCTTCATAAGCCCAGTAGCGCATTCGGCTGTCTGTCGTGTGGGCGTTGACCAGCGGCATTTGATTGGCGTCCTTGGCAACGACAATCGTATTGTGCTGAAAGCGCCCATCCCCGTTGAAATCGTAGCAAATGATATCGCCCGGCACGAGGTCGGCAGCCGATGGCTTGGCGACGGCGCGCATCGGCGGGCCTCCTGATTTCAGCAGCAAATACAAGCTGTGAGCCACCGTCCAGCTGTAGCTCCAGTCAGCGCTTTTTCCGGTGCGAATCCACCAGCCCTTGCCTTTTTCCTTGGACATTAGCATGGGAATGCCCCCGGCATACAGGCATTGCGAAATAAAATTCGTGCAGTCGTCTGTAAAGCGAGGGTATGCGGGATTCGTCGTATTCCAGTACCGCTCGGCGTACGCGACTGCCTTTTCCGGCTGGTAGCCTCCCGCCCCGTGCACGACGAGCAGCGGTTGTGCCATAGCGTCTTCGTAGGCAGATGCAAATTCGGATCGGCGCAGCATGATCTCTTCTGCCCGCTCGCTCTTTGGATCGCCTCTCCGCTCCCTCGTACCGACAATCTCCCACTGTCCTGTCGCTTTGTCCAGGCGAAGCTGAAGCAGCCGATTACTCGCTTCTTCATGCAGGCGACCTTGGAGCAGATACCACCGCTTTCCCGTCCAGAAAACGGTTATGTCCACAGCACCTGCCGTCTCCAGCCAACAGGTCGGGGCTACACGGCCTTTTACCTGCAACAACTTCGCCCCCCGCTTGTGCATTTGCTCATATGCGCGGTTCACCCAGCCGCATTCTTCCGCTTGCAAATGCTCTTTTCCCATATAAAAAGGCCGCAGCCGCTCAAGCTGACCGTCCAACCAGGCATGGTGAACCGCATCGAAGTATTCCTTAACAAACGTTCGCCATTCCATCTGCCGCTCCCCCTCTTCCCGCGCTTTTGCCCTCCGCATTCCGCTCCGTCTGGCATCTCACGAACAGAATATGTCAAGGACACGGCATTCAGAAGAAAAGAAAAGCCATCCGTACTAGCGGACAGCTGGATTGGAAGTCGAATGGGCGAAAAGCGGGCCTTCTTCATGCGACAGCAAATATTCTTTGATGGATAACCCGCCTCCGTATCCGACCAGCGCGCCATTCGCCCCGACAACCCGATGGCAAGGAACAATGACAGGGATCGGGTTACGGTTGTTCGCTCCCCCGATCGCCCGCACCGCTTTGGCGGCACCGATGGCGACGGCAATATCCTTGTAGGAGCGCGTCTCCCCGTACGGGATGTTCACAAGCTCATTCCACACCGTTTTTTGAAAAGGCGTGCCGTACAGAACGATAGGAAGCTCAAATGATGTACGCTCGCCAGCAAAATACTGCTCCAGTTGCAGCCTGGCTTGCTCGTTGCTCGCTTCGTTCTTCGTCGGAGTGATTCCGATAAACGTCTTTTTGCACCAGCTGACGAGACGTGGCAATCCTTCCTCTTCATTCGCAAAGTCGATATAGCACAAGCCTTCCTCAGTCGAAGCGAGCAGCAGCGGCCCAATCGGCGATTCCATCGTGGTATAGCCCAATTCTTTTGCCATCGTACATCCTCTCCCTTTCTTTCCTGTGCCTTTCCATGCAAACAAGCATCTTTTTGGCTGCTCGGATGCAACCAGATCGGATAGAAAATCAGCGTGACAAGCAAGCTTGGCAAATTGCTTTACGGTGAAGCTCGGCAACTCGCTTTATTTCGCTTCCGGCTGTCGATCTTGCTTTTCCTGCTTTTCTTGCTTCGCCAGCAGGCTCATTCCTTTTGCAATCTCATCCTGCACCTCTGCATCTTGCTCCAGCTCCTGCGCCCGCAAGAGTGCGGCTTCCGCTTCGGCTCCCCCGATTTTCCCTAACGCCCAGGCTGCCGTACCGCGAATGACCGGACGCGGATCATTGGCCAGCAGGCGCGACAGATGAGGAACAGCCGTGCGATCCTTGAAATGCGCCAATGCCAAAATCGCATTGCGCTGGATCGGCTTTTTGCCGCGCCATGAAGATGACGACAGGCCGAATTTTTCCTTGAACTCCTTGTTGCTCATCTCCAAAAGCGGAATCAGGAGCGGCTTGGCTGTCTCGGGATCAGGCTGAAATTCCGGATGATGGTTGCTGTTGATCCGGCGATTTTTCGGGCAGACTGTCTGGCACGTATCACAGCCGTACAAGCGGTTCCCGATCTTTCCGCGAAATTCGTCTGGAATGAAGTTTTTTACCTGAGTCAAAAATGCGATGCACCGCTGCGCATTGAGCTGTCCGCCTTGCACAAGCGCTCCGGTCGGACAGGCGTCGACACATATATTGCAGTCGCCGCAGCCTTCCTCGATCGGTTGATCCGCCGGCAACGGCAAATTCGTCAACAACTCGCCCAAATAAACCCACGAGCCAAACTCGGGCGTAATCACCGCGCAGTTTTTCCCGACAAAGCCGACGCCAGCCCGTTCTGCGACCGCGCGATCAGACAGCGCGCCCGTATCCACCATCGACTCGATTTTAGCCCCCGGCTCCAGCTCCGCTATGAACTTGGCAAGCTTGTCCAGCTTGTCGCGCAGCACGTGGTGGTAATCCGTGCCCCAAGCGGCCCGGCACAGTATTCCGCGATAAGCACCTGGCTCGGACTTGGGCGGATTCTCCAGCTTGGACGGATACGCCAGCGCGATCGAAATCAAGGATCGCGCCCCATCCAGCAGCAAGTCAGGATGGGTGCGCTTTTCCAGGTCCGGCTCTTCAAAGCCGGATTCGTAGCCTTTTTCCCTATGCTCCATCAGTCGTTCCTTGAGTGTCAAAAAAGGGTCAGCGCTGGCAAAACCAATCTTGTCGATGCCGATTTCCTTGGCATAATCAATGATAGACTGCTTCGTCTGTTGCCAGTAGCGCACGTCTTGCTCGTCAATCACAGTTGTTTGATCGCTCCCGTCGCCAACTCGTCACAGCGGTTGTTCCACTTGTTGTCGGCGTGTCCTTTTACTTTCACATACTCTACTTGATGGATATCCATCAGACGAAGCAGTTCTTTCCATAAATCCTGATTTTCGACCTGCTGGCCCTTGCTGTTTTTCCAGCCGTTTTTCAGCCAGCCCTTGTACCATCCCTGCAGGAAACAATTGACCAAATAGGCGCTATCGCTGTACAAGGTCACCTTGCAAGGCTCTTTCAGCGTGCCCAACGCCTTGATCGGCGCAAGCAGCTCCATGCGGTTATTCGTTGTATGTGGTTCGGCACCTGACATCTCCTTGATATGCTGCCCGTACATCAGCACAGCTCCCCAGCCGCCAGGACCGGGATTGCCAGAGCAGGCGCCGTCTGTATAAATCTCAACTTCACGCATCGTCATCGTCTTTGGAAACCTCCTCTGTTGTTTCTATTGTATCGAAGCTTAGTCGCTTCCACAAAAATATTTTGCTATACTACTTTAGAATTGTTCTTCGTTCCAAGCATTGACAAAAAAAGCGGATCGCGTGCGAATTTTTTTATAAAAGGAGTGATTCACGATGAAAGTGCAGCTAGATGCTTCCGTGACCGAGCGCATTCCCGCCTTTTCCCTCGGCGTTTTGCAATACAGTGGCGCTTCTGTCAGCGATTCACCCAAAATGCTGCAAGGTCGTATCAACTATTTTGTAGAAAGCTTGCGGCTCGAACATGATCTGTCCCGCCTTGCCGATATCGAAGGAGTACGGGAATGGCGCAGCGCTTTTAAAAAAGCGGGAATAGACCCGTCGCGCTATCGCCCGTCATCCGAGGCGCTGCTTCGCCGTCTGTTGCAAGGCAATCCGTTTTTCTGGATCAACAGTGCCGTAGACGTCAATAACTTCTTCTCCGTCTTGCATGCACTTCCCTTTGGCATTTATGACATCGATCATCTTACAGGCGATGTAACTTGCCGTCTGGGACAAGAAACAGATGTGTACGAAGGATTGAACGGCCGCGAAGTACATATGGAAGGCAAGCTGCTGCTTGCGGACGAACAAGGAGCCTTCGGCAGTCCGATTGTCGATTCCAAACGCACTTGCGTGACCGAGCATAGCCGGAACTTGCTGCAAGTCATCTTCTTCCACGAGCAAGTTGCTGCCGAGAAAAAAGCCGAGATACTCGGATCAGTCGGTCGCATGTTTACCGAAATCAACGGCGGCGAGCTGACTCACACCGCGATCGTCGCTTCTTAGCAAAAAGACGGCCCGTCATGCAGCGTGGCCGTCTTTTTCTGTCTGATGGTCCTTTTGCTTGCGGAACACAACGTGCTCCAGCAGCAAGCAAACGATAACACCGAGCAACAGACCGTTCCCGAACAGGAAGCTGACCAGAGCGGGCAGCTTTTGCCAGGCCGTTGCCGGAACGAACATCACGCCAATCCCGATCAAAAGCGAGCTTCCGCCGACTGTGATCGTTCGCTCATCCATTTTCACCGTTGCGTAATCTTTCAATCCGAATCCGAGAAGCTGCGTATACGAGATGAACATGGCCGCATAAGCGACCGGAGTCGGCAATGCCGCCAAAAAATGAGCGACAGCCGGGAACAAACCGATCAGCATCATCCCGATCATAGCCAGCATAAAAGGCAGGCGGGCCGCCATCTTGGTCGTTTGAATCACCGCAGCAGCAAGCGACAGAGGAATCATCCCGACGACACCGCTCACCCCGGAAAGCAGATGAGACACGCCCGTAAAAATCCCGCCGCGATTGTACTGCGAATCAGTCGGCACCGTCTCCGTCGCTTTTCCCATAACGACCATACTCGTTACCAGGTTCGTCAAAAGGACAAATCCCGTCAGCATGCTGGTCAGCACAACGCCCCAATCCCAGCGCGGCGCTCCCCAGAAGAAGAATGTCGGCCAGGAAATCAGCTGGTCAGCCGGGCGTACAGGGTCCGTCCAGCCCATTGCCGCGTAAAGCACCCAGCCTCCTACCATCCCGAACAGGACGGCAAAGCTGGAAAATCGTTTCGTCCTCATCACCCACACAACCAAAGCGACGATGCCGATAGAGACAAGCGCTACGCCAGGCTGCACTTCTTTTGAATGCTGAAAGCCGATGCCAAGCATCCCGGTTAAAATGTTGCTGCATAAAGAAATAGCAAGCAAAATCATATAAGTTCCCGATACGAGCGGAGTAAACCATCTTTGCAGTTTGCCGATCCAGCCCATCACCCCGAATGCGACAAACAATAAACCAGCCAGACACATCCCCAGTTGAAACGACTGCCCGATTTCGCGCGGCGCCAGTCCTACGCTTGTTCCCAACTGAGCCAAAATGATAAAGATTCCCCACCACAATCCTGCCGGCCCTTCCAGCATCGGATAACGGTGTCCAATCCACACTTGCAACAGCGAAGCCAAACCGACGAAAAACATCGTCTGCTGCATCAGGTTGCCAATCTCATCTGCCCTCAGGCCGTAAACGTCTCCGATCATCAATGGAACGGCAACACTGCTGGAGACAGCGACAATCATCCACTGCAACGCAGACAAAATGCTCGTGCCTGCGGGCGGCCTGTCATACAATCCGTACTTCAAAACCTTTCACCTCGTTTTCTTACCGACGCTCCTGAGCTTATGCCAAAAGCCCACTGTTAAGAATATCATCATCTGCTTTCCTGGCAAACATGCAAAGGGCAGGAAACTCTCCGAGAGAATTTCCTGCCCCTGTTTTGACACTCTATTTCATCATTTGCTTGATCAGTTCGCGATTGCGGCTCTGGAAAATTTCATTGTGAGACGAAACCATTCCGCTTTCATGTGCTTCCGGCTGAATGTATAGCTTCGCCTGGTTGACCGCATTTGCTGCGTCGTGGAAAGCTCCGGCAATCAAATGCACTTTTCCGTCGTAGGAAATCACATCTCCCGCCGCAAAAATCCCCGGCTCGGAAGTAGCGCCTGTTGTCGTTCCGGCAAGGAAGTATTCATTCGCCATTTCCAGGTTCACGTGACTGTTTTGCAAAAGCGATCTGTCGCGCTCATAGCCGTGATTGATAATCACTTCGTCAATCGCCAGCTCCTCTACTTCTCCGGTCAAGTGGTTAGTCAATTCCACCCGCTCGACTTTTTCCTGGTTGGAGCACGCGATCAGCTTGGTAATCGTCGTGTTGAAAAAGCATGTTGCCGAGCTGTTCAACAACTGCGTCACTTGTGCCTCATGACCGGACAGCGCTTCTTTGCGATAGGTCAGGTACACTTTTTTAGCGATTGGCTCCAGCTCGTTCGCCCAGTCGACTGCGGAGTTGCCGCCCCCGGAAATGATCACGGTTTTGTCCTTGAAGCGGCGCAATGATTTGACGGTATAGCTCAGGTTGGATACTTCGAATTTCTCCGCGCCTTCCAAGTCGATCCGTTGCGGCTCCAAAATTCCCCCGCCGATCGCCAAAATGACGGTTTTGCTATAATGCTGCTCCCCAGCCGAAGTGTGCAGGATGAACACGCCGTTCTCATCCCGGGCAATCCGCTCCACCTTTTGCCCCAACACGACGGTTGGATCGAAAGTTAAGCCTTGCTGAATCAGCTGCTCGATCAGCTTTTCGCCCAGCGTAGGCGTCAGGCCGCCGACATCCCAAATCATTTTTTCCGGATAAACGTGGACTTTTCCGCCCAGTCTTGGCTGATATTCAATGACCTTTGTTTTCATTTCCCGCAAGCCGCTGTAAAAGGAAGCGAAAAGTCCTGCTGGCCCTCCGCCGATAATCGTAACGTCAAACAATTCTGCTTGATTCATAGTTCGTTTCTCTCCTTTTTGGCACTTCTTGCGCTGCCAAAAGAGGCAGTAGCGTTTTCTATTGTGCCAGCATATTTTTCACAATGGTCTTGACTCCCAACTCGATTCCCAGCGGCCCGCCTGCTGCGATCGAACTGTCTAACGCGTACATATGTCCGTTTTTGATTGCATTCAGCGAGTTCCATGCGGAGTCGCCTTCCAAATTTTTCAGATAGCCTTGCAATTTTTTCGAAGAGCCGCCGATATCAGACACGAACATATAGTCAGGGTTCATCGCCGCCAATCCTTCCAGGGAAATCTGCTCCCCTTTGGACGACATGTCGACGTATTTGCTTGGCGGCTGCAAGCCAAGGCCGGTTTCCTTGTTGAAAATAAATTGCGTCGTAAAGCCCCAAAATTGCTTTTCTCCCAGCATGATGACACCAAACGTCTTGTCGCTGAATTTCTTCAATTGCTCTTTGGAATCCGCGATCAATGTCTCGATCCGGGTAATTTCTGTTTCTGCCTTTTGCTCTTTGCCGAAGATTTTGCCGTATTCCCGCAAAGCTTTCTGCCAGTTGTTTTCATTGCTGTCTACCGTAATAACCGGAGCGATCTTCTCCAATTTATCGCCATAGCTGCCATAGCGGCCCGACACCATAATAATCAGGTCTGGCCCGACTTCGAGCAGCTTTTCCAGGTTCGGACTCGTCATGGAACCGATATCGGTGATTTTGCTCGATCTGTAGGGAGCGAGTGACTCCCAATCATCCAGAACATTCAAATCTGTAGCGGCTACAGGAGTTTCCTCCAGCAAAAACATATGCTCGAAGTTACGGAAGAATAAGAGCGCGACTTTCTCTGGTTTCTTTTCCAACACGATTTCGCGGCCAAGTGCGTCTACGTATGTTCTCGGCCATTGTCCCGTTTCTTGCTTGGCTTCATCCGCCTTTGCCGGTGGTGTTCCTGCTCCTGCTTGATTATTGCCAGGCTCTGGCGTTCCAGCGCACCCCGCTAAAATACCTGCCAAAAGGACAATCGCTACGAATAATCTTGTGAGTATTTTCATTCTGTCTCCTCCGATATAACGTGAGTTTTGCTTGACCGATCAAACTACGGTCAGTGTAGCAAAACGCATTTTAGATAGGAATGGAGCCATCCTGAAATCCATATGGATTATTCCTGAACCTTCCGCGAAATTCGGCTGGAGAGAGGCCCACCTGCTTTTTGAAGATCCGGCTGAAGTACAAGGCATCGGCATAGCCCACGCTTTTCGCCACCTCGCCGATCGGTGCGTCATTCGCAAGCAGGCTCTCCTTCGCCCGATTGAGACGATAGGCCATCAAATATTTGCCGGGTCCCATCCCCGTGTATTTTTTGAACACATAGAACAAACGGTTTTCATTAATATCATTCAGTTCAGCCAAAGCACGTACGCTCAGCCCATCCATATAGTGCTCGTGTATGTACTTCGATACTTGCTCAAACAGCGCTTGTTCTCCGTCATTGCTTTGGTTGCGGACACAGACAAACAGTTCCTCCAGAACGCAGCGGAAGAGCGTTTCCGTCTGAAAAGCCTGGATTCCGCCCGGTTCTCTCGATGAGCGCCACAATAGCTCCAGCAATTCCAGGAGGCGGGGGCTTTGCCCCGGGTGTAGCTGAAAATGCATGTTCGGCAGGCAAAAGCCAGACGGCTCCGGTGCAACGATCCGGTATAAAACGAGTAAATATTCCCATTTCGTATCGCCGAGGACGCTTCGATTCAGCGGCATTCGCGCGCCACCGTGAAGCACGTTCCCTGGAGTCAGCGTGTACACTTTGCCGCTGAAATCAAAATTGGCTTTGCCCCGCAGCGGAAAAACAAATCCCGGAAAAGGCTCCGTATAATCATCACAGCTCTTCCCTGGCCCGCGCACATAACGACATACTTGCTCCACTCGAAATGAGGTACGCGCAAAATGCTCGGCAAGCTTGTTGATGTCCATCTTTCCTTTCACACACCTTTTGCAATCAAGTGCTACTGCTCAATGTGCGCGTCTACTCCGCTTTTTTGGGACAAGCAATCGCATTCATCCTGCTAAAGACACACTAATTAATCATACTTTTATTGAAATTGATAATCAATCTTATTATCGGTTTCAACTTCATTCTTTTCCATTCCGTAAAAAGTGTCCGCTTCATCGCTTCGATCTTGCCCATTGACAGACAATCGCATCGAGCACGGTTTCAGACGACACGGCTGCTCTTTTACTGTTGGCTCGCGACTTCCAAGTCTTTCAATACTCCAAACTGTGCCTGGTACAAGCGGCTGTATACACCGCCTGCGTCGACCAGCTCCCGATGATGTCCCTGCTCGACGATACCTTGCTCCGTCACCACGACAATCCGATCGGCATCTTTAATGGTCGCAAGCCTGTGGGCGATTACCAGTGTCGTGCGGCCTTTGGACAGCTCGGACAGCGATTGCTGAATCGCCAGCTCTGTCTCCGTATCCAGTGCGGAAGTAGCCTCGTCCAAAATCAGAATCGGCGGGTTTTTCAAGAACATGCGGGCAATCGCCAGCCGCTGCTTTTGCCCCCCAGACAGCTTCACGCCCCGCTCGCCAATGACAGTGTCCATTCCTTGCTCCTGGGCGCGAATAAATTCGTCCAGTCGCGCTCGGCGCGCTGCTTCCCACACTTCCTCTTCGCTCGCATCAAGCTTGCCGTACAAAATGTTTTCGCGAATCGTACCTGTAAACAGGAACACATCCTGCTGCACAATCCCGATTTGTCTGCGCAACGATTCTTGTGTCACCTGACGAATATCGATGCCATCGACAGAAATGGAGCCTTCCTCGACTTCATAAAAACGCGGCACCAAGCTGCAAAGGGTCGTTTTCCCCGCGCCAGACGGACCCACGAATGCGACGGTTTCCCCTTTGTGAATCACCAGATTTACGCCGTTGAGCACTCTTTTTTCGCCATCGTAGCCAAAAGAAACGCGATCAAAGCGGATTTCATGCTGGAATGGCTGCATTTCCACTGCATCTGCGGCGTCCGCTACATCCGGTTCTGTATCCAATAGCTCCGTATAGCGCTTGAACCCGGCAAAGCCTTGCGGATAATTTTCCACGATCGCATTGATTTTCTCGATCGGGCGGAAAAACACGTTGGTCAGCAGCAAAAATCCGACAAACTCTCCATAGGAAAGCTCTTGCTGAATGACAAACCACGTTCCGCAGACCATGACGAACAAAGTGACAAAACGCATCATCATATAGCTGATCGATCCGTTTTTGGCAATCAGTTTGTACGAGCTTAACTTGGTCAGGCGGAAACGTCCGTTGTTGACGGCAAACTGCTTTTCTTCATGCGCCTCGTTGGAAAATGCCTTGACGACCCGAATGCCGCCTACACTGTCCTCGATACGAGCGTTAAAGTCTCCAACGTCACGGAAAAGCTGATGAATCGCCTGCGTCATCTTTTTGTTGAAATGAACGACGACCCAAATAATAACTGGCACGACGACAAAGGTCAGCACAGCAAGCTTCCAGTTGATAGACAGCATCAACGCAAATGAACCGACAAGAGTCATGATCGCGATAAACAAATCTTCCGGTCCGTGGTGCGCCATCTCGCCAATCATATTCATATCGTTGGTCAAACGTCCGATCAGGTGCCCTGTCTTCGAATTGTCAAAGAAACGGAACGAGAGCTTCTGGATGTGTGCAAACAACTTTCGCCGCATATCCGTCTCAATGTTAATCCCCAGCATATGCCCCCAATAGTTGACGATGTACATCAACAGGGTATTCACTACGTACAGGGCAAGCAATCCGAGCGATGCCCACACAATCAATCCCCATTTGCCGCCTGGCAACAGGTCATCAATGAAGGCATTCACGGCTACCGGGAACGCCAGCTCCAGAAGCCCGGCGATAATGGCGCAGCCAAAATCAAGCATGAACAACCATTTGTATGGTCGATAATAGGAGAAAAATCGTCGAATCAAAAGCTGTACCCCCTCCTTGGTATTTCCATGCTATTTGATTATCACTTGTGCGAGCCAATGCGAGTGGCAGATGGGATAAGTCACTGTCAGATAATAATGATAATCAATCGCACACATAGTATAGCAACGAGTCCACTGAAAGAAAATGGCACATTCATGAATACGCATGGAATATTCATGAATCGCACTGAAACTCGCTCGGAGATAGCCCCGTATATTTTTTGAAGCGCTTGCTGAAATACAGCGGATCAGCAAAACCCGTCCTTTGTGCAACTTCCTTGATGCTCATCTGATTTTGAAATATATTCAGTAAATTTTTCGCCTGGTTGAGTCTGTACCTGTTCAAATACTCGCCTGGACTGATTTTCAAATGCTTTTGAAACAAATAAGCCAGTCTGTTGACATTGATCTGGTGCAACTCAGCAAGCCGATTGATACTCAGATTCTCCATGTAATGATCATGAATGTAATCAAGCAACCGTTCCAAAAGCAGGCGTCCTTCGTCTTTTTCACTGTGCTGGACAAGCGCAAACAACTCGTTGAGGATTCCGTACCATAGCTCTTTGACACGCAGCTTGTACAAATCCCCTGGACTGCTCCAAAATCGTTCCAAATGTCTGAGCTTTTCCTGCAATGGCACACTTTGCTCAACGAGGCGCAGCATGTAATGCTTCTCAGCAAAGTTGTACTGGTCTGCTGTTTTCTCATGATCAACCTGATAAAGCACGAGAATATATGACCACTTCTTGTCTCCGATCACCTTGCGATCCAATCGCATATTCGGGCCGGCATGCACGACCATTCCTGGCTCCATGTCATATTCCATACCGTCAAACCACATCTTTGCGTTCCCGGATAGCGGAAAAATAAAACCGGAGTGCAAGCCTGTCCGCCCGCCAAAATACTTCATACCCGGCTGGCGCTCTTCCAGTGACACACTCATGATCGTCATCGACTCTTTTGCATAGTAATCGATTAACCGTCCAACTTCTCTTTTATCCATTTCCAACCCACCTGCTATAAATGAGGCTGAGGAGGCCCGCCTTTATTCAGTAGCATCCTGCCTAGCACATTTTTAAATTTACCCCTTGTGAAAATTTCAGTTCTCGTATATTATAATAGATAATGATAATCATTTTCAATTATTGAGGATATGCAAAGTGTAGCCTCCTCCGTTAGTTGATCTCTTTTTCTGAATCAAGCTTATCCATAACAAAAAACCCTAAGGAAGTGCTTCCTTAGAGCTTGATTACATAGATGGTGCCGGTGAAGGGACTTGAACCCCCACGGTTTCCCTCACGATTTTGAGTCGCGCGCGTCTGCCATTCCGCCACACCGGCAATTAAGTTGGAGGAGGCACCCGGATTTGAACCGGGGATAAGGGTTTTGCAGACCCGTGCCTTACCCCTTGGCTATGCCTCCACGTATAGAGTTGATGAAAAATGGAGCGGACGACGGGTCTCGAACCCGCGACCTTCGCCTTGGCAAGGCGACGCTCTACCAATTGAGCTACGTCCGCATATAAATGGCTGGGGTACTAGGATTT
>NZ_DOTK01000084.1:21877-22128 GCF_003521185.1 Brevibacillus sp.
ACCCCTTCGCCACGACCGCCATATTCACTATTGCTTTTTAAAAATGGCAGGGGCAGTAGGAATCGAACCCACACCAAAGGTTTTGGAGACCTTCGTTCTACCGTTAAACTATGCCCCTACACATGGTGGCTCGGGACGGAATCGAACCGCCGACACGAGGATTTTCAGTCCTCTGCTCTACCGACTGAGCTACCGAGCCATAATTATTGCATACGCCATTCTTTTTGTCAAGAAATGGCGGAGCTGACGGG
>NZ_DOTK01000084.1:22229-22431 GCF_003521185.1 Brevibacillus sp.
GACCTTCGGGTTATGAGCCCGACGAGCTACCGAGCTGCTCCATCCCGCGACGATTTTATAGAAGCAATTGTCAGTGTTGCCGCATCGTGCAGCGCTTTTTTGCTGACTATCCTTCAAAATAGTAAATGGTGGAGGCTGACGGGATCGAACCGCCGACCCTCTGCTTGTAAGGCAGATGCTCTCCCAGCTGAGCTAAGCCTCC
>NZ_DOTK01000001.1:0-26476 GCF_003521185.1 Brevibacillus sp.
GGGCGCACCAAAAAGAAAAACCCGACAACATATGCTGTCGGGTTTTTGTACGTATCAGTAAATCCTACGCGTCGATAGAAGCTACAACGCCAGCGCCTACTGTACGGCCACCTTCGCGGATCGCGAAGCGAGTACCTTGTTCCATCGCTACTGGAGCGATCAGTTCAACGGTGAACTCAGTGTTGTCGCCAGGCATGATCATTTCAACGCCTTCTGGCAGTTGGATGATACCTGTAACGTCAGTTGTACGGAAGTAGAATTGTGGACGGTAGTTAGCAAAGAAAGGAGTGTGACGTCCGCCCTCTTCTTTGGACAGAACGTAAACTTCTGCTTTGAACTTGGTGTAAGGCTTAACGGAACCTGGTTTCGCCAAGCATTGTCCACGCTCGATGTCTTTACGGTCTACACCGCGCAAGAGAGCACCGATGTTGTCACCAGCTTGAGCTTGATCCAGCAATTTGCGGAACATCTCAACACCAGTTACAGTGGAAGTTTTTGTTTCTTCAGCCAGACCGATGATCTCAACTGGGTCACCAACTTTAACGATACCGCGCTCTACACGACCAGTAGCAACTGTACCACGGCCAGTGATTGTGAACACGTCCTCAACTGGCATCAGGAAAGGCTTGTCAGTTGCGCGCTCAGGAGTTGGGATGTAGCTGTCAACAGCGTCCATCAGTTCAACGATTTTCTTAGCCCAGTCACCAGTTGGGTTGTCCAAAGCTTCTTTAGCAGAACCTTTGATTACTGGAGTGTCGTCACCTGGGAACTCGTATTGAGACAGCAGGTCACGGATTTCCATTTCAACCAGTTCGAGCAACTCTTCATCGTCTACCATGTCGCATTTGTTCATGAATACTACGATGTAAGGTACGCCTACTTGTTTGGAGAGCAGGATGTGCTCGCGAGTTTGTGGCATTGGGCCATCAGCTGCGGATACAACCAGGATAGCTCCGTCCATTTGAGCAGCACCAGTAATCATGTTTTTCACATAGTCCGCGTGACCAGGGCAGTCAACGTGTGCATAGTGACGGTTGTCAGTTTCGTACTCAACGTGTGCTGTGTTGATTGTGATACCGCGCTCTTTTTCTTCTGGAGCAGCGTCAATCGCAGCATAGTTCATTGCTTTTGCTTTACCTTGTGTTGCCAATACAGTAGTGATGGCAGCAGTCAGGGTAGTTTTACCGTGGTCAACGTGACCAATAGTACCGATGTTAACGTGTGGTTTATTACGCTCAAATTTTTCTTTTGCCATGAGAGCTAAAGCCTCCTTAAATGATAAGGGTTTTATAGGTAAGAAAGGTTTACCCTACCAAGGGTTGTACCTTAAATATTGTAAACCTTTCCTGATTCAAGATAAAGCGGAACCGTAAATTATTCGCCTTTAGATTTCTTAACGATTTCTTCAGCGATGAATTTAGGTACTTCTTCGTAGTGGTCGATCACCATGGAGTAAACGCCACGGCCTTGGGTACGGGAACGAAGAACTGTGGAGTATCCGAACATCTCGGACAGTGGTACCATTGCACGGATTACTTGTGCATTTGCACGAGCTTCCATACCTTCGATACGACCGCGGCGGGAGTTCAGGTCACCCATTACGTCGCCCATGTACTCTTCAGGCATTGTAACTTCTACTTTCATGATTGGCTCGAGCAATACAGCGCCACATTTTTTCGCAGCTTCTTTCAGAGCGAGAGAACCTGCTACTTTAAATGCCATCTCGGAGGAGTCGACATCATGGTAGCTACCGTCTACGATAGTAGCTTTGATATCAACCAGCGGGAAGCCGGCGATAACACCATTTTTCATCGCTTCTTCGATACCCGCTTGTACAGCAGGGATGTATTCGCGCGGTACCACACCACCGACGATTTTGTTTTCGAATTGGAAGCCTTGACCTGGTTCGAGAGGAGCGAACTCCACCCAAACGTGACCGTATTGACCACGACCACCGGACTGGCGAACGAATTTACCTTCCACTTTCGCTTCTTTCCGGAATGTTTCACGGTAAGCTACTTGTGGTGCACCTACGTTCGACTCGACTTTAAATTCGCGTTTCAGACGGTCAACAATGATCTCCAGGTGAAGCTCACCCATACCGGAGATGATCGTTTGACCAGTCTCTTCGTCTGTGCGGGTTCTGAACGTTGGATCCTCTTCAGCCAGTTTGGACAGGCCGATACCCATCTTGTCTTGGTCTGCTTTGGATTTTGGTTCGATCGCAACAGAGATAACTGGCTCTGGGAACTCCATAGACTCAAGGATTACTGGAGCCTTTTCATCACACAGAGTATCACCAGTTGTTGTATCTTTCAAACCTACAGCTGCAGCAATGTCACCGGAGTAAACGATTTGAATCTCTTCGCGGTGGTTTGCGTGCATTTGCAGGATACGACCTACACGCTCACGTTTACCTTTTGTGGAGTTCAGAACGTAAGAACCGGAGTTCAGTACGCCGGAGTAAACGCGGAAGAAAGTCAGACGGCCAACATACGGGTCAGTCATGATCTTGAAAGCAAGAGCAGAGAACGGACCGTTGTCGTCAGCTGGACGTTCAACTTCATCTTCAGTGTCAGGCAAAGTACCTTTGATTGCAGGAATGTCTACTGGAGATGGCAGATAACGAACAACGTTGTCCAGCATAGGCTGAACACCTTTGTTACGGTAAGAAGATCCGCACATTACAGGAGTCAGTTTGCACTCAATTGTACCTTTACGCAGAGCTGCGCGGATTTCGTCGTTGGTCAGCTCTTCGCCTTCCAAGTACTTCATCATGAGCTCTTCGTCTTGTTCCGCAGCTGCTTCAACCAGTGCAAGACGCAGCTCTTCGCATTTGTCTTTCAGGTCAGCTGGGATTTCGGTAGCGTCAGAAGTTTTGCCCAGGTCATCGGTATAGATGATTGCCTTCATTTCGATCAGGTCAACCATACCTTTGAATTGGTCTTCAGCACCGATTGGATATTGAACTGCTACAGGATTTGCACCCAGACGAGATTTGATCTGTCCCAAGCACATATCGAAGTTAGCACCCAAGATATCCATTTTGTTGATGTAGCACATACGCGGTACGCCGTAGCGGTCAGCTTGGCGCCATACGGTTTCGGTTTGCGGCTCAACGCCACCTTTTGCGTCAAAAACGGTTACAGCACCGTCAAGAACGCGCAGGGAGCGCTCAACTTCTACAGTGAAGTCTACGTGGCCTGGCGTGTCGATAATGTTGATACGATGGCCATCCCATTGAGCAGTAGTAGCAGCCGAAGTGATGGTGATACCGCGCTCTTGCTCTTGTTCCATCCAGTCCATGGTTGCTGCACCTTCGTGCACCTCACCAATTTTGTGAACGCGACCGGTGTAGAACAGAATACGCTCAGTCGTTGTCGTTTTACCAGCATCGATGTGAGCCATGATACCGATATTACGCGTATTCGGCAAAGAGAACTCGCGAGCCATTCAGGTATGCTCCTTCCATACTCGAGTTTTTGAATAAACGGGTATCCAAGACGGACACCCGATTCAATTTCCTACCAGCGATAGTGAGCAAACGCTTTGTTCGCTTCAGCCATCTTGTGCGTGTCTTCACGCTTTTTAACTGCTGCACCGGTGTTGTTAGCAGCGTCCATGATCTCGTTAGCCAGGCGTTGTTCCATGGTTTTCTCTCCACGGTTACGGGAGTAGTTAACCAACCAACGCAGACCAAGAGTGGTACGGCGCTCCGGTTTTACTTCGATCGGTACTTGGTAGTTAGCACCACCTACACGGCGAGCTTTAACTTCCAGTACAGGCATTACGTTTTTCAGTGCTTCTTCAAACACTTCCATCGGGTTGCGGCTTGTGCGCTCCTGAATGATGGTGAATGCGTTGTAGAGAATATTTTGCGCTACACCGCGTTTGCCATCCAACATCAGACGGTTAATCAAGCGAGTAACCAGCTTGCTGTTGTAAATAGGATCTGGCAACACGTCACGACGGGTTACAGGACCTTTACGAGGCATCGTATTCCCTCCTTCTTTTCGGTATAAATTCACGCCACTTCAAAGGCGCTTTTCTTATTTCTTTTTCGCTGCTGCAGCTGCTTGACCTGGTTTTGGACGTTTTGTACCGTATTTGGAACGACCTTGTTTACGGTTGTTTACGCCAGCAGTGTCAAGTGCACCACGAACGATATGGTAGCGTACCCCTGGCAAGTCTTTTACACGACCGCCGCGCACCAGCACGACGCTATGCTCTTGCAGGTTGTGGCCAATACCACCGATGTAAGCTGTTACCTCGATTCCGTTTGTCAAACGCACACGAGCGTATTTACGCAACGCGGAGTTCGGTTTTTTCGGAGTCATGGTACCTACACGAGTGCAAACACCACGTTTTTGAGGAGAGCTTTGGTTGGTTTGGCTTTTCTTGAAGCTGTTGTACCCTTTTTGCAAAGCTGGGGACTTAGACTTCACAACCTTGTCCTCGCGACCTTTACGCACCAATTGGTTAATTGTAGGCATGATGTTACCTCCCTTCTTAATACCCAATCTTCAAGACCACAGATCCAGGTGAGTCATTTTTAGGCCAAATAGAAAGTTCTTGTCCATCTTTTACGCATCGCGCAACAGACAAAAACATCGTTAACCACTTTTCTTAATCGCAGCGGTAGCCGCTCCCACTTCAATTCCGCACGCTTTGCCTAGACGGCGCATGGAATCTACATGAATGACTGGAACACCCTTCTCTTTGCAAAGGAGCTCGACTTTTTGGGTCAAACGTCTATCAGCATCAACCGCGATGTACACTGCTTCAACCTGCTGGTTTTCTACAGCTTTCATCGTTTGCTTAACACCGATCGTCAACTCCTTGGCCCGCTCTACTTTTTCATAAGACATGATTCTCATATCCTCCAAAGTACAGATATCAGGCACACTTGAATATAATATCAGGTGGGTTCGCTGTTGTCAACGCCCAACTCATATTTTTTATTCAGGAAGGCGCCCGCCAAAATCTGGCGGACGCCACCCCCACAATTACTCTACAGAAACCGCTTCTTGCTCAGCTTTGAGAGCTTCGAGTTCTGCTTCGTAATCAACCTGACTTGCTACTTTTACATTGCGATAGCGAGACATACCGGTACCTGCCGGAACAAGTTTCCCGATAATCACGTTTTCTTTCAGACCGAGCAGGCGATCCACTTTTCCTTTGATCGCTGCGTCTGTGAGAACGCGCGTTGTCTCCTGGAAGGAAGCCGCCGACAGGAAGGAGTCGGTTTCCAGGGATGCTTTTGTAATCCCCAAAAGAACCGGACGACCCACTGCTGGATTTTTGCCTTCGATGAGAACTTTTGCGTTCGCTTGCTCAAACTCAGGAACTTCCACATAGGAGCCTGGCAAGAGGTCTGTATCTCCGCTGTCGATGACGCGCAGCTTGCGGAGCATCTGACGGATCATAACCTCAACGTGCTTGTCGTTAATTTCTACACCCTGCATGCGGTAAACTTTTTGTACCTCTTGCAAAATGTAGTTGGAAACGCCGCGCATGCCGCGAACTTTGAGCATTTCTTTCGGGTCGACGGAACCTTCCGTGAGCTCGTCACCAGCGCTCAGCTTGACACCAACAGATACTTTGATGCGCGAGCCGTATGGAGCAGCGTACACTTTGTTTTCCGCTTCACCGCGAACTTCGATTTCACGACGGTCTTTACCTTCACGAATGTCGACAACTTCCCCGTCGATTTCGGAAATAACGGCTTGACCTTTCGGATTGCGCGCTTCGAACAACTCTTGAATACGCGGCAAACCTTGGGTAATATCGTCTCCCGCAACCCCACCGGTATGGAAGGTACGCATGGTCAGCTGGGTACCCGGCTCACCAATGGACTGAGCGGCAATAATACCAACCGCTTCCCCAACTTCCACTTCGGCTCCTGTTGCCAGGTTGCGTCCGTAGCAAAGTTTGCAGACACCATGGCTGGTACGGCAAGCAAGTACGTTACGGATGTAGACACTTGTGATGCCCACTTTTTCGATATACTCGGCAACCTCTTCGGAAATTTCCTCGTTGCGGCCGATGATGACTTCTTTTGTTTCCGGGTGGCGGAGTGTCTCGAAGCATGTACGTCCAACCAGACGGTCAGACAGCTTCTCGATTTCTTCACGGCCATCCTTGATCGCTGTAACACGAATACCTTTATCTGTACCGCAATCTTTTTCGCGGACGATCACGTCTTGGGCAACGTCTACGAGACGACGGGTCAAGTAACCCGAGTCCGCAGTACGCAGCGCCGTATCGGCGAGACCTTTCCGCGCACCGTGCGTGGAGATAAAGTACTCCAATACAGTCAGACCTTCACGGAAGTTGGATTTGATCGGCAACTCGATGATTCGACCGGATGGGTTCGCCATCAGACCGCGCATACCAGCGAGCTGAGTGATCTGGGATACGTTACCGCGGGCACCGGAGTTCGCCATCATGAAGATCGCATTGAACTTATCCATGGACTTCATGAGTACCTCGGTTACCTCATCCTTGGCTTTGGACCAGATGGAGATAACGCGGTCATAACGCTCATCCTCAGTAATCAGACCACGGCGGAACTGCGTCATGACAGTTGCAACCTTTTGATCCGCTTCATCGAGGATGTCTTTCTTCTTGCCAGGTACGGCAATGTCCGCTACCGCGATTGTGATACCCGCTTTAGTGGAGTACGTGAAGCCAAGCTCTTTGATTCTGTCGAGAATCATGGAAGTTTTCATCGTGCCGAAGCGACGGAAGCACTCGGAAATGATCGTTCCCAGGAAGCCTTTTTTCACCGCACCCGGATCTGGCAGGTTGCGCACAAACTCGGTTACGTTGGTACCTTTGTCAAAAATAAAGTATTCGTCAGGAACCATGTTTTGTAGGTTCGATTTGGTCGGAACGTTGATGAACGGCAAATCTGGAGGGAAGATCTCGTTGAAGATCACTTTCCCTACTGTCGTTACGATGAGCGCGTTCTGTTGGCGTTCAGTAAAGCTGGTTTTGTTCAGGCGTCTCGCTGGCAAAACGATGCGCGTATGCAAGCTGATGAAGCCTTGCTGGTAAGCAGCGATCGCATCATGAGGATCGCGATAGATCGTACCCTCGCCTTTGTCGCCTTCACGTTCCAGTGTCAGATAGTAAGAACCAAGCACCATGTCCTGGGATGGCGTTACTACTGGTTTACCGTCTTTCGGGTTCAAGATGTTTTGCGCTGCCAGCATGAGGATACGGGCTTCTGCCTGCGCCTCTGCGGACAACGGAACGTGAACCGCCATTTGGTCACCGTCGAAGTCGGCGTTGTACGCTGTACAAACGAGCGGGTGCAAACGGATCGCACGGCCTTCAACCAATACTGGTTCGAAAGCCTGGATACCCAGACGGTGCAAGGTGGGGGCACGGTTCAGAAGCACCGGATGCTCGCGAATCACGTCTTCGAGAACGTCCCATACTTCAGGCTGAACGCGCTCTACCTTGCGTTTGGCGCTCTTGATGTTATGAGCGAGTCCTTTGGAAACGAGCTCTTTCATCACGAACGGTTTGAAGAGTTCCAATGCCATTTCTTTTGGCAAACCGCACTGGTACATCTTCAGATTAGGTCCTACAACGATAACGGAACGACCGGAGTAGTCAACGCGCTTACCGAGCAAGTTTTGGCGGAAACGTCCTTGTTTACCTTTCAGCATGTGGCTGAGAGATTTCAGCGGACGGTTACCTGGTCCAGTTACCGGACGGCCGCGACGACCGTTGTCGATAAGTGCGTCTACTGCTTCCTGCAGCATCCGTTTTTCGTTTTGTACGATAATGTCAGGAGCACCCAGTTCAAGCAGGCGCTTCAGACGGTTATTCCGGTTGATTACGCGACGGTACAGGTCATTCAAGTCGGAAGTGGCAAAACGTCCACCATCGAGTTGAACCATTGGGCGAAGCTCTGGCGGGATTACCGGCAGTACGTCCAGAACCATCCAATCCGGGTGGTTTCCGGAGTTGCGGAATGCCTCAAGCACTTCCAGACGTTTGATCGCACGGTTGCGACGTTGGCCTTGTGCTGTTTTCAGGTCTTCTTTCAACGTTTCCACATCTTTGTCCAGATCGATTTCCGCGAGCAGGCGTTTGATCGCCTCAGCTCCCATCATCGCTTGGAAAGAGTGGCCGTACTTCTCACGATAGTTGCGGTACTCTTTTTCCGAGAGCAGCTGCTTTTTATCGAGTGGTGTATCACCTGGATCAGTTACTACATAAGAAGCGAAGTAAATAACTTCTTCCAGGGAACGCGGGGACATGTCGAGCACCAAGCCCATGCGGCTTGGAATCCCTTTGAAATACCAGATGTGAGAAACTGGGGCAGCCAGTTCAATATGCCCCATGCGCTCACGCCGTACTTTGGCGCGGGTCACTTCCACGCCGCAACGGTCGCACACTACACCTTTATAACGTACACGCTTGTACTTACCGCAATGGCACTCCCAGTCTTTGGTCGGTCCAAAGATGCGTTCGCAGAACAAGCCGTCTTTTTCCGGTTTCAGTGTGCGGTAGTTGATCGTCTCTGGCTTTTTCACTTCCCCGAAAGACCACGAACGGATCTTATCGGGGGAAGCCAAGCCGATCTTCATATATTCGAAGTTGTTCACGTCTATCACAGGGCGTTACCTCCCTTTGTACCGGAATCTTACTCGTCGTTCAAGCTTCCACCTTCGAGAACGAGGTTCAGTTTTTCACCGTTGCCTTCATCCTCATCTTCCATTTCACGCATTTCAATCTCCTGCTCGTCGCCGGACAGGATTTTCACGTCCATACCCAAGCTTTGCAGTTCCTTGATCAGAACCTTGAACGATTCAGGAACACCTGGCTCTGGCACGTTTTCACCTTTGACAATCGCTTCGTACGTCTTCACGCGACCCACGACGTCATCCGACTTGACGGTGAGAATTTCCTGCAAGGTGTAGGCTGCACCGTAAGCTTCCAATGCCCAAACCTCCATCTCCCCGAAACGCTGTCCGCCGAATTGAGCTTTACCACCCAATGGCTGTTGAGTAACGAGAGAGTATGGACCGGTAGAACGGGCGTGAATCTTGTCATCTACCAAGTGAGCCAGTTTCAGCATGTATACGCATCCGACCGTTACACGACGATCGAACGGTTCACCTGTACGTCCATCGTACAAGATGGTTTTACCATCACGGTCGAGGCCAGCCTCTTCCAAAGTCTCGAATACTTCTGCCTGACGGGCACCGTCGAATACAGGTGTCGCCACATGGATGCCGAGAAGCTTCGCTGCCATACCCAAGTGAGTCTCCAATACCTGACCGATGTTCATACGGGAAGGTACGCCCAACGGGTTCAGTACGATTTCAACAGGAGAGCCGTCTGGGAGGAATGGCATATCCTCTTCTGGCATGATCCGGGCAATAACCCCTTTGTTACCATGTCGTCCGGCCATCTTGTCACCCACGGAGATTTTCCGTTTTTGGGCGATGTAGACACGAACCAGTTGATTCACGCCTGGAGGCAGCTCGTCGCCGTTCTCACGCGTAAATACTTTCACGTCTACGATAATACCGGAACCACCATGCGGTACGCGCAGGGATGTATCGCGAACTTCACGGGCTTTTTCCCCGAAAATGGCGTGCAAGAGGCGTTCTTCCGCAGTCAGCTCGGTAACCCCTTTTGGCGTTACTTTACCAACGAGAATGTCGCCGTCTTGAATCTCAGCGCCGACGCGGATAATACCGCGCTCATCCAGGTTTTTCAGAGCGTCTTCCCCGACGTTTGGAATATCGCGGGTGATCTCTTCTGGGCCCAGCTTGGTGTCGCGAGCTTCGGACTCGTATTCTTCAATATGGATCGACGTATAAACGTCATCCTTCACAAGCTTCTCACTCAGGAGAATCGCATCCTCGTAGTTGTAACCTTCCCACGTCATAAACGCAACGATTACGTTACGACCCAATGCCAATTCACCTTTTTCGGTGGAAGGACCGTCACCAATGATGTCGCCTTTTTCAATCCAGTCTCCGCGGCTTACGATCGGACGCTGGTTGATGCAGGTTCCCTGGTTGGAACGGATGAACTTGTGCATTTTGTATTTGTCGATATCGCCAGCAACTTTCTTGCCGTCGATTTCTTTATAGCGGCGAATCCAGATTTCGCGAGCCGTTACACGCTCAACTTGACCCGGATGCTTGGCAACGATCGCCACACCGGAGTCTTGCGCTGCTTTGTGCTCCATACCCGTACCGACGAACGGTGCTTGTGGAATCAAAAGCGGAACGGCCTGCCGCTGCATGTTTGAACCCATCAGCGCGCGGTTCGCGTCATCGTTCTCAAGGAACGGAATGAGCGCCGTCGCAACGGATACAACTTGCTTAGGCGATACGTCCATGAAGTCTACCTTGTCGCGAGGCACGCTCAAGATCTCGCCTTTACGACGGCAGATAACCATGTCGTTCACGAAGCGTCCATCATCATCGAGAGGCTGGTTCGCCTGCGCCACGTTGAAAACATCCTCTTCATCCGCAGTCAGATAGACGATGTCCCTCAACACAAAGCCTGTTTCCGGGTCTACCTTGCGGCGTGGCGTTTCAATGAAGCCGTAGTCGTTAATGCGCGCAAAGGACGACAGGGAGTTGATCAAACCGATGTTTGGTCCCTCTGGCGTCTCAATTGGACACATACGGCCGTAGTGAGAGTGGTGAACGTCGCGCACTTCAAAGCCCGCGCGCTCACGCGTCAAACCACCAGGTCCGAGAGCGGACAGACGGCGTTTGTGCGTCAGCTCAGCCAATGGGTTGGTTTGGTCCATAAACTGAGACAGCTGGGAGCTTCCGAAGAACTCTTTCAGCGACGCAATAACAGGACGGATGTTAATCAGAGCCTGCGGCGTGATTTGGTTCTGATCCTGAATGGACATACGCTCGCGAACCACGCGCTCCATACGGGACAAACCGATACGGAACTGGTTCTGCAAAAGCTCACCCACGGAACGGAGACGACGGTTGCCCAAGTGGTCAATATCGTCAGTGGAACCAACGCCATGAAGCAGGTTCATGAAATAGTTGATCGCCGAAACGATATCCGCCGGCGTAATATGCTTGAAGGATTTATCCACATTTCCGTTTCCGATGACTTTGATGATCTTGCCATCTTCAATCGGAGAGAAAATATTAATGGATTGCAGATGAATCGTCTCTTCTTCCAAAACGCCGCCATGCGTACGAACATCAAGGAAACCAATGTTGGTTTCCAACGCAGGCACAATGCGATCCAGTACGCGGCGGTCAATCATTTGTCCCGCCTCGGCAAAAATTTCGCCGGTTTTGGTATCTACCAATGTTTCAGCCAAACGCTGGTTGTACAGACGGTTTTTCAGATGAAGCTTTTTGTTCATCTTGTAGCGACCTACAGAAGCCAGGTCGTAACGTTTTGGATCGAAGAAACGAGAGATCAAGAGGCTCTTCGCGTTTTCGACTGTTGGCGGCTCACCCGGACGAAGGCGCTCGTAAATCTCGATCAGCGCTTTTTCCGTAGAGTCGGTGTTGTCTTTTTCCAGCGTGTTCTTGATGTACTCATCTTCACCCAGCAAGTTGAGAATCTCGATGTCGGAACCGAAGCCCAGTGCACGCAAAAGAACCGTTACCGGGATTTTTCGCGTACGGTCGATGCGGACATAAATTACGTCTTTCGCATCGGTCTCCAGCTCCAGCCACGCACCCCGGTTCGGGATTACCGTAGCTGTAAACGTCTGCTTGCCGTTTTTGTCCACTTTGGTGTTGTAATATACACTGGGGGAACGAACAAGCTGGCTGACGATTACGCGCTCAGCACCATTAATAATGAAGGTTCCCGTTTCGGTCATGAGCGGGAAATCCCCCATGAAGACTTCTTGTTCCTTCACTTCTCCCGTCTCTTTGTTCAACAAACGTACCTTCACACGCAGAGGCGCCGCATAGGTGACGTCACGTTCTTTCGACTCGTCAACATCGTACTTTGGCTCTCCCAAGCTGTAGTCGATAAACTCCAGCACGAGATTGCCAGTGAAGTCCTGGATTGGCGAAATGTCTTGGAACATCTCACGGAGCCCCTCATCAAGGAACCATTGGTAGGACTTTTGCTGAATCTCGATGAGATTTGGAAGGCCCAGCACTTCGTTAATACGTGAATACGTACGACGCTGGCGGTGTCGGCCACTTTGAATCACTTTACCTGCCAACTTATTCACCCCTCAGGTTGTGTTTTCACACATAGAAACTTGGCATTCGGCAATCTTGCAATTGCAGGCGAACACCTTAAAATAAAAATGGGTTAAAGCAGCATCAACCATTTTTAACCCAGAGAAACTCTATTTTAAAAGAATTCCCATGTTTTTACACAAACATTCCTCTTTCAGGAAAAAAGTAGAAACGCTTGACAAACAGGGAATTACTGAAAAATAGACATTTATCCCATATTGACATTTTATAATGCTACCACAATCAAATATTCACGTCAAGAAAAGTTTTCTAATGATTGTCGCTTGACTATTTGATTGCGCGAAAAATGGAGTAGCCCTTTTCCCGATCCACTTCTATCACTTCACGGTAGGTTTCTTGCAGCTTTTTCAATGCAGACGGGGCGCCTTGCTTTTTCTGAATGACTACCCACATCTCTCCACCTTCAACGAGCAGCTCATGTCCTTCAGTAAAAATGCGATGTACAATTTCTTTGCCCGCCCGAATCGGCGGATTGGTCAAAATGACGTCGTACTGCTCACCTTGCACGGCACTGTAAACATCACTGACCCGCACTTCGATATTTTTGATTCCGTTTCTTTCGGCATTCCGACGAGCCAGGTCAACCGCACGCTCGTTCACATCGATCATCGTCACTTTTCCCTGGTCAGCCAGCGTGGCAGCCGTCAAGCCAATCGGCCCGTAGCCGCACCCCACATCCAAAACCCGAGCGTGACTGCCGATCTCCATGTTTTCGATGAGCAATACACTGCCAAAATCAATCCGGTCCCGGGAAAAAACACCGGCGTCAGTGGTGAAGCGAAGCTCCCTCCCGCGAAGCACAAACGAAAATTGCTGTTCGTCATGCGCCGTTCCCGGTTGACTGGTGTAATAGTGATCTCCCACGTGTGATTCACCCTTCCTCATCGATTGAAAAAAACTCGCCGTCCTCTTACAGAAAAACCCCCTGCCGCAGGCAAGGGGAATTTCTAAAGAAAGCTAACTTACTTCACTTCTACTTGTGCGCCAGCTTCTTCGAGTTTTGCTTTGAGAGCTTCTGCTTCGTCTTTGGAAACGCCCTCTTTGAGTGTTTTTGGAGCGTTGTCTACCAGGTCTTTTGCTTCTTTCAGACCCAGACCAGTCAGCTCGCGAACAACTTTAATAACGTTGATTTTGGAAGCTCCGCCGCTTACCAGGTTTACAGTGAACTCAGTTTGCTCAGCAGCAGCTTCAGCAGCGCCACCAGCAACTACAGCTACAGGAGCAGCAGCAGTTACACCGAATTCTTCTTCAATTGCTTTTACCAAGTCGTTCAATTCGAGAACGGACATGCCTTTGATGGCTTCCAAGATTTGCTCTTTAGACATTTTGAAATCCTCCATTCAATGGATAGTTTTATTGAAACATCAGCCGATCAGACGATTAAGCGCCTTGACCTTCTTTTTGCTCGGCCACTGCTTTGACTGCCAGTGCAACGTTGCGCATTGGAGCTTGCAGGACGGAGAGAAGCATGGACAAGAGACCTTCGCGGGAAGGAAGAGTTGCCAGTGCATGAATTTGTTCAGCACCAACTACTTTGCCCTCAATCACGCCACCCTTGATTTCCAGCTTGTCGTTTTTCTTCGCGAATTCAGCAATAACTTTCGCTGGAGCGATGATATCGTCTTTGGAGAACGCCAAAGCGTTCGGGCCAGTCAGATATTGATCCAGTTCAGTCAAGCTTTCTTTTTCAGTAGCCAGACGAGTCAGGGAGTTTTTCAACACCTGGAACTCAACACCAGCTTCACGCAGTTGTTTGCGGAGCTCGGTAACTTGGGCTACAGTCAGACCGCGGTAGTCAGCCACCACTGTGGTTTGGCTCTCGCGGAGCTTGGCTGCGATTTCGTTGATCGCTTGTACTTTCTCTTCACGAATAACGGTTGGACGAATTTCTGCCATTGTTTACACCTCCCGTGCTCTAATCCTAGAAAATGAAGAATGCCCTCGCAGACATCACGAGGGCATAATGCTCTATCGTCAAAGGAAATCAATGTTTCCTCTTTCGTACATTACACGCCTCGGAGGGATATTAAGCGTTACTCTCGCAAGTACCGCACCTTCTGTCTACGGCATATTCTTTTCATCAACAGGGACTATCTTAACAACTTCCCAAAAGGAAGTCAAGTGTCATTATTTTACAGCTACGCGTACGCCAGGGCCCATAGTGGAGCTCAGGGTTACATTTTTCATGTAAACGCCTTTAGCCGCAGCTGGTTTCGCACGGTTCAGTGCTTCAGTCAGAGCTGCCAGGTTCTCAGCCAGCTTATCAGCATCGAAGGATGCTTTTCCGATAGGAGCGTGGATGTTACCTGCTTTGTCTACGCGATACTCAATTTTACCTGCTTTGATTTCGTTAACCGCTTTTGTTACGTCGAAAGTAACAGTTCCGGTTTTAGGGTTTGGCATCAGGCCTTTTGGACCGAGTACACGACCCAATTTACCTACTTCACCCATCATGTCAGGAGTAGCTACTACGACGTCAAAGTCGAACCAGCCACCTTGAATTTTCGCGATCATGTCTGCATCGCCTACGAAGTCAGCGCCAGCAGCTTCTGCTTCTTTTGCTTTTTCGCCTTTAGCGAATACGAGAACGCGTTGTACTTTACCAGTACCGTGTGGCAATACTACAGCGCCACGGATTTGTTGGTCAGCACGTTTAGGGTCTACACCCAAACGGAATGCTGCTTCAACTGTTTCGTCGAATTTAGCAGTAGCTGCTTTTTTAACCAGCTCAATGCCTTCAACTACTTCGTATACTTTGTTTTTATCAACGAGCTTTACAGCCTCTTGATATTTCTTACCTTTTTTTGCCATGATTTAAATCTCCCTTCAATGTGGTCGTAGCGGTTAATCCTCCCACAGACAGGGGGGCACAACGTCTGTGCCCCCTTGCACTCAAGACAATTAGTCTTCGATTACGATACCCATGGAACGTGCAGTACCTTCCACCATGCGCATAGCCGCTTCCACGGATGCAGCATTCAGGTCAGGACGTTTCAGTTCAGCGATTTCGCGAACTTTATCACGTTTCAGCGTAGCAACTTTTGTTTTGTTCGGTACGCCGGATCCGGACTCGATACCAGCAGCTTTCTTCAACAGAACTGCAGCTGGAGGAGTTTTTGTAATAAAAGTGAAAGAGCGGTCTTCAAACACGGTGATTTCCACCGGAATGATCATGCCAACTTCGCTTTCTGTACGTGCATTGAATTCTTTACAGAACCCCATGATGTTTACACCAGCTTGACCGAGAGCCGGACCTACTGGAGGTGCAGGATTCGCTTTACCTGCTGGGATTTGTAATTTAATTACGCGGATAACCTTCTTAGCCACGTAAGACACCTCCTTACTTCACATGTGGTTATTACGGGGGAATGCCCCCTCCCACCTTATTAAGAAAGTCTCGTAAAAGACTTTCGATCTATAGTGAGAGTGCAAGAAACCCCAGATATTGTTGTGGGATTGTTAAAACAAAATGAAATGTACCACATAGCGCGATACTTTTCAAGTTGAATCCTAATCCAATTTTTGAACTTGTGTAAAGTCTAGCTCCACCGGTGTTTCGCGACCGAAGATGTCCACCAATACGCGAACCTTCTGTCTGTCCGGGTAAATCTCGATAATCTCCCCGGTGCGATTAGAAAATGGACCATCTGTGACGCGCACCATATCGCGGAGAGCAAAATCGACTCTGATCTTGGGAATTTCGATCCCCATTTGCTTGAGAATCGTATCGGCCTCTTCAGGACGCAGCGCTGTCGGCTTGGAGCCAGCGCCCGTGGATCCGACAAAGCCGGTAACCCCAGGAGTGTTTCGCACGACATACCAAGAGTCGTCCGTCATCACCATTTCAACAAGGACGTATCCAGGAAAAACCTTTTTCGTGACGGTGCGCTTTTTGCCATCCTTAGTCTCCACTTCTTCCTCAGTGGGAACGAGAACGCGAAAGATCTTGTCTTCCATGCCCATCGACTCGACGCGCTTCTCCAGGTTCGTCTTAACCTTGTTTTCGTAACCTGAGTACGTATGAACGACATACCATGCTTTTTCCATATCCACCAGGACGTTAACCGTCCGTCCCTCCTAAGACTTGCAAAATTACTTTCCTAGAATCAAATCGATCAAGCGCGAGATTCCCAAATCAACGACGAAGAAGAATATTGCCAGAAGCACAACCGTAATGAGAACAACCAGCGTATACGTGGTCAATTCCTTGCGGTTCGGCCAACGGACTTTCTTTAGTTCGGACATTACGTCGCCAAAGAAATCACCGGTACGGCGAAAACTGGCTCCGATTCGTGCTAAAAAACCCACTTTGCCACCCCCTGACTTCGTCGCATCAACCATTACTTCGTCTCGCGATGAAGGGTTTGCTTCTTGTCACGGGAGCAATACTTTTTCAGCTCAACACGTTCAGTAGTGGTTCGCTTGTTTTTTGTGGAGATATAGTTACGCTCGCCACACTCGGTGCACGCCAACGTGATGTTTACTCGCATTTATTGCCACCTCCATCTCATTTCAAACCTGCTATTCGTTAAATGTACTCAATGACAAATAGTACGGGAAAACCGCTACTTTTTCCTGACCATTTCATTCATCAAAGTAACCATAGAACAGAGAGATAAGAGTCTATGGCTACCTAAATAAATTTATCATACCGAAATACCCATGTCAAACAAAATGACTTGACAAAAAGAAGGGCTTTTGCTTCCATATTCACCCGAAGTCTCGTTATGTACAAAGCTTTTTGGCCCAAATGACGCGAAAAAACAAAAAGAGATTCCCTGTTTTACAGATGAATCTCTCTGCCTTCCAGATAGCGCTCCAGCTTGCGCTTGACGCGTTGCAACGCATTATCGATAGATTTGACATGGCGCTTTAGCTCAACGGCAATTTGCTGATAGGATCGTCCATCCAAATAGAGCATCAGCACCTGCCGCTCCAAATCACTTAAAATTTCACTCATTTTCCCTTCGATGTCATCAAACTCTTCGCGATTGATGAACAGCTCTTCGGGATCGGTTACTTTGGTTCCGGAAATCACATCAAGCAGCGTACGGTCAGAATCCTCGTCGTAAATAGGCTTGTCCAGCGAAACGTACGAATTGAGCGGAATGTGCTTCTGCCTGGTCGCCGTTTTGATCGCCGTGATGATTTGACGGGTAATGCAAAGCTCGGCAAATGCCTTGAACGACGTGAGCTTGTCGCCTCTGAAGTCGCGAATGGACTTGTACAGACCAATCATGCCTTCTTGTACAATGTCTTCGCGGTCAGCCCCAATAAGAAAATAGGATCTCGCTTTGGCACGCACAAAGTTCTTGTATTTGTTGATCAAATACTCCAGAGCTTCGGCATCATTATCGCGAACCAGGTCGACTACTTCTTCGTCGGTCATTAGTTCATATTGGGCATGTTTTAACTCCTTGAGGTCAACGCTCACAAATGATCCCTCCGCCAACCGGTTTCTCCATAGATGACGCTATTATACATGATGCCATAAAAAAGCGTCAACCGAATCCAAGTTATTCCCTTCTCCATTTTTCGAATATTTTCGCTATTTCGTCATTCAGCACAACCCGTTTGGAGAAGCGTTCTTCATGCGTTTTTTGAACCTGTTGCTTGATTTCCTTGCCTGCGTTTTCCATGTCCAGCAATAACTCCCTCGCGGATTTGCGCAAGGCTCCCTGTCCAAAAATAACACGTTGGGATGTGTAGTCAGAAGTCGCTACATAAATTTGTCGATTTTTTTGGTTAAATTCGGAGACAAGCTGTTCAATTTTCTCGTCAGCCGTCTCCTTTTTCTTCGTGAAATAAATTTCAACCAGAAAGTCTTCCATCTGCCGACCGATACCCGGGACGTTGTACGCGTCGAACACGATAATCACTTTTGTCCCGGTATAGCTTTGGTACTCTGCCATTTGGGAGATTAACAGATCGCGCGCCTCAGCCATCCGTTCCTGATCCTTCAAAACGCGCAGCTCTGGCCAGGCACCGATGATATTGTAGCCGTCTACGATCAACAGCTGCTTGGCTTTTCTTTTTGCCATTTTACTTCACCCGCGTCGGAAGTGGACTCCTGGAGCGATATACTTCATACATCAACAAAGCAGCAGCTACAGAAGCGTTCAGAGAGGTCACATTTCCCGCCATCGGAAGGCTGTAAAGGAAATCACAGTTTTCCCGTACGAGGCGACTCATCCCTTTTCCTTCGCTGCCGATGACGATTGCGAGCGGCATCGTGTAATCGCCCTGGCGGAAGTCCTGCTTGGCACTCGCGTCTGTTCCTGCAATCCAGACTCCCCGTTCTTTCAATTCCTCCATCGTGCGCACGAGATTGGTGACGCGCGCAACCGGCACGTAATTGATTGCTCCGGCAGAAGCTTTTGCCACTGTTGCGGTCAGGCTGACCGATCTGCGCTTCGGAATGACTACTCCATGCGCTCCCACAGCATCCGCCGTACGCATGATCGAGCCGAGGTTATGCGGGTCCTCCAGCTCGTCCAGCAGCAAAATAAACGGCTGCTCGCCTTTTTCCTCTGCCCGTTTCAAAATATCGTCCACTTCCACATAATCATAAGCAGCTACCGATGCCACAACTCCCTGGTGGTTGTCCGTCGATACGAGCTGATCCAACTTTTTGCGGTTGGCTGTCGTCACGATGACCCCGTTCTCTTTTGCCAAAGCAAAAACGGGTGCCATCAGATTTTTGTTGGTCCCTTCCGCAACCCAGATTTTATTGATAGTGCGCCCGGACCGCAGCGCTTCAATGACGGGGTTTTTCCCCAAAATCCACTCTTCACTCATGCCTTACTCTCCTTCCACAATAGCAAACGCCTGTTGCACAATTTCTGCGATCCGCTCTTCTTTTCCGCACAAATACAAGTAGCCAATCAGCGCTTCAAAGGCCGTGGCATGCCGGTAGTCGATAATGTCGGCATTTTTGGCGGTAGAACCAGACTTCGCATTCCGTCCCCGCTTCACCACATTCAACTCATCCTCCGGCAATGTCGGCATCAGCGTAAGTAGCACATTGGCCTGTGCCTTGGCTGACACGTAACGATTGGCCGCCTTGTGGAGCTGGTTAGGTTTAACCAGCCCCTTGGCGATTAGATGGTACCGCACGCAATGCGCATAGGTAGCATCGCCCAGAAAGGCGAGCACGAGTGGATTTGTCAGGTTGGGATCTCGGGTCAATTCTTCTTTTTGCATCTTGTTTCTTCGGCCCCTTATTTTCGGCGCCAGCGAACACCTTGTGGCGTGTCCTCAAGCACGATTCCTTTTGCCGCGAGCAAATCGCGAATTTCGTCAGAACGAGCAAAGTTTTTCGCTTTGCGCGCCTCTGTGCGCTCTGCGATCAATGCGTCAATCTCGCTGTCCAACAGCTCTTGCTCTTCTGCAACGATCAGCCCAAGAACCTCTGTCAACTCCACGATCAGCTCCATGTAAGCGCGCACCTCGGCCGCCCCTACATTTTGATGGCGCAAGTACAGGTTCGCTTCCTTCACCACGTCGAAAACGACAGTGATCGCGTTCGCTGTATTGATGTCGTCGTCCATTTCGGCAATGAACCGATCCCGCAATTCCGAAATGATACGCGCCTGCTCCCCGGATTGTCCGTTCGGCTCTTCTTCCCTTGCCGTATCCAGACGGTGGGAAAGGTTTGTATACGCTGTTTTGATGCGATCAAGGCCGTTCGCCGCTTGTTCAAGCAATTCGTAGCTGAAATTGATCGGGTTGCGGTAGTGCCCCTGGAGCATGAAAAAGCGGATCAGCTGGCCTCCGAACTTCCCTACCAGATCGCGGGCAAGCAAAAAATTGCCGAGGGATTTGGACATTTTTTCGTTGTCGATGTTGAGCATCCCGTTGTGCAGCCAGTAGCGGGCAAACACTTTTCCGGTAAAGCATTCGGATTGGGCAATCTCATTTTCATGGTGCGGGAACACAAGATCGGTTCCACCAGCGTGGATGTCAATTTCCTCGCCCAAGAACTTCAGCGCCATAGCCGAGCATTCGATGTGCCAGCCTGGTCTGCCGTCGCCCCACGGGCTGCTCCACGTAACTTCTCCTGGCTTGGCAGCTTTCCAGAGCACGAAGTCGAGCGGATGTTCCTTTTTCTCGTTGATCTCGACGCGAGCGCCTGCCTGCAAATCGTCCAGCGGCTGGTGAGAAAGTTTTCCGTATTCCTGAAAACGTCCGGTGCGGAAGTACACGTCTCCCTCACTCTCGTACGCATAGCCTTTTTCGATCAGCCCTTCGACAAACGAAATGATTTCCGGGATCGTTTGCATCACGCGCGGCTGAATGTCAGGCGGCAGAACATTCAATGTGCCGAGGTCTTGGTTGTATCCATCTGTGTAACGGTCAGCCACTTCCTTGACGGTCGTTCCTTCCTCGTTCGCCACCCGAATCAGCTTGTCGTCCACATCCGTGATATTTTGTACAAAAGTCACTTCATAACCGCGATACTTCAAATAACGGCGAAGCGTGTCGAAAACAATAGCCGGACGAGCATTTCCGATGTGAATGTAATTGTACACGGTCGGGCCGCACACGTACATTTTCACCTTGCCCGGCTCCAAAGGAACGAACGGTTCCTTTCGGCGTGTCATTGTGTTAGTCAGCTGAATGCCCATGGTTCTTTTTATCCTCCCTCAAAAGATCCAATTCTTTGCGCAAATGATCAATTTCCTTTTGCATGAGACGAATCGTGTCTGCAACCGGGTCAGGCATGTTGACGTGGTCCAGATCGTGTTTGACGCGTTTGCCATCCTGAATGACGATGCGCGCCTTGATTCCTACTACGGTCGAATTGGGTGGCACTTCCTGCAAAACGACTGCGCCAGCCCCTATCTTTGAATTATCGCCAATTTTGAAAGACCCCAAAACTTTTGCACCCGTCGCGATAATCACATCGTTGCCGATGGTGGGATGGCGCTTGCCTTTTTCCTTGCCGGTTCCTCCGAGCGTGACACCTTGGTAGATCGTAACATTGTCGCCGATTTCGCATGTTTCCCCGATGACCACGCCCATACCGTGATCGATAAACAATCCGCGGCCAATGCGTGCGCCTGGGTGAATTTCGATCCCTGTGAAAAAGCGAGCGACCTGCGAAACAATCCGCGCGAGTGTACACCACTCGGCCTTCCAGAGCTTGTGAGCAATCCGGTGCCCCCAAATGGCGTGCAAACCTGAATAGGTCATGACAACTTCCAATGCACTGCGTGCTGCCGGGTCTCTTTCAAATACAGCCTGAATGTCATCTTTCATCTGTGCGAACATAGTTGGGTGGCACCTCCTGCCTGGATTTTCTGCTAGATCTAAGGTCGGAAAAATAAAAAACGTCCCTACCCCTTCATCAACACGAAGGGACAGAGACGGGTTATACCGCGGTTCCACTCTGCTTAGATCGCTGTGGCCTCTGGCTAAAAACGGCCAGACAAACGATCTCGCTCTACATCCCGATAACGGCGGGAACCGATGTCACCTACTGGTGTCGTCCGAAGAGTCCGACATGTTCAGCTCACTGCTCACAGGCGCATTTCCGAACAGGGCACGCTGGATGGTTCTCACCCCACCATCCTCTCTGTAAACGTGTAACCTGACGTACTTCTCCTGATCGTCGCATTCGTTTTATATCATGTGCCTTGTTACAGGCTATTTTCCGTTTTCAATCACACGCTGCGCGCGCGCCAATACTTTGTCACGTCCGAGCAGGAATAAAGTCTCAGCCAAATCGCGGCCATGCGCCTGACCTGTTGTGCCAACGCGTACAGGCATGAACAGCGCCTTTCCTTTGTGGCCTGTTTCCTTTTGCACTTCCTTCAACGCCGCTTTGATGACATCCACATTATATGCATCTTGGGCTGACAGGTGTTTCACAAAAGAAGCGAGGACTTCCGGAAGCTGCGGTTCTTTCAGCACCATTGTCGCTTCTTCATCGTACACCACTTCGTCCAGGAAGAAAAGAGCAGCCAGCGGAACGATTTGTGCACAGTAGGACATTTGCTCCTGGTACAGGGCGACAATGCTGCGTACCCATTCCCGTTTGGCGTCAGACAGCGTCTCTTCGATGAAGCCCGCTTTTTGCAGGTGCGGCACGCACATATCTGTAATCAGATCGAGCGGTTGACGCTTCAGGTAGTAGTTGTTCATCCAGTTCATTTTGGTTGCGTCGAATACAGCCGGCGACTTGCTCACGCGCTCCATGGAGAACAGCTTGACCAAATCATCGATGAGGAAAATTTCCTCTTCGCCGCCTGGCGACCAGCCCAACAGGACGAGGAAGTTCACAATCGCCTCCGGCAAGAAGCCGAGATCGCGATATTGCTCGATGAACTGCAAAATGCTCTCATCACGCTTGGACATCTTCTTGCCGTCCTGATTGAGAATCAGCGCCAAGTGAGCAAAGTCAGGAGCTTCCCAACCGAAAGCTTCGTAGATCATCAGTTGTCGAGGCGTGTTGGACAAATGCTCTTCGCCGCGAATGACGTGGCTGATTTTCATCAGGTAGTCGTCGATTACGACAGCGAAGTTATAGGTAGGGATTCCGTCAGGACGACAGATGACGAAGTCTCCCATTTCGTTCGAGTTGAATGTCACCTGTCCGCGGATCAGGTCGTTTACTACGTATTCGCGGTTGTCCGGCACAAGGAAATGAATGGACGGCACGCGGCCTTCCGCTTCATACTGCGCGCGCTGTTCTTCCGTCACATGGCGATGCTTCTCCAAAATCCGCGGAGTCTCCCCGCGCGCCAGTTGCTCTTCGCGCTCTGCATCCAGCTCTTCCTTCGTCGCGTAACAGTAGTAAGCCTTGCCTTCCGCAAGCAGTTGATCGATATATTGGCGGTAAATATCCAATCTCTCGGTTTGGCGGTACGGGCCATAAGGGCCGCCCACATCCGTGCCTTCTTCCCATTCGACTCCGAGCCACTTCAAGTTTTTCATTTGCTCTTCATCGGCATTTTCTTTATTGCGCGTTTGGTCTGTATCCTCGATCCGGACAATAAACGAACCGCCGTGATGTTTGGCAAACAGATAGTTAAAAAGCGCTGTGCGCGCACCGCCGATGTGCAAATGCCCCGTAGGACTCGGCGCATAACGCGTGCGGATTTCTTTCGCCATTGATAGCACCATCCTTGTGAATGTAAAAGGCTATGATCTTTCATGAATACGTTTCTAAGGCTTTATGTTACACCTTGCCCCTTTACTTGACAAGCAAGCATACAGCCTGGGCCGCGATTCCTTCTCCTCTGCCTGTAAAACCGAGCTTTTCCGATGTTGTCGCCTTCACGTTAACCTGGGAAGCATCTTCTGCCTCCAGTACACGGGCGATGACTTCGCACATTTGCGGTATGTAAGGTGCCATTTTGGGAGCTTGCGCGATGATAGTCGCATCGACGTTGCCCAGGCGATAGCCGCGCTCTTTTGCCAGCTTCCACACATGCTCAAGCAACACGACACTGTCCGCTCCTTTGAACGCAGGATCTGTATCAGGGAAATGGCGGCCGATATCGCCTTCGCCAATCGCACCGAGAATCGCGTCACTGATCGCGTGAAGCAGCACATCGGCGTCAGAATGGCCGAGCAGCCCCTTTTCGTACGGAATGGTGATGCCGCCGATAATGCACGGACGGCCTTCTACCAGTTGATGCACGTCAAATCCTTGTCCAATACGCATGAATTACTCTCCCTTTCGCTTTCGCATAATCTCTTCACCCAGCCACAAGTCATCCGGCGTAGTGATCTTGATATTCTCATAGCTTCCCTGCATGACTGAAACCGGATGGCCGAGCCATTCGACCAGCATGGCATCATCCGTACCGAGCTTGCCCGCCTTTTTGGCTGCCTCATGCGCTTCTTGCAGCAAAGACATACGAAAAGCTTGTGGGGTTTGAACCGCCCACAAGCTTTCCCGTGCCGGGGTATCTTCCACAAAGCCTGATGCCCCCACCACTTTTATCGTATCTTTTACAGGTACAGCCATGATCGTAGCCTGATCGCGCTGCACCTGTCTGATCATGTCACTGATCTGCTGCTTGGTAACGAATGGCCGTGCCGCATCGTGAACAAGCACGTAGGTACAGGAGGTTGCCAAGGCAGCCAAACCGTTTCTGACGCTGTCCTGCCGCTCATTGCCGCCCAAGGCGACCGTTACTGGCAAGTTTTCGGCCTTGAGCAAGGCCAGCACGTCAGCGTAGTCCGGCTCGCTCACTACCAGTACGATCTGGTCGATGTCCTGATGCGAGGCGAAAAGGCGAACTGTGTGAGCCAAAATCGGTTCTCCGGCAAGCGGCAACCATAGTTTGTTCCGGTGGCCGCCCATTCTTTTCCCCGAACCGGCAGCAACGATCACGACACCCGTACTCACTTTTTCATTCTCTCCCGTCTTGTGCTTCTCGTCTCTTCTTACAGTGCTCTTTCCAAGAGCTTCGGCTTCGCGAAAATCATTCGTCCCGCAGACGTTTGCAGTACACTGGTGACCAGTACATCCACGTCGTTGCCAATGTATTCGCGTCCGCCTTCCACGACGATCATCGTGCCGTCATCGAGATACGCGACGCCCTGACCGTGCTCTTTTCCATCCTTGATGACCTGCACGTTCATTTCTTCCCCTGGCAAGACGACAGGCTTCACGGCATTCGCCAAATCGTTGATGTTCAATACAGCCACGCCTTGCAATTCGCATACTTTGTTCAGGTTGAAATCGTTGGTGACAACTTTGCCGTTCATGACCTTCGCCAGCTTGATCAGCTTGCTGTCCACTTCGGATACTTCTTCAAAGTCGCCTTCCCAGATTTGAACCTTGACCTTCATTTCCTTCTGAATCTTGTTGAGAATATCCAAGCCTCGACGGCCGCGATTTCGTTTCAGTACATCAGAAGAATCGGCAATGTGTTGCAGTTCCTCCAGGACAAAGCCCGGAATGACCAGTACGCCCTCCAAAAAGCCCGTACGGCAAATATCTGCAATGCGTCCGTCAATAATGACGCTCGTGTCCAAAATTTTGTGCTCGACATTTGTTGCTGTTGCAGCCTGTTCCTTTTTCTTATCCTTGCGTCCAATCGAGAAAACCGACATAATCTCGTCCCGCTTGCGAAATCCTACCTGAAAGCCCAGATAGCCAAGCAACCCGGAAACAACCAGCGGCAACAGATCACCTATTACCGGAAACGGAATTTTACTGATGGGCAGGAATAATAAAAAGGCAACAATAAGACCACTAATCAACCCCATCGCTCCGAACATCACGTCAACAATCGGCATTTTGACGAGAGTCTCTTCTCCCCAGCGAACTACTTTCAAGACGTAGTCCAAAAGCCAATTAGCTAAAAAGAAGAACAGAATGGCACCAAGTACCGCCCCAATATATTGCGCTCCACCAACTACTCCAAAATTCAAAAGCGGGTTAAGCAGCGAAAACAGTTCGGCACCGTATTGGTAGCCCAAGCCACCGCCAACCAAGACAAAAAAGATTTTTCCTATGCGGCGTACCATGCCTTCACCTCCTTTTATTAATATAGACAGAAGCCTTTGAGTAAAACCCTGTAACTTTCCAAATAGCGAAATTGCTTCATTGTCGCTTTCCCTCACTATAGCAAAAATGATTTTACCATGTCAAATAGCCAAAAATTTTAACATAGTTGTCATTTTCCCGTCAACCTCAAACACCTGTTTCCTTCTCGGGCAAATTGACAGCGACCAGACTCCCTTCTTATAATGGCAGTAACACAATGAGCGAAAATTGTGACGATACGATCAGCCTAAAGCAGAGGTGAATTGATATGGACAAACGAAATGTAGACGACTTTCAAACGCAAGTATCAGAGCTTTTGATCCGACATCGAAGCGTACTGGACGTCATGTCCAAAGTTCAGGAGACGGCATCTCGCATCAATCGCTCCCTGACCAAAGCCATCACCGAATGCGGTTGTGTTGAAGTGGTAGCCAAAAAGCAAAGTTACGATTCCAGCAAAAACCTGGAGGAGAACAAGTCCCACCTGGACACTCACTTTAACGGCCCACTATGCGAGCATTGTCGCGATGTAGTCACAGCAGAGCTTGGCAAAAATCTTTTTTACCTGACCGCCTTGTGCAACATCACAGACATCAAGCTGGAAGACGTCCTGCAAAAAGAGGCAAACCGGCTGAATACCCTGGGCGTGTTCAATCTTTCTTAACCCCACACTCGTATTACGAATGAACCCTACGAAAAGTTGCATAATCGAGTAGGAGGGGGCGAC
>NZ_DOTK01000011.1:0-32561 GCF_003521185.1 Brevibacillus sp.
ACTTCATATTACAATCCTTCATATATAAAATTATTGATAGCTTGCTTGTTTTTGAAGACCCCCTGCATGCCATCAAAATAATTTTATCGAAAGGAAGTAAAGCGGCGCTATGCGTAGTACACGCAGATTTTGTTTTCGTCGATGTCTTCAATGTGGATGTCCATATCGTAAACATCTTTCAAGGTTTGCGGCTGGATGATCTCGTCTGTGCTGCCTTCCTTCACGACTTTTCCGTCCTTGAGCGCAACGATGTAATCGGAGTAAACAGACGCAAAATTGATATCGTGAATGACGATGACGACGGTTTTGCCCATCTCATCGACCAGACGCCGCAGCACCTTCATGATCTGGACAGAATGTTTCATATCCAGGTTGTTCAACGGCTCATCGAGGAGAACGTACTCCGTGTTCTGCGCGACAACCATGGCGATGTACGCCCGCTGGCGCTGCCCGCCACTCAGTTGGTCGAGATACTTGTGCTGTATGTCCGCAAGCTCCAGATAACGGATCGCTTCGTCTACGTACTTCCAGTCTTCTTTTGTCAAATTGCCTTGTGAATACGGAAAGCGTCCGAAGCTGACCAGCTCGCGAATCGTCAGGCGCACCGTAATGTGGTTGGACTGCTTGAGAATCGAGATTTTTTTGGCCAGCTCGTTGCTTTTGTACTGTCCAATCTCCTGCCCCTCAATCAGCACCTCGCCTTGATCCTTCGTCAGCAGACGGCTGATCATGGACAGCAATGTGCTTTTGCCAGCCCCGTTCGGACCGATAAAGGACGTAATTTTCCCTTTGGCAATTTTCACCGAGACGTTTTCCACGACATTTTTGTTCCCATACTGTTTTGAGACGTTACGGACTTCTATCACGCTTTATTCTCCTTTAGCAGAAGATAGATGAAGTAAACCCCGCCGATAAAGTTGACGATGACACTGAGCGTTGTCGAGAACGTAAAGACGCGTTCGACAATCAACAAACCGCCTACCAGAGCCACTACGCTGATCAATGCTGAGCCAGCCAGCAAAAACTTGTGCTGGTACGTTTTCATATATTGATGAGCCAAATTCGCTACCAACAGCCCCAGGAAGGTGATAGGCCCAACCAACGCTGTCGCAATCGACACGAGAATCGCGATGACGACCAAAAACCGTTTGACGACAAAATCGTAAGGAATCCCCAGATTGATTGCCTGATCCCGGCCCAGTGCCAGCACATCCAAATACTTGACGTAGCGCCAAAAGTAAAGGCCGACTGCGATTACCAGGACAAAGCTGAGAATCAACAGGTCTGTGTTCACGTTGTTGAAGCTCGCGAACATTTTGTCTTGTACCACCTGAAACTCGTTCGGATCGATCAGCACCTGCATGAACGTCGACAAACTGCCGAACAAAGTGCCGAAAATCAAGCCAATCAACAACAGGAAGTAGATGTTTTGTCCTTCCCGCCTGAACAGGAATTTGTACAGCACGCCTGCGAACAGAACCATCAAGCCAGTCGAGATCAGGAAGTTCACGTTTTTATTCATGATCGTCATGTGCGTGGAACCAAACACGAAAATGACGAGAGTCTGAATGAACATGTACAAGGAATCAAGACCGATGATGCTGGGCGTCAAAATGCGGTTGTTGGTAATCGTCTGGAAGACCATCGTCGAGAACGCAATGATGCACCCGGTTAGCAGGATCGCAATAATTTTCTTGGCCCTTCGGGGAAGCACGTAATCCCAGTTGCCGCCCGCATCAATCAGCATGAATACGGCTATCAGAGCAACGGCGACTATCGCCATGACACCAATCTTAGCTTTCATCGTTCATATGCCTTTCTTCTCATGAGTAAGTACACGAATATACCGCTGCCCACTACTCCGACCATCAAGCCGATTGAGATTTCATACGGGAAAATGATCAGGCGTCCAAGAATGTCACAGCACAAGACAAACACTGCTCCCAGCAAAGCGGTATGAGACAGGCTTTTCTTCAGATTGTCGCCGAGGTAAAGCGTCACAATATTAGGAATAATAAGCCCCAAAAACGGGATCGTCCCTACCGTGAGGATGACGACAGATGAAACCATGGCGACAATCGCCAAACCGATATTGACCACTTGCTTGTAATTCAGTCCGAGATTGATCGCGAACTCTTCGCCCATTCCTGCAATCGTAAACTTGTTGGCAAACAAGTACGCGATAATGACCAGCGGAATGCTTATGTATAGCAATTCGTAGTTTCCCTTCATGATCGAGGAAAAGTCGCCGTGCAGCCAGGACGACATGTTCTGGATGAGATCGTGCTTGTAAGCGAAGAACATCGTAATCGAACCGACGATATTCCCGAACATCAACCCGACCAGTGGAATAAAAATCGAATCCTTGTATTTCACCCTGTCGAGAATCTTCATGAAGATAAACGTCCCCAGCAAGGCAAAAACAAACGCGACGAGCAGCTTCACCCAAATCGAAGCATCTACGAACACCAGCAAGGAAACGAGAATCCCGAACCGGACAGAGTCTTCGGTGCCCGCCGTTGTCGGCGACACGAATTTGTTCCGGGTCAGTTGCTGCATGATCAGACCAACCACGCTCATGCTGATACCCGCGATGATGATGCTGATCAATCGGGGAATCCGGCTAATCCACATCACTTGCACTTTGTCATCGCTGAGATTGAACAACTCCAGGGGCGAAATGTCCTTTACGCCAATAAACAGGGATACTATCGAAAGCAGAATCAGGGCTACAACCAAATATCTTTTTTTCATCGCTTCCCTACTCTTCTCTTTGTTCACGTGAGTGCTGCGTTGCTTTTAGCATGCTTAGTAAGAAGGAGATTCATTCTCAATAATAAAGAGATTCATTCTCACTTGGCATCTCCTTTGTTATATTAGCACTTCTTTATCCGGGTTTAAAGCATTTTTTCATTAGTCGACTAAATTTCTCTGGATTGAAAAAAGCGAGAATATTCCGCTGTCCATCACTAACGCAAAAAAGCGCCGTTGCCACTGATAGCAACAGCACTTTTTTTAATTGGACGTATACGATCCGCTTACGTTTTTCACCGAGCGCTTGCCAGAACCGTCTTCGACAATGTTCACGTCTCCGTTGACTGTGTAAATGTCGATGTCGCCGCTGTCATCGGATATCGTCACGTTTCCTTTGTGACGCACAATTTTCATGTCACCCGACTGATCTTTGATCTCCACGTCGCCCCCGGTATCTTCCAGCAAAATATCGCCGGAGTCATCCTCGATCAGCTTGAGGGCAGTCGCGTTGTTGATTTTGATATCGCCGGACTGGTCATTGATCTGCACTTCGCCCGTGACATCTTTCAAGATGATATCACCCGAATCATCCTTGATCGTGAGCGCTCCCGCCAGTTTGGAGACATCAATATCCCCTGAGTCGTCCGTGATCGCTACCTTCAATGCGGAAGGAACCGTCACCTCGACGTTCAGCTCCAGACGCATTACGCCGAAATGACCAACTACATCGGAGGACAAATGAGCGACATTCCCGTCCTTGGTCAGCGTCACGATGATGTCTTCCGGCTTGATATTGGCTGATCTGGCGATGATGGCATCTACCTGGATCGAGGTTGCCTTGTCGTCTCCTTTTACAACCAAATTACCGGATTGATTGACGATCTCCAACGCCTCTATCGACTCGATTGGCAAATCCAGATGACGCTTTTCCTCCACCGTCTCCAGACTGCTGCTGCATCCCGCAAGCCCGAGAGCCAAAACCAAAAATCCAACTCCTATCCAACGCTTCATCTCTATCTCCCTCTATGCATCCAAGCTTGCTTGTTCTTGAAATCATTGTACTAGAGCGGCCTCAAGATAGCATCAGTCGCTGGAGTTGTTTTCCATCGGTCCCTAGACGGATGCGCTGTCGTTTACCCTGCTGCCGTTATCTTCCAGCGGTTCGACTAGAGCTTTTTGCTCCCATACCCTGCTCCTCCAGCGGAAAAACATCATGACTCCGCGTATCCATTCATCGATCGCAACGGCCAGCCATACCCCCGCCAAGCCCAATTCGGTGTGAAACACCAGCACATAACCTAGCGGCAGACTGATTCCGACCATCGAAATCAGGCCCATATACACCGGAAACTGCGTGTCTCCTGCCGCACGCAAAGAGTTGATCAACACAATGTTGAAGACCCGCCCGGTTTCCAGCAAAATACTGAGCAAAATAATTTGCGAGCTGATCCGCAAAATTTCCGGATCAGTCGTGAACAAGCCCATGATCGGCTCGCGGAAAATGATGATAACCGTGTTGACTACAACGGTGTAAAGCAAGCCCCAGCGCAAGCTTTTCCACACGCGGCTATACGCTTCTTCGCGTCTGCCCGCACCTACAAGCCTGCCTGTTATAATCGCCGTGCCCATGCCGATTGCCAAGCTGAACAAATAAATAAACATGGAAAGATTGAGCACGTATTGCCGGGAAGCGAGCGACGACGCGCCCAAATACGTCACATAGTACAAAAAGACGGCCTGACAGCCATGGTACATGATTTGCTCAACCGCAGATGGAATGCCTACCTTGCAAATTTTGCTGACGTACGTCCATTTGATGGTAACATAGTCTTTGAATGCTACTTTGACCTCAATCAGACGGTAAAACGCCCAAAAATAGACGAGCAGCCCAAGCGCCCTGCTCAATACCGTAGAGATGGCAGCACCCTCTACCCCCAATGCCGGAAAACCAAAGTGCCCGAAGATCAGCAAGTAGTTCCCGATGACGTGCAGCACATTGATGCCGAGCGAGATATACATGCTCTCTTTTGTAAAGCTATACGTACGAATGACACTTGCCAATGTATTGATAATCGCCTGAATAAACAGGCTTCCCCCGACGATGATCATATACGACTGGGCCATCTGCAAAATTTGCCCTTGCAGATTGACGCGTTCGAGCAGTGCATTTCCAAGCAAAACGAAGCTTACGCTGATTGCGATGCCGATCAGCAGATTCAACGTGACCGCAACCGCTCCGACTCTCGCTGCATCGACCATTTTTTTGGAGCCGATATACTGTGCGACCACAATCGAGGCGCCATGTCCTGCTACTTCCAAAATCAAAATGGCGATAAAAATAAACTGGTTGGCTGCTCCAACCGCCGATACAGCCGCGTCAGAAACGCCGCTCAGCATGAACGTATCCGTGATGCCGATCAGCATGAACAGAAACAGCTCTAAGAAGATCGGCCAAGTCAGCTTGAACAGATTGTACGCATTGCCATCTTGTTGACCTGTTTGCCGCTCGGCTACTGTCATATCCATACTTTCACCTATCCCATCTGGTCCTCTCTCTATGCATAGCGACATTTTACACCGTAACCCGCAATGCGCGGAGAAAACTCGACACTTTTTACAAGATCTTTATGAAAAGGGGATCATACGATGGAAAAAGCCCGCCTGCCACAAGTGATACAGGCATTTCCTTGCTTCGCTCATGTGCCTTTGCCCGCCTGGTCGAACAACGAGATCTACGTGGAGCGCTTTTCTCCCCGGCTCGTGATGGGCGAGGGCCATCTGTTTGCCCATGCTGCCTTCGTCCTGGAAGGCAAAGTGCGCATCCACAAGATCAGTGAATCCGGGCGTGAAATTACGCTGTATCGCGTCACCCGTGGCGGCGTATGCGTCCTGATGATGGCAAGCATTCTCGGAGAGCTTGAATATGCGGCATCTGCCGAGCTGGAGGAAGAAACCGAGCTGTTGCTGCTGCCCGTCAAAGTGTTCAAGCAGTGGCTGGACGAGTACAAGGACGTGCGCCAGTTTATTTACAGCACGATGATCAAGTGAATGGCTTCCGTGACAACCTTGATGGAAAATATCGCTTTCAAACCGATTGATTACCGTCTGGCCGAATTTTTGCTCAGCTGCACTACTGAGTCTGACAATCAGTTGCTCATTACCCATGAGGCGATCGCCATTGAGCTGGGAACAGCCAGAGAAGTAGTCAGCCGTTCCCTCAAAGAGTTCGAATCGGCAGGCTGGATCAAGTTGGGCCGCGGGCGAATCACCAACATCGATCGGACCAGCCTGGCAAACCACCTGAAACATTTGTAGCCGTTATGTGCGCAAGTCACAGAAGCCAACGCCCTCTCTCCTCTACAATGGACATGAACGTGAAGCTACCCGTTACGAGAGGATGATGAAGGTGTCCAACACGCCGTCGTATTACGAAAAAGCAAACTTGTCCCGCATTCCCGACTTGATGAAGCTTGCCCCGGAAGCAGCCGCCTCCTATCTGGCGTTCGAGAAGCTGGTTTATCAGGACTCTCAGCATCTCGATCGGAAAACAAAGGAGCTGATCGCGATTGCGGTCGCTCATGTTACGGGCTGCCCGTATTGCATCGACGTCCACGTAACAAAGTACAAAGCACTGGGCGGAACCATGGAAGAAATCATGGAGGCGTTGCTCGTAGCCGCCACAACCCGTGCCGGCGCCATTCTCAGCCACGGTGTCAATGCGCTTGCCGCCTATCGTGATGATCCTGCTTCTCCCCAATGCTTTTGCTGAATGAAAAGGCAACTGACCTCCCTTTTAACAAAGGGGGGCTTTTTTTCGTGAATTGTACAATTTTGCACAAAGATCGCTGAAATTTTCTAATAATAGGATTGCGACTATTTTCCTACCAATGTTATGGTTAAAGGTAGGGGCAAAGTAAAACAGGAAAACACACATCATACCGCTTCGACACAGGAGGTTTTATGGCTCGTATACTAATTGCCGATGACTCGATAGTTGTCCGGGAATACATCAGACTCATCCTACAACGGGCTGGACATCAAGTTATCGCAGAAGCGGCGAATGGACTAGACGCCTATCAGCAGTACAAAACGCATCAACCTGACGTAGTCATGATGGATATCAACATGCCAGGCATGAATGGTATCGAGACTGTCAAAAAAATTATCAGCACATTTCCCGATGCCAACATCATCATGATCAGCACCTACGGTTTAAAGCATTTGGTTTTTGAAGCCATCAACGCAGGAGCACGTCACTATATTACGAAGCCGATTGATGAAGAGCGCCTTTTGGATTCTATCCAGAACACCCTCTAAACATGCGGCCGATACACAAAAAAACTGAGGGGCTGCTCGGGCGCCTCAGTTTTTTTATGTTTTCTATCCTCGCAAAGTCTCGGCGTCGAGCGGAATCCGGAAGCAAAAGCACGTTCCTTTTCCCCGTTCGGAAATGACCTGCACTTCTCCGCCCAATCGCTCTACCTCTCGTTTGACAATCGGCAATCCCAAGCCTCTGCCCGAATAAATGTCTGCTTCTTCTTTTACACTGATCTGTTCTTCAAACAAGGAGCGTAGCCATTCTTCCTCTGTCCATCCTGCTCCAAAGCCTTGTTCCAGCCCATGCTGTTTGAGCTTTTCAAGGTCTACACCTTTGCCGTCATCAGCTATGGTGATCAACAGCGAAGCATCCTCCTGCCAAATCCGGCAGCTGATCGTGCCTTTACTCGCCTTGCCGACCGCAAGCCGCTCACTTTCTGTTTCCAAACCGTGATCGATCGCGTTTGTAAAAACATGAACCAGGCTGCTCGCAAACGCCTCGAAGCGATCGTGATCCACCATGATCTCCTCCGCCTCCAGTCGAAGCGGAGCAACTGCTTTGTTCAGACGCTGGCCCAGTTCGACGACATAATCGTGATAGCGCTCGAACATGTCTTTGACTGGTTGCTGACGCAGCTCACGAACAAGCTGATCCACCCGGGCAGACAAGTCATCCGGCAACAAGTCTGTGACTTTGCTGATGAACTGCTCCCATCTGTCTCTTTCGATCGTCATGCCTTCCTCGACACTATCCAAAAAGTGATCGCCCAGCTTGTTGCGAATGATTTCCACGTCCTGCTGCATGGCTGCCTTGACCTGCTCAACAGGCAACTGATTGTGGAAAGCGTCGTCCATTCGCAGCCCTTGATGCTTTCCTTGCTCTAACAGCCACGTCTCCAAATCATGCAGCTTTTGCGGAGTCTCAATCAGATGGAACTGGCTGAAATCGCCTTTGAACTGATGAATTTGTTCCACAAGCTTGATCAGGCTTTCCGACTCCTCCATTCCTTCTGCGAAGTGCATTTTCCACCCTTCCGCAAAAAAAGTCGTGAAGGCGCGATACGCTTTTTGGAAAAGCGGCAAGCTTGTCGCCACAGTCAAAATCATGTTCAGCTTTTGCCATTCCTGCTCCATCTTGCTTTCCAGCGCTCTTTGCTCGCTCAAGTCAGTCAAAATCAGCATCAAACCTTCTGGCGAGTCACGCCGATCTTCGTGAATCGGTTTGCACTCCAGCTTGAGCGGCAGTTGGTTGATGCAAATTTCCGTAGGGAAGAGGCTTAAATAAAGCTCTTTTTGCCCCTGATCTTTTGTATCGAAATACTTTTCCAAAAGAGATTCGACAAACGCCTGCTCCTCCGGTCGATTCGGATACAGCAGACTGGCTACCGATTCCCCTGCCAGCTCTCTCCCGAACATCCGCAAACATTCCCGGCTGTACTCGGAATGGACAAGCATGTTTTTGGAAAACGACAGGAAGCCCTGGCCTGCATTGTTCAGCAAGTTTTTGTTCGCCTGCAACAGCGATTGAATCTCGGTCGTCCGTTCAGCGACGATCATCTCCAACGACTGGTTCCATTGTTCCAGCTGGTGATACAGGCGGGCATTTTCAATAAAGATCGCCATTTGCGAGAAGATCAGCCGCAGCGGCTCTGAGCGCTTTTCGTTGAAAACGTGCGTCGTCTCGTTGTTTTCCAGATAGATGACGCCGATCATCTTGCCCTGCTGCCACAGCGGCGAACACAAGATCGACTTGGGCTTGTTTTTCGTGATGTACGTGTCCCGGAAAAAGACGCCCTCTACGGAAGCATTGTGCAAAACGAGCATTTCTTCGGTGCGGATCGTGTAGTTCACTACGGCGACAGACAACATCCCGCTATGTTCATACGGCACCGATTGCATGATTTCCATATCAAGATCGACTGACCCCGCCGCTTCGATCACCCATTCGCTCTCGTTTTTCAGGATGAGAATCCCTTTCTCCGCTCCGGCGTTGCTCATAACCGTCCGCAGCATCGTAGCCAAAAGCAGTTCCAGCCTGATCTCGCTCGCCATCGTCTGCGATGCCTTGATTACGCTCATCAGGTCGACGAGATCGGCCGACTGCTCTGTCGCAGCAAGCTCTGCCGATGCTTCCAGCCCTCTGCCGCGCTGCAACAGGTGCGGGTAGCGCTCCTCAATCTCCCTCGACTTCGCCAGAGCGCCCCACTGCATGTACGCCTCGTAAGCTTCGGTCATGTACACCCTGGCGATCGTTTCCATCCCCAGATCCAAATAATGATGGGCGGCAAGCTCTCCGGCAAGTGCCTCATTTTGCAAAAAGCCGTCCTTTTTCGCGAGTTGCAGCGCTTCGTCGTAAAGCTCGCCCGCCACCTGGCGCTCGCCGTTCACTCGCTTCCATTCGGCGCTCATCAGCAAGTATTTGTGCTGGAAGTTTTCCGGGCAATGGGCAGCCCAGCTCTTCATTTTTTTCAAATGAGTCTTGATCTTTTTCGCATAGCGGATTTGCTCCCGGCGGTTGACGCGCTTGTACAGCTTCGTCAATGCCAGGGCATGCATGAATACATGCTGGCTGACCAGCACCTGGCCGCTGACGGACTCCATCCATTGCTCCGCTTCGCTCAGCAGCTTCGATGCCTCCTCGTAGTTGCCGTACATGAGGTGAACCATTGATTTGTAAAAGTGGTACATGTACCGCTTGTAGCTGGTGCCTTCCGCCTGCAAGCTGTCTACGTATTGAGTCTCATCGAAGCTGTCCCGGCAAAATACCGTCTGCTCTGCTCCCGTCCAGTGCGTAAACGTATTCAACGCCTGGCGCAACAACAGAAGACGATCGTCATGATCGACTACTTTCATCTGACAAATCAGATCGGCATACTCTTCAATCTGCTGCTCCAATTCCTCCAAAGGCAGCCCGCAATAGAGCATGGCTTCCAGCAAACCGTGCGCGTTATACGCCGCATAGATGTTTCCTCCGCCGTCCATTCCGAGCTGAATGGCTTTTTTCAGCAGCGGGATGTTCGTTCGGGCGTGATCGCACCAATGGTTGATCAACAGGGCAAACGCGCCGTACGCCTTGGTCATGGCAATCGGGTCGGCAAAGCCATCGGCTACCCGGCAAGCCAGTTGTCCGAACTCATACGCCTCACGGTAATTGCCAAATTGCGTACCGAGCACAATCCCGTAGCCCGTGTATCCGTTGGCAGATGCAACCGCGTTCCCGTGCACGAGCGACAAATGGAGCACCCGTAAAATCGTCAGGGCAAACCAGTTCGGATTGACGAAATACGAGGATGGTCCTGCATTGCTGATGATGCTCATCGCCATCTGGTAATTCTCTTCCGGCACATCTGGCAAGTACAGCAGCTCATCGATTTTGTGGCCTTTGAGCTTGCGCTTGATCTGCCACATTTCCTTGATAATATCTAACTTCCCGGGCTTGAAAGGAATGGGAACCTTGAGCAGTCCGAGCGCTTCACTGGCGATATCCACCACACGCGAAAAGTCGGCCAGACGGGTGTACATGTTAATTTGCAGCTCCAGGACGCGCACTCGCTCGCGGTTGGTCTTGGCGTGCGATAGCGCAAGGGAAAACAGCCGATTCGCATCTTCCATATGGTTGCACAAGTACGCTGTCTCGGCGTAGAGCGTGTACAGCTCCATCGACAGGTTGTGATGCTGGTCCCAGGCAGACTCCCCGAGGAACATCGTCCCGCGCTGAAAATACTGGAGGGCGGCGTCAAAGGCAGTAGAAGCCATCGCTTTTTGACCGGCAAGCAGGTGGCAATGAGCGACCTGGATCCTTTCCGCCGCATCCTCGATCATGTCCGCGCCCCGGTACATGTGCTCGCATATTTCAAACAGCAGCACCGACTCGTAGGAACCGGACATGTCCCATATCATTCTCCCGAGCTTGACGTGTGCCTGTTTCTGCTCCTCTTCCGAAAGCGAGGAGTAGGCAGCCTGCTGGATGCGGTCGTGCACAAAGCTGAACTGGATCGTCACTTGCGACAGGTTCTCCTCTTCCTCTATCGCCGCATAGCTCAAATACTCCGCGCCTTCCAGCGGATAGATCAGCCCTTCTTCCATGGCGGGCAAAATGTCCCGAATCGCTTCTGGCTCGTTCAAGCCCTGTGCTTTTGCCAGCATGCTCAAGTAAAAGGAGTTGCCCAGGCACGCCGCATAAGCCAACAGCTTCTGTGTCACCGCAGGCAAACGCCTTACTTTTTCCACGAGAAAATCTGCTACGTTCTCCGTTGTGTTGAGCTTCTCGATCTCTGCCAGCTCCCACTTCCAGCTCCGCTCCTCCGGGGAATACTGCAACAGATTTTGATCGTACAAAGACTTGATAAATTGTCTGGAGTAAAACGGGTTGCCTGCCGTTTTTCGCATCAAAATCATCGCAAGCGGCTTCGTAACTTCAAGTTCTGTATGCAGTGCATCGGCCAGCATGGCATTAATTTGCGTGAGCCGCAGCGGCAACAGTGTAATTTGCCGCAACATCCTGCTCTTGACCCCAGCTTCTGTCAAAATCGCGACCAGAGGATTGATCGCTCCCCCATCCTGCTCGCGATAGGAGCAAACGAGCAGAAAATAGCTGAGCGGCAAGTCGGCGACAAGCTCGCGGATCAAAAACAGCGAAGAAGAATCGGCCCATTGCAGGTCGTCGAGAAACAACACTAACGGGTGCTCCGGTCTGGCCCAGATGCGAATAAATCTTTGCATGACCAGTTGAAAACGGTTTTTGGCCTCCGCCGCAGGCAGCTCCGGCACAGGCGGCTGCTTGCCGATCACAGCCACCAGTTGAGGAATGACATCCACGATGACCTGACCAAGCCCTTGCATCGCTTCGAGAATCGTCGCCCGCCACGTCGCAAGCTCTCTCTCATTGCCTGCCAAAAGCTGCTTGATCAAGTCCTGAAAGATTTGAATGATCGCGGAATAAGGCACGCCTTGACGATACTGGTCAAACTTGCCGGAAATAAACCGTCCTCTGCCTTTGAGGAAAACTTTTTGCGCCTCAAACACGAGAGCAGATTTCCCCACGCCCGCGCTGCCGCTCAACATGACCATGCGCGATGCTCCGTTCGACACTTCCTCAAACGTGTCGATCAGCATCTGGATTTCCTGTTCCCGGCCGTAGAGCTTTTCCGGTATGTGCAAACGGTCAGCGCGGTCATGCTGCGCCAGTGGAAAGTGACCGATCGTTTCATTTTTGGCAAGCTGGTCGAGACATTGCTGCAAGTCTGCCACCAGTCCAGCCATACTGAAATAACGGTCTTCCGTATTTTTGGACAAACACTTCATCACGATATCCGACAAAATTTGCGGAATGGACGGCTTTACTTGCGAAGGCGCCATCGGCTTTCGGGCCATGTGGGCATGAACCAGCTCAAGCATGTCCGACGTAAGAAAAGGCGGCTTCCCGGTCAAAAGCTCGTAAATCGTCACGCCAAACGAGTAAATATCTGTCCGGTAGTCCACCGTCCGATTCATCCTGCCGGTCTGCTCAGGCGATACGTAGCGCAGATTTCCCCGCCATTCTTTCGGGTTCATCACGCCTTGATATTCCTGATATCGCCTCGTCGCCAAGCCAAAGTTGATCAGCTTGACCTCGTACGTATCCGGGTGAATCAGTATATGAGCGGGATTGATGTCTTTGTGGATTATTCGCTGCTGATGAATTTCCTCGATGCATGTAGCGATGCGGATCGAAATGGTCAGGATGTCTTTTAGCGACAGCTCTTTCATTTTGCTCAGCAAGGAGAGCGGCACTCCCCCGAAGTCTTCCGTGATCAGCGCAGTCTCCCGATTGTGATCAATCAATTCGACAGCATTCTCCACCGCGTATGATTCGAGAGATTGCAAGATGCGGTACTCGTGTTTCAGTCTCCAAAGCGACTCCTTGTGCGTGGGACCCTCACGTGGCTTTTTAATGATGACGGGCAGGTTATCGCTGTTTCTGAACCCACGATAAAATCCCATATTTGAATGCGTCGAGAGAAACTCTGTCACTCTGTATCCTGGAATCACGATCATGCCGCTCATACTATCCACTCCATCTAGGTAGAACATCCTATCATTTATGTTGTTGCTTCAGGTCAAATAATCTATATTGAATATATATTCTGTCATAAACTGCTATTTTTCTACTAATACTTATGGAGGTATCTCTATGGCAAAGTTGAGTCGTAGCGTAAGTAACCCTTACACCAATGAGACAGTCACTTTTCTGAAAACAACAGAAGAAACCAAGGGGGAATATTTGCTTTTCCGAACAGACCTGCCGCCTGACAATGGAATTTTTCTACATTATCATACCGAACTTACGGAAACCTTTGAAGGGATAAGCGGAAATTTAGAGGTAACAATTGACGGAAAAAAAATCATTTTGAAGCCGGGAGAGACTTTGGACATCCCTCGCGACCATATTCACGGCTTTTACAATCCTTCAAAAGAGTTCATCAGCTTCACCGCGGAAATCCGTCCTGCCGGCACTTTCGAGTCGTTTGTCCGTTGCGGATACGGCCTGGATACGGACGGTCGCAGCTTCTACATGCCATTTTTGAAGCAGTACCTGCCTAAAAACATCCTGCTCTTGGGCACTCTGTTCAAAATGGGGGAATTTTATGTTCCCTACCTGCCTCTTTTCCTGCAAAAAGCGCTGTTCGGTTTACTGGCAAAGCTGGCGCATTGGACAGGCGCCGACAAGTCGCTGGAAAAATACTACATCGGCACTGTCGAAGACGCCCTGCCTGAGCAACCGCTGCAAAAAACACCCTGACTGTTCATTCCAGTAGGGTGTCTGCAAATGTTGATTCTTTTCACACATTCCTAGCTCATCGAGCACTACCGGTTCAGTGATTGAATTTGCCTTGATACCTCCATGATACCAAAACACTGTACCTATTTCCAATGCTTCAAATTTTTTCTAGGACTGATTTACCAGTTTGCTCTCGCTAAACAAACCGGGAAATCAGTCCTGTTTCCCAATGAAAGCACGTTCAGCCAGGCAGCATGTCTCTATGGCGCCGTCGGCTTATCCGTACTCTCTAGGTCTTGCGTTCCGTTTTCTGCTGTTTTTTGTCGAACGGGCTGAATATGCGGCTCCTCCAGCATGAGTCGGTAGGCGGGAACGTATTCGGCCTGGACTACATCCGGGACGGGCTGCTCAGTCACCGGCTTTTCCTGCGGAAGCTCCGGCTCCGTCAGCGGCTTCTGCTGCGAGAGCATGTACCCTGCCACGGCGCCTGCCCCCATCAGGACGACGACAGCGGAAAGGATCAGCTTTTTGTGCCGAAACAGCTTGGCTAACGGATTGGCTGTCTCGCTGCGCACCTCTTCAAGCAGTTTGCGAAAATCGGCATGACGTAACGCGGACCAGCGCTTGCGCCATTCTTTGCGCAGCCTTTCAGCCTTGTTTTCCAGAAAAAGCTGCCTGAGAGCAAGTCGATAGGCTGGCAACAGCTGCTTGCCTTCGAAAAACAGGCGCTGTGCCAACGTCCATTGCACAAACGAGAACAGCGTTTCTTCCCCGCCGTGTTTTTGGACAAAGTCGAGCATCTCGGTGAACTGAAAGCCGTCCTGGCCAAAGCGGTCTTCATGGTAAAAGACGAGCGGCACGTGCGCGAAGTCTTCCGTATCGAGTGGCGAAGCCAGCATGTTTTGAATGATTCGCTGCTGGATTCTCACCTCTTCTCGCTCCCACTTGCGGAAAAACTCGGTCGGGTGCAGAACCCCCTTCGTTTCCCGCAGTTGGGCTACATTCATGAGCATCTCCTGCTTTTGCCTGCTCGCTACGTCCAGCGTGCCGAAGAAGCTTTGCGGCTTTTCCTCCAGGAGCGCGATCATCTTCTGAAAGTCGTCTCTCGACAGCTTCTCCAGGTCAATCAGCTTCAAAAGCGACTTGTCCAGCTCGTCCAACAGTGAATCAGCAAGGTTTCGCGCGCCGTCCAGGTTATCGAAAAACTGGTGAATGGCTATTGCGGTATCCAGCTTGTTTTTTTCACGCGCGAACAGGCGAAGCAGCTTCTCGGTCGTCTCTGCCGCGAAAAAGGCATGGCGCATCGCTTCCGGGGCCATCTGCGCCCAAAAGCGGATTTCTCCCAGCATGCTGTCCATAGTCGTCACAGCCGCAAGCCGCTCGCTGAAATACCGTTCGAACAGCGACTTGATCAATGGCTCGGATTGGAAAATCGTCTTCATCGTCATGCCAAACAGCTCAGGGCTGGCAGCCAGATGCTTGAACACGTCCGACAAAAGCCCGCGCTGTCCCGCTGCTTGCGCTCGCATCAGCACATTCAGCAAGTAGCGAACCATGTCCACGCGCAGACGATCCTGCTTGCTCGCATCACTTGATTCGATCATCTGCCGGATCGTCTCGCCGTCGGGCAGCTTCTTCTCGGCAAGCGCTTCTACCTCGATGCGAAACAGCAACAGTTGCAAATCATGCAGCCGCTTGTTTTTCATAAGACCAGGGTGGCGCAAATAACTCACCAGCGCCTGCCATACCCCTGCCCGATTTTTTTCATAGACAGCCGTCCGTCCTTTTTCGATCAAGTAGAGCGCACACAGCTCGTAATACGTGCGCAACTGCAAAGCCAGCGACTGATCAGCCCCCGCAAGCACTTCCTCGCAAAACGCATGGAATTGGGCAAGCGCCTGCGGCTCATTCACATTTTCCCAGGCAAAATCGAGATATTCGTGTCCGCCATCCTGCAAGTCGACGTTTTGCACCCGTCCAAGCGCCAAATCAAACAAAAAGTCCTTGTCGCTATGTCCGCCGCCCGGGCGAATGCTGCCTTTTTCCACGAACATGACGTGAATATGCTTCTTGCTTTGCGGCTCGCTGCTGTATGTGAGAAAGCCAAAATGTCTGCGCAGCTCGTAAGGCAAGCAGTTGTACAATACTTCCAGCAGTTGGCTTGCCCTGGTTGCGGCTTCGCTGATGTCGACATCGAGACTGATGAACACCTTTTTCTTCGCAGTGAGCGAGGTCATGACGGCATAAAGCAACTGTTTGAAAAGCCGCTCGTCAATCCCGAGCTGCCCAAGCAGCCGCTTCCGGTCAACCGCCAAGTCCGGCTGCCCTGGAAGATCGTCTACGGCAGGCAAATCTTTGCCGTGCGCGTCATCGTGGCTGCTCGCGAACGAGCGCACCCCGAAAACTTTCTCCGGCTTCGCAATAAACTCGTCCCGTCGCGCGGCAGGAATGACGTAGTTGTGGCTGAAAAACGTATTTCGCTGGCCGGTAAAATCAGCTCCGACAAACACGCTTCTGCCCAGAACCATCTCTCCCGACTCTGCGTGAAAGCAAACGAGTGCTTCCGGGTAGGAAGACAGCTCGCCCTCCCCCCGCTCCTGAAGCTGTCTGGGCGCATCGTATACGCAAAAAGGGTGCAGTGTCTTCTTGATAAATTGGTTGTCCAGCCCCGGCGTCCTGGCCACGGTATCGTAGCCTTCGTTTGAACGGAAAACACCCTGTCGCCCGCGTGTGTAGTATTGCTGCAAAATGGGCTGACGGTTCACTACCGCTCCCTCCCCTCGATGTAATCAAGCTGATGCATCAACCAGATAAACGGCTCGTCCACACGGATTGGTGTCACGACACCGCTCACCTTTTGATTGACCGGATTGCTGCCCAGCGCTGATACAGCGAAGTAGGCCGTATTGGTAAAGTAGACCTCCAGCGCGTCTTTGAACGGCCGATCCACTTTCTCGATAAAACGGCTGATTTCCCCGTTGATGTTCTCAAACTCAGCCGTGTTCAAATATTCCTCATGCACGAAATTGCGGAACACGTTGCTGTTGGACTTGATATACTCGCCGTCCTCTTCCTTGATCAGATGCAGCATATCGCTTTTCGTCAGCACCACAGCTGTCGGAATATCCGTCTTGCTTTGCTCCTGGTAGCCAATGAAGTTCTCAAACAAGGTGATGACAACCTCGCGCGGCTCGTCGTATCGCGCGGTGAACTCGCCCGGTTCATCCCCGGCTCTGAGCATGACGCGGTCACGAATCGTCCTGATTTGCAACGGATCGACGAGAAACAGGATGCCGGACGAATTTTTCACGTGGGCGGCATACAGCTCCAAATACTCGCGATCGACCATTCCTTCACCGGCAACGTCGAAAAAGACGAGAATCAACGGCGCCTTCTGGCTGTCCTTGAAAATGAACTGAAAAATGAACGGCTCCTGCCGCTTCTCTTTTTGCGTGGAATCGAGAAGCTGGCCGCGCTCGAACAGCGGCGCTTCATAGTTTTCGCGGAACTTCCGGCTGATTTGGGCATTGAGCGGCATGCAGGCAGCCTGGAAGCGGTTCGCTGTCGAGTTTTGCAACGTATGGATCAGAGACGTCATATAAACCGATTTGCCCACCTGGGAAGCTCCGACAATCGAGATGATGTTGCTCGGTGCTTTACCCGCTGTAATCGGCAGCTCATTGTGGCACTTGGGGCACAGTCTGCGCTTGGAAACCATCCCGTACCGATCGGTTACACCGACAAGCACCTGATCGACATACAGATGATTTTCCGGCGGAATCGACTCCGGATCGATGACCGCTTCCAGCTCGTCGATGGCATCCAGACCGAATTTGTCCCGGTACGCATTGAGAATCTCGTCCTCTTGCAGGGCGTAGTCCTCGTCGTCCTGACGGTAGTGGGTTGCCCGGAACACCACCTCTTCAGGGCCGTATTTGGCAAAGCAGTACGGGCAGACGATATCGTAAAAAGGCAACCGCTCGTTCACTTGCGGCTTTTTCTCAAACATGTTTTTCAAAAACGACAGCATGGCTTCATCCTCCTATTCAGGAATCAGTTCGTACATTTCCCCGTATTTTTTCCCGTCCGTAAAAAAGAGGCGGATGACGTCCGTTTTCCTGACCTCGATTTCTGGCAGCAGATTAACCCCTGGAGCCAAATCCCGAATAAACGGGTACTGCATTCCGTCATCCTTGTGAGCAGGTGGAGAGCCTTCCTTTTTCACATAGCACAAAACGTCTTTGGCAATCGGTATCTCCGAAAAAATCCGGATTTGCAAGGCTTGCTGCTTGCGAAACCAGCTGCCGCTGCGCTTGAATGAGTAGTAGATTTTTGCCTTCCCCGTACTGACATGAATCACATGAGCGTCACCTTGCGGAACAAGCAGGATCGGCTTGCCGTTTTCCAGGCGGCAAGGAAAGATGCGATACGTGTACCTGCCGATGCCATCCGCCTTTTCGCACAGCCCTTTGTGCACCTTGTACTCCTCGCGCGTGTACAGCTTCCATTCGTGCGCTTCGATCAAGCTGACATCAAACGGCGCGCCGAACAAAGACTTGTGCACATAGACGCAAGGGACGTCTTGCCCCCAATGCCAGTTCAGCACGAAGTCACTCCCCTGCTGCTGGCACGTGACGTTTTTGATCAAGGCTTCCGTTGTTTCCTCTCGATTGATCATCGTTCATCATGCTCCCTTTACAGATCAAACCGCTTGCTCTCGCCTCTTGCTCCCAAAGCGCGCGGGCTTTGCTGTGTCGCCATTCTCCGCCGTTGAAAAGACGAGCCGCCACTGGCCGCAGCCGGTATGAACAGCGTAAACAGCGTCAAAATGACGGCAAGTACGGCGCAGGCGATCAGGCGCACCACCACATCCAGCAAGTAAATCGAGGACAGCCCCATTTCCAGTACAAGCCCCGCCAGCAGGCCGGACACCGCGCCGCCAATAATAAAGCTTTTCGCCAAATGACGATTGTCAAAAATCAGTCCCAAAGCCAAGCCGAGCAAACCGCCGATGATCAGCAAGCTGACCACGCGCAAAATCGCGTACACTGTGCTTTGTGCGGTTGCTCCCGTCCGTTCGAGAACGAGATTGCGATCTTGTCTGCTCATATCGTAAATCTGGCCGAAGATGCCCGTCATTTCGTCAGCGTGCTCGACGTTGAAATAACGGCCCCCGGTTTCAGCGGCAATTTGCTCCAAAAGACGCGTACCGTCCGCGTCCATCTGGCTCATTCCGACCGTATGGACGATCACCTGATGCTGCTTGAAAGGCGCCAGTGCAGCAGGAATATCCAGGCTGGTGTATCCGTCCGACATCAGCACAACCGTGCTGTTCTCGACTTGCTGGGCCGCGAGAAGCTGGTCAAGGCCCGCCTTCAACGCCAGATCGATGCTCGTTCCCCCATCTGTGCGGGGAAAATTCAACAGCTTTTGCACGACATCGTCCTTGGTTGCCTGGCTGCTCAGTGCTACGAGCGGCTGCAACACTTGTGTCTGATCGTTAAACGTGACGACAGCAATCTTCATATCGTTGTCCATTTTTTGCACCATGTCCGCAGCAGCCTTGAACAGCTGGTTGTCCGGGTCAGACTGCTGCATGCTGCCAGAGGTGTCCAGCAGCATGACGATGTTGTTCGCTCCGCTCGATACTTGAAAAGACGAGCCGTACAGCAATTGGAGCAGCATCGCCACGACACCTACCATGACAAAGGTGCTCGGCACGAGCATTTTCCAGGAAAAGCCCAGATAGCGCTGCTTCCAGCCCAATCCGTTCAAACGCGGCGAGATCATTTCTGCGAGCAGGCACATCAACCCTACGAAAAAAGCATATTGACCAAAATAAAGTCCAATTAACAGCCAGTGCGCCATCTCGCCAGCCAGACGCTCCAGAATGACTTCTCCTACAAAAAAACCGATGACGCCGCCCACCAGACTGCAAACAACCATGAGCAGGCTCAGCTTCCTCTGACTCATGACGTTCCCTCCTCTCCCACGCGGCCAAATACAAAGCCGCTCTCCTCATAGGAGGAGTGATACTTCTTGTTGTTGCGGTAAAACATCAAATCTTCCACGCCGAATCCACCCATCAGGTTCATTTTTTCTATCCCGCTTTTTTGCTCTTCGTGGATGCAGCCTTGCTTGTAGGTTCTGTTGCCTTCATCCTGACGCAGCACGTACTGGACGAAGTCGTTGTGAATATCCGCGAACAAATACTTTTCCTCGTAACGGTGCTTTTGCAAGAAATGAAACACTTCGATATGAACCGCTGCCCGCTGTTCCAGCACTTGCGACAAGTCCAAAAACAAATCGTCACGGGTCAGGACTGTCCGGTTATCGTAAGCAGCTCCCACATTGGCCCGCGCAAGCAGCTCTGCTTCAAAAGACAGGGCAAACGGCGAGCGGGTCAAAATCTCGTTGCGGCAAAACTGGCACAAACGCTCCACCAGACCGGCTATCCGGTTTTGGAACAAAAGAGCGCCACTGCCGATGTAGCGCTGCTCCATGTAAAATCCGCTGCCTTTTGCTGCTTCCAGCGAGCGCATCGTGTCGCGGACGACGGACTCGTAATACTCGTCCACGTTTTTCCCCAAGTAATCGGTCGCTTCCCGAACGCTTGCCTGGGCGATCTCCCGCAGTTGCCTTTGCAACCCTTCCAGTTGCTCGACCTGTTCCCCGATCTGCCTGTGAATCGCCTCTGCCTGTCGCTCGTAGTCAACCAGCATGGCAAGCAAAAGCTCCCATTCCAGCAGTTCCAGCTTCTTGTCATAGACGACTTGCAGCAGATGGCGCGTAAACGTACGGACGCGCTCCTTGTCCCGGGTGAAAAAACCGCCTAACCGAATGTCCTGGCGATCGACCCGCTGCTGATAAATCTCGTTCAGCTCGGCACGGATCAACTCTACCTGACGGGCAGCTTCCCTGATTCCCGTTCGCAGCTCGTCCTGCAAATTCGCTCCGTTGGCCAGTTCCGCTGTCAGCTGGTAGGCGGCATACAAGCCGAAGCGCTCATCTGCCACGACCTGATCCTGAATTACATCCGCCAAAGGCTCTTGCGCAAGCATCCGCTCCAGCCTGGCCTTCGCGCCGGAAGCGATATTCGCTTCAAAAAAGGCTTGGCTGCTGCCGTCGAACAGCGCCAGCTCCGCTTCGCGCATCGTCATGCCTGCCAGTTCCCCATAGCTGATCCCCGAAGTCATCAGCCCCGACATTTCCTCCAGCACGTGCGGATCAGGCAAAATCGCCGCCATTTTGCGCTCCAGCTCATGCGCTGACAGCCCCAGCTTTTCCCGCGCCTTTGTTTTCGGCACAAGCTCGCCCTCTCTCAACTGCTCCCAATAGCGGTCAAACACAGCCGCAAGCACGGTCAGCGCGATCGCATGCGTCGGCCGCTTCACTTTGGACAAGCCTGCTGTGGCAAACCTGGTCGCAGAGCCGTCTCCTGCCATATTGCGAATGAATTGCAGCTTGCTGTAGCCCTCGTTGCCTTCGCTGAACTCATGTTCTGCCTTTTTGTTGTTCAAAAGCACCAGCTTGCTGACCAGCTCGTAATTTTCCTGCATGCCGCCCTCGATAAACAAGCCTTGCTCCGTCTTGTCACTGAGCAGATAGGCAATCGAGAACAACGGCGCCCGCTCGTGCTCGACGGGCAGCTTGACGAGGTCTTCGGTCACAAGCAGACGCGACCGATAGCGGAAATCGCTGCTTTGATAATGGTTCAGCTCTTCCAAAAAGCTGACCGAGAGCGCCGAGGAAAAGCCGAATGCCTCCCCGTTGTTCCGCTCTTGCAACAAAACATACAGATCAGCAGACACGTTTTTGAACAGCTCATTCAAGTAGCTTTTCAGAAGCAATGTCAGCTCGGGCAAAAGAATGGCAGCGGGATCATCGGCCCGGGTCACGACAGCGATATTTACTTGCTGAAAGGCCGAAAACAGCTTGCCCATCTCGGCAACGCGCACGCTCGCCAGCTTCATGAGCTTGTTCAGCTCTACCTTCCCTGCTTCGTCTTGCAAAAAGCGTTCGTGAACGGAGGAACGCATCGTCTTTTTGTCGACATCGGCTTTGGGCAAACGACAACCAAGCACTTGCGGGTGCTCCCACGTCTGCTCCTGATAAGCATGGACGTAGAAAACGCCGCGGCTGTTCTGCCAGTCACGCTCATTGCTCGCACAGACAGCTCGCAGCGCCTCCACGCACTTGTCCCCGACGAAGAGGAACAGCACGGGGTTTTGAATGCTCCGCTGTCCGTACCCGCTATCCAGCTGTCTTTGCAAATCTTCCACGTATTGGGTCGCGAACTCGTTAATCAAATCCCTCATGCTTCCTCCTTGCTTATTGCAGCGTTTTGCGCATGTCGTTTACTTTTGCCCAAACTTTTTTGTAGAACTGGTACATCTCTTCGCCATTCACATACTCGTCGCGGTCGTACTCCAGATCGTTTTTCACAGCCTGGAACGCCGTTGCAATCTCGTCCAGCTTATTCAGCAGCTGCTCGGTATTTTCTGCCGTCACAAACGCGTCGCTGCGCTTTGTCGCTTTGCGCTGGAGGGTCGCCATGCTTTTGTGGTCGAGCGCGCGGAATTTTTCATAGATGGCAAATTCCACGTGCTTGTTCACCTTCATCAAGTTGACGAACGGGTCCCACGCTTCCTCTTCTTCGTCCTTGTCGTAGACGTACAAGGCTCCGCGCTTGCAAATCGTGCCTGTGTAGAGCGCCTCGATATAGCGGGTCAAAATCTCTTCCTCGCCCTGGATGGCGTTGACGATTTGCTCCAGCTCCTGGATTTTCGCTTCGATTTCCGCGTATTTGCGGTCTTCTTCTTCCAACAGGCGAATCAGTTGCGGCGAGCGAATCAAGTTTTCCTTCGCCAGCTCTTCGTTGATGCTGCCGAAAATATCCCGCACCGTTTCTGCCGGAAGGCCGTCTCTCATGAAGCCTTTCAGCTCAGCCAATGCTCGCTTGATCTCGCCGGGACTCAGCTTGGCGTTGCCTCCCTGATGCTTGTCCAGAAAAGCGGCGACGGAGAACGGTTTGGTCACGACGCACTCATAGCGGTTGCTCGTCTTGCTGTCGTCGCCTTTTTCCCGGATGCTGCCGTAGCGCAGTCCGCGGGCAAACAGTTCCCGCACTTTGGCGTTGTAGGCTCTGATCCGGTCGTTTTGATAAGTGTCTCCCCACGATTTTTCCGGGATTGGCGACGGGAGGTACGCCCAGTTGTTCTTTTCGGTCTGCACGAGGTGGCGGCCAATGCCTTCCCGGTCGAGAATCGTGCGCTCATAGCTTTCTTCGTACACTTTCAGCGGCGTGTAGGCAAACAGCGGAACGCCGTTTTTCGTATTCAGCCAGAAAATCCGGTTTTTGACTTCGCTTTCTTTTACCGTGAACCGCGAACCGCTGATGGCTGTGTCCTGGTAGTTGCGGATTCCTTTCAAGATCGACGGTGCTTTCAACGGAACAGAGACGAAGCCCCAGGAAGGGAAGTGCATGTTGCCGAGATTGTTGCTCAGGTGGAAGACCGGAATCGCCTCTTCGTCCAGCTTGCTGGCGATTTTGCGCTCCACGATGCGGTCAAGCGTCTCGTCCTGCCCGTATTTGATCACGAGGAACTCTTCCATCGACTTCGTAATCAGCTCGCCGAATTTCTCCGAGAGGAACTCCGAGATCGAGCTGACGATATCCAGCTCCTGCTCTTTGACCCACTTGTCGGAATGGCGGAGCAGCTCGCTCGTGAAGTCGCGGATCAGGTCCTCCGCATCCTTTTGCTCCAAAATGTTCCCGACTACTTTGGCAATGTCCGGCACACTGACGATGTTCCAGTAGTACGTTTTGTTGCCTGTGCGGTCACTCTCTTCCCCGCCGTTGATCAAAATGTCTCCGTTTTGCTCAAAAATCAGGTTGAGCGCGTTCAAAATCTCTGTGAACACGTTGTAAATGCGATTGTTTTCCGCATTCAGCAAACGGTGCAGCTCTTCGTAAAACTCGATCATTTGCTCCAGCTTCTCCTGATCGGCCAAAAGCTGGTACTCGTTAATTTTCGCTTCGATGTAGCTGTTTTTCTTTTTCTCCTTGGAGATAAAGGCGCTTCTCGCATCGCCGAGCTTTTCGTTGGCGTTCTCGCGCGCCCCCTCAATCTCCCGCGGGTAGCTTTCCAGCGTCGCTTTCAGGCTCTCCACGTAAGAGAGGATCATTTTCATCAGGCAAAAGCCTTTGTCCGAATGAATCAGGCGGGACGCGTAAAACGGCCCTTGCTGCGGATGCAGGAAAACACGGGTAATCATTTCTCCGAACACGCCGATCATTTCGCCAGGCGTCTGCTTTTTGCATTTGATGTACGCTTCCCGCGCTTTTGCCAGGTAGCCTTGTTCCAGCTCATGATCGATGCTCACGACTTGCTGCGAAATGACGTTGCTGTAGTTCAGCCGTTCGCTGTTCTCATAGCCTGGCAACGGCTCCGGCACCCGCTCTTCGAATTTGCGGGAAATCGAATCGATATCAATGCCGAGCTTGCGGGCGAATTTCTCCGCATCCTCTTGCGTCGGAGCGACCTGGAACATTTTCTCCATCTTTTTGAACAGGCGGTATGCGAGATACGTCGTCATTTCCTCAATCGGCAAAACAGCGGAGGAAGCGCCGATGACGTTGTATTGGTAGTTGGCCGCGTACGATTTTGGCATCTGGTTGATGTTCGTACGGATGTTGCTGATGTAGTCGTGAATCGCAAATTCTTCGCCTGAGCGCTTTTCTTCGCTCGCCATGAAGTTCGTAATGTTCTCGGCGGTGACGTTCATGCAGTAATCGTAGGCGTTTTCCAGCGCTTTGCCCTCAAGGTTGGTCGCCGAAATCAAGTGGCACAGGTTGAACGGCGGCATCGGCGACTGGACGGTCAGGACACTGCCGTATTGCTGACGGAAACGCTCCTGGCGCTCGTCCGCATTCATCCAGTAATCAAGCTCTTTCAGAGCCGCGTAGCCGTTTTTCATGATGTAGTCGCGCGTGTGCGAGCTAAGGCTTTTGTTCGACAGGTTGACGTCCGGCGTAAACAGATAGCCGAGCGTGTTGACCTTGTCCACTCCCGCACTGCCGAAATCCCGCTCCAAAATCCCGCGCACGATGTAGGCGATATCGAGGAAACAGCCGCTGCCCGTTCCGCCGGACAGACCGCTCAACAGGAAGACCGTCAGCTTTTTGTTCGTGCCCTCGCAAAGCATTTTGATTTTTTTCTCGATCGTTTGCACGACTTGCGTGATTTTCGTGAACAGCAGCAGTCGTCCTGCCTGGCGCACACCGGACGCACCGCTGATCCCGTCCGTAATCGTCAGCTCCGGCGAGAGCCAGTCCGTGATGTACGGCTCCAGAATGCTGCGGTTTTGCAGCACGCCGCCGATTTCCGGGTTGGACAAAAGCACAAACTCGGTCACCGGATCGAGCCCGATGCCTTTGTACTTTTTGTTGCGGTCGTGCTCGTTCGTCTCAAACGCGATAAATTCGATATTGTCCGGCTTCTCCTTGCGCTTTTTCGAAAGCGCGTCTACCGGCAGCTTGAAGCGTCTGTTCACCTGGTACTTCAAGCGCAGCAGCGCATCGATGCCTGTACCACCCAGACCGATGACGAGCATCGGGTTGTCGATGGTGTCTACACGTATTTTGTCACTGACGATACCGCCGCCAAGCGATACGTCCAATTGTTGGATATGCTCTCTCACTACTGCTTTCATGTTTGATCCACTCCTAGACGATGTAGTCTACAAAAACGGACTTGTTGACATTCGTTAATGAAATTTTGATGCGGTCGTTCTTCTTCAGTTCCTTGCCCCGGCTGACGTCGAGCACGCGCCCTGCCTTTTCGATCCGGCAGGTGGAGCGATTTTCGATGATCAGCGTGTCATTTTTTCCGGGCAAAAAGATGACTTTGTCAGTCTCTGCAAACTCCGGTGCGAGTTGCAGCAGTTGGTGCAGCTTCACTTTTCCTTTAAACGCGCTCAGTTTTTTGTACTGCGGACTGGATTTCTCTCCGGTATCCTCGTCCACGATCTCGATGGCGATCTGTCCCGCGAAGCCTTTGTTGGCCTTGCGCCAGATTGCCCAGGCGTACAAGCCGCCGCCAACCAGCAGGAGAAGAACCCCTGCACCTCCTAGTACGGTCAGCCACGGAAATGGTTTCGACTCAGCGGCTGGGCTGGTCGTAGTCGGCTGCTGTGTCGTTGCTCCCGTGCCTGTCTTTGCTGCATCAATCGCAATCGGCTTCGTCTCGCGATAAAAACTGCTGTCTTCCGCCTTGATTTTCAGTTCGTACGAATGGTCGGCCGGAATGGTGAAGCTTCCTTCAAACCCGCTTCCCGTGTTCTGCAAAGCCTGCTCGCTCGTCTTGTTATCTGTCTTGTCCGTCACGATCAACGTAGCCTTCATCGGCTTGTACAAATCAGGGCTGGCAAGCTTTTGGCCGTTGGACTCCAGTGCTGCCTTGATCGGAACAACATCCCCTGCCTTGAAGCTGGTTGCCTTGATTGGCTCCGCCGCAAGCTGCAAGTCGTAGTTGAAGATCAGGTTGATGTCGATTTTTTCCTTTGGCACGCCTTTTACTTGCAGCTTCCAGTCTCCCTGCTGCGGCTTCACCAGCTTGAGCATGGTGTACGCGTTCGACTTGGACAAACGCACTTCATTAGACGGGATCGGCACTTGTTTGCCGCTTGGATCGAACAGCTTCACTTCTACTGCTTTTCCAGACATGATGGAAATGTTTGCTTCCATGACGCTTGCGTTTGGAATGGAAATCGGGACTTCCTGGGTCTGGCCGTTCGCCGTGAAACTTTTCACCGGAACGACTTTCAGCTTCAAATGATTGGCAAAAATTTCACTCAATATTTGCGGGAGCTTGTCCGCTGTGCTTGTTTCGAAAAATTTACCATTCGTCTCTGTAGCAATTTGCTGCAAGGTCGTCCGGTTGAGCTGTCCATCCGCATTCAGCCCGATGGTGTAAATCGGATAGCCCTTCGCTTTTGCCGCTTTCACTGCCTCTTGCAGCTCCTGATCCGATTGGGACTGCGTCCTGCCAGAAGCCTTGTTCAAAAAGTTGTTGCCGTCCGCCAGCAAGACAATGATCGGCGCATTTGCCGGATCATGCCCTGCATCGAGAATTTTCACCGCCTCCGTCACTCCTACGGAAATATCGGTGTACGCTCCTTTTTGCAGACTGTCGATGAACGCTTTGATGTCCTTCTTGTCTTCCTCGGAATTAACTTGAATCAGCGCTTTTTCACGCTCGATTTTGTCGGTATACGAAACGACACCGATTTTGTTCGCCTGAATGGACGTCATGTCGACGAACATTTTCATTGCTTCATTGCTTACCTTGTTTTTGTCGCTTTGTGTCATCGAATTGCTGACATCGACGACCAGTACAGCGTCCATGTTGTTTCCGACGGTTTGCGCGTAGCCGGGATGAGCGCTCCAGATGACTGTGACAAACAGAAACATGAGACACAGCGCGTATCGATACCACATGCCAAAACGTAACTTTTTCATGGGAACCCCTCTTGCATACAGAATTTAAGCACTATTGCAAACGAAGAAAGACTGTGACACTATTACCACTAGATTGAAGAGTAGTGAAAAAGTAGTAGATAATTGCTTGTCCTCCTACTCGTAATACGATACGACGTGATTCTTTGTTACAGATTTCGACACTTTCATGAGGGAGAATTTTTATGTTAACTTACTTTCTTCTCTTTGCCGCTTTTTTGCTGCTGGCAGTGCGCTTTTTCAAGCTGCTGCGACTGAAACGGCGCAATCTCTCGGCAGCCGAAATCGACCAGCATCTGCATCGCTTGTTAAACGAGAAGAGGAATCAGCCATGAAAAAACGAATCGGTGTCCAATTCCGGAAAACCCGCAAAACAAAGCACGCTTTTGAACGAATCCAGGCCTGCAAGCGATGCCATACTTACCACGTTCTGTGGGATACGCACTGCGAGACATGCGGACGAGCGTACACTCCTGTGCGGGAAGTATCTGCTGCCGTGACTCGCCGGTATGTTCAGACACGCTTTTTGCTTCTGGGCTTGTTCGTCTGCCTCGCGATTCTCTGTGCCACGACTCTGACGGAGATCGCCATTGCCATAGGCGTTGGTCTGCTTTTTGTCTGCCTGTTTTTCGTTATCCAAAAAAAGTACGGCTCTTATGAAAAAGACGCTCAGCTGCAAACCTTTTTCAGCCAGGAGGAAGAAGCTCTGAAAAAATCGTTTCTCTATCACCTGGAACAAGTAGGCGCTGACGTCAAAGCAGGACAGATCAAGAAAGCCTACGAAAAAACACGGGAAATCGGCTACTTCGTTGACTCTGATACGATTAAAATTCGCAAAATCATGTTTCTGAACCATTTTGTGCTGCGAAAAGACATGGAGCTTGAGCTGGAAACTCTCATCCCATCGACTTATGACAAAGACTTTATGGAATATTTGCGTGAAGTAGTCAAAGTACAGCCATCGCTCGTCAAAAAAGCGGTGCTCGATTATGTCAGGCGCTACAAAGCGCAAATTTTGCTGCTCGAAAACGGCGAGCAACTGATTGGACAAGTGGCTGGTGCGGCGCTGCGGATGAGAGCGTATGTGGAAGAGTATCAAGATTTGATCATCGAGTTTATCGATTATTTGCCGCGTGAGCGACTGCTGCGACTCGCCAAAATGATCAGGGACCATCGCAACGAGAACTGGGAACAATTATACCATTTTGCTAAAAACAGGGTGGATACTCATTTTGCATTTGACCCTGACTTTAAAGGAGTATTGTGAGGGAGCAGCCTTTGATGAAAATATCCTCCTATCAAAAATCGCTCTTTGTCCGAAATGCCGCGCTCGTCCTGTTTTCGCTCGCACTTGTCGCTGTCTGCGTCAAATTGGCGCTCGGCTACAGGCAGATTGCGCTGTACGATCAGGCGAAGTCGTTTTATGACGCCAATCAATTGCTTCAAGCCGAGGAAAGCTTTGCCCGTGCCAGCGACATGGCGACGCTATCATACGGAGACGAAGAGTGGACTGTTGTCATGACCCGGTTGAGCGCCATGCGCCGTGAACTGGAGGAGCTTCAGCAAAAATTGCAGACGGCCATAATGGGTAAGCAGGACGAGAACGTGCTTGCTGCCTATCGGATTTACCAGACGATGCGGGAAAAGTACAACGGCACGGCAGGCACAGCCTCTGCCTTTTTTCAGCAGTTCACTGCGCAGATCAACCTGGAGAAAAAGTTGGCCGACTACTATCAGCAGGCGCTGCAACAGGCGAAGGCGCAGTCCAAGGAAAATTTGGAGAAGCAAAGCTATCGGGACGAGTCCTTTATCGACACGCTGATCGCCATTCCTGACGAGTATTACGGTGGAAAACAGGCGAAACAGGACGAGCTGCTTGCGCTTTTTGCCGACTATGAAAAGGCGAAGCTGCGTGCTTTGATTGCCAATGCCTCTTTTGACGAAGTAATCACGCGAACAGCGTCGAGCTTGCGCCACTACACGCAGCAAGGTGTCGATGCAAGCTGGCTGCTTACCCGGTTGGAAAAATACGCGAAGGACGAATTGAGAGAAGCGATTCGCAAGCAAGACCTTGCCGCCTTCGTCGACATGGCTGAGGCGTACCGCAAAATCGGGGATGTCCTCCCCACCGATTCGCCGACGCTCGAAGCGATCAGCAAGCAAGTGGAAGCCTACTTCAAGCAGGCCGAGCAATTGGTCAAAGCGCACAAGTTTCAAAAAGCGATTGAGCTGTATCAGCAGCTGAATCCGTTGCAGGATATCAGCACGCTCGTAAGCGAAGTAGAGAATCGCTGGCTCGATTACGATCCCGGCCACATGCTGGAAGCGAAATATCCAGACAAGCTTTTTACCAAAATCATCTCCGGCACTGAGCTGTGGGGAGCCAAGCTCTACGCTTTCGGACTCGTGGAAGCAGACCAGCGTCTCTATCTGGCAGCGAAAATGCCAAATGACTCCCTGCTCTATCTGGAGCAGCCGCTCGAAGTCGACATGAAATCGGCTACCGCCAAGCTGGCGAGTGAGCTTGGAGCGGAGAAAGCTCCGTTGATTTTCGTGCAATCGGCCGGAAAAGAACGCCCATTTGCCTATGTCGGACTGCTGCCGGAGTTGTCCGCGGAAAAGTTGACACGGGTGTTTTCCGCAGAGGCAGATGATTTCGGCGTGGAAGATCGCGAGCATGTCGTCTTGAAAAATGCGGTCGGCAAAGGCGAGAAGGAATACGCCTTGTTCAAATTGACCAGGGATGGCCTCGAATATATTTCCAAGCTGGCAGACATGCTCCCGGACAGCCCGGACTCCGGGACTAGCGAGCCTGATGATGCTTCGTCGGTCGATCAGGGCGCGAGTGAGGGGGAACAAACGGATAACAGCTCTTCGTCCCAGACCATTCAGGTGTATGCAGGGCCAGGCCAAGAGTATCCGGTCATCGGTCAAGTGGCAAAAGACGCGCCGCCTCAGCCTGTCGAGGAGACGAACGGCTGGTATCGGATTGAGTTTGACGGAAAAGACGGGTGGATTCCCGCCGGAAAGCCTGACTCCGCTCCCTCTCCGTAAGGAAGTGCCAGTGCCTCGCCTATCGAAAAAGAAACAGCTTCCATCGCACGCTCTGAAATGCGGTGGGAGCTTTCTATTTTTTCCGTTGAATCCACAATCAGATTATTCTATAATTGCTCCTTAGTTCTTTGTTCACTTTTGGAAACAGCGAGGAGACCCACCATGTTTGGCATCGTTCATTATGAAGCGTTCTTGCTCACAGCAATCATGTTAAATCTGATCCCCGGCACTGACACGATGTACATTATTTCGCGCAGCATTGCCCAGGGACGACGGGCGGGAATCCAGTCTGTGTTCGGGATATTGACGGGCTCGCTGATCCACACGCTGCTCGCAGCCTTTGGTTTGTCCATGCTTTTGGCGCAGTCGCTTTTGCTTTTTACCATCGTTAAAATTCTCGGCGTCGCCTATCTTGTCTATCTCGGCGTTCGCATGTTCCTGACCAAAGAGCCTCTGTCGATGGATCGTGCCGCCACGCAGCACGCCAACACCGAGAAAGTGTATTGGCAAGGTGTTCTCACCAGTCTGACCAATCCAAAGGTTGCTTTGTTCTTCATTGCCTTCCTCCCGCAGTTTGTCAGTACGTCAGACGCCGGAGCGCTGCCTTTTCTCCTGCTTGGCCTGACTTTTACCGTAACAGGCGGAATCTGGTGCAGCATCATCGCGCTTTTCGCGTCATTTGCCACCGCGAAATTGCGCAGCAATCCGAAGATTTCTGTGGTATTGAACAAGCTCACAGGAGTTGTCTTCATCGGAATGGGATTGAACTTGCTGCGTGCTAAAGCTACTCCGTAACAGTGAATGTTTTTTGCTAACAAAACCAACTGCCAAGTCGGGCTGGAGCCTTTCTCCGCCCGGCTTTTTTGTGCTGTAGAGAATTTGTATAGGGCGGAAATTTACTATGGGTTCAGGCATTTTTTTCTACTTCCTTGCATGGCGCAAACCGGGCAGCTTTTTTGAACCCGACAACTTTGTACGAAAAGATGCCATTGCTGGAACGGGCTCGCAAACGAGACAGGAAAGGAGTGAGTATGCACACAGGCATGGCTACCGAAGGGGGATAGACAAGTGCGGGTACTCGTTGGCATTGGATTTATCCTCGCAGGCTTGGCTTTTCTTTTCTACCCGCAATGGGAGTTGGAACGGCACGATCAAAAACAAAAACAACTCATCTACGCTTTCGAGCAGATGGGTAGCGTAAGCGAGCATGTACCAGCAGAAAAAACCACTGCGCCAACTGCTCAGACTTCTGCGCCCGCTGCCTTGCTTGCAGGGGCCAAAGGCGTGATCCGGATTCCTAAAATTGACTTGGAAATGATGATTTTTGCAGGCGCAGATTCCCTGGTTCTGAATAAAGGGGCCGGGATGATCGAGCCGGATAAGGAATTTGGAAAAAACAACGTCGGGCTGGCAGGGCATCGCGGAGCAACACGCGGCAAGCAGTTCAATCGGCTGGATGAGCTGGCGCCGAATGATGAAATCGACATTCAAACGAAAACAGCCAACTACCGTTTTGTCATCGTCAAAACGTTTGTCGTCGATCGCACTCAAGTAGAGGTGCTGGACGATCAGGCAGAGCCATTGCTCACCTTGGTCACCTGCACGCCTGTCGGAGCGAAAAACCCGCGGGAGCGATTGATCGTGCAAGCGAAGCTTTCCGCGAAAAGTTGACGATGATGCAACCAACCATCCATGCCGGGCAGCATTGGTTTTCTCTTCTGGCAGTGCTTTTTTAAATGACAGGAGGAGCTTATGCGAAGGAAATCTTGGATAGTTGTTGTGGCCTTCTTGCTCATTGTGCAAAGCCTTTTTGGCATGGCAACAACAACTCATGCGGCATCAAATGGGCAAGTTGCAACCACAGCAGATGATGGAACGGGCACGAATCCGGGGGATGGCTCCGGTACGAATCCCGGTGACGGTTCTGGCACCAACCCAGGCGATGGCTCTGGTACCAACCCAGGCGACGGCTCTGGCACGAATCCGGGTGACGGCTCTGGCACCAACCCAGGTGATGGCTCCGGCACGAATCCCGGCGACGGCTCCGGCACGAATCCGGGGGACGGCTCTGGCACCAACCCAGGTGATGGCTCCGGCACCAACCCCGGCGACAGCTCTGGCACGAATCCGGGCAACGGCTCTGGCACCAACCCAGGT
>NZ_DOTK01000096.1:0-26316 GCF_003521185.1 Brevibacillus sp.
TCTACCCAAAGGGGAGCATATCACTGTGCTCCGAGGGTCTTTCCGCATATTCGTTGCTTTATTTTGCCTGGTGCGCCAACAGCTGCTCCACGACCAAGTCGAGCTGGCCTTCAATCGCCAGCGGATCGTAATAGTACATTTGCTCAAACGTCATCTCGTAGATGTGGTTGTTTTTGACGGCTGGCAAATTTTTGTAAACCGCGTTCCCGAAAAACTTATCCTTATCCTCTTGCTTCGTCTCATACGTGGTCACAAACATGTGGTCTGCTGCGAATTGCGGTAACACTTCCTGGGAAATCAGCTTGGGCGGCGTGTTGGCATCTACGACTTCCTTCACGGCTGGCGGCGGTGTCAGCTTGAGCGCATTGTAGATGACTTGACCGCCGCGTCCCCAGTTGTCTCCGAGCACGTAAAACTCCTGAGAGCGCAGCTCGTAAATTCCGACCGTCTCCCCGTCTTTTACCGCCGTCTTGATTTTTTCGCGGGCACTCGCTGCCTTTTCATAGAATTGCTTGATCCAAGCCTCTGCCTCCGCTTGCTTGTCCAGCAGCTCGCCAAAAGCCCGTATGTCAGCGCGGACGTCGTCGTTGTACGTGCCGTATGGCATCAGCACAGTCGGCGCGATCTTGGAATAGCCAGTCGTTCCGATCGGCTTGACCCCGATGGACAAAAGCTGGCCCAAATACAGATCGGAGACGATACGCTTCGGTTCTGCAGGAATCTGGATTTCTTTTCCATTTGGCATTTTGTACGTTTTCATCTTCACGTTATCCTGTGCTGGCGCCGCTTGCTGAGCCGGGGTTTCATTGCTGGCCCCTTTTGGCTCTGTTGCCGCCCCGCATCCTGTCATGGCAACGAGTAAAGCGAGGATTGCCGTTCCTTTCGCGATCCATTTCGCGTATTTTGGCACAGTTTCCTCCTAATGAAATTGATAATTATTATCACAAGCTATCTTACCAGCAGCTTTTTTCCATGTCCACAAGGGAATGTCCTTGCATCCCGCCAAGCCGCTTACTACTATAAAAGGGAAAGGAGCTGACCGTATGCTAGACCCTTACGTTCGAACTGCCGATTGCGGCTCTGGGCAAAGAGTCCTCCTTCCTCTTTACTCAGGGCCGACTCGCTAGTGTTAAAAGAAGGGCCTCTTTGCCCTGCTATATACCGACTTCACGTTATATAGACAGGAGCAGAGTCAGATGAGATACCAAAATGCCAAACTCGTTTTGCCGGAACCGCTTTTGCAGGAAATCCAGCAATACGTCCAGGGCAGCTATTTGTATATTCCGAAGCCTTCCGCTTCCAAAAGAAAGTGGGGCGACGGCACCGACACGAAGCAATTGCTTCGCGAGCGAAACCAGGCCATCTTGCAGGCTTATCGCCAAGGAACGGGCGTCAAGGAATTGGCCGAGCAATATTTTTTGACGAGACACAGCATCCGCCGCATCATTCGCGAACAGCCATAATCCAGAAAAGTAGTCGTCCGTGCAAGTACCGCACTTCCTGCGTTACACTTCGCTTATCGCTACGACAAATGGAGGTACGTTCCATGAATGGCATGCATCTGCTTTCGCTGTCTTTTGAGCAAAACGGACACAGTCAAGTCATCACACCCGTCCTGCTGCGCGACGAACACGAGCTGATCCTCGTAGACTGCGGCTATCCCGGATTCCTGCCGCTGCTGGCAGAAGCAGCGAACAGCCAGCAGCTCGACTTGTCCGCGCTGACCAGAGTAATCGCGACTCACCATGATGTCGACCATATCGGCGCGCTCGCCGCTTTGAAGCAAGCATACCCGCAAATTGAAATCATCGCCTACGAGTCAGATGCCCCATACGTAACTGGCGCCAAAACTTCGCTGCGAATTTTGCAGGCGCAAGCAACGCTCGCCTCCCTCACTGGCGAGGAGCTGGAGCTTGCGGAACAGTTCATCCGCTTTTTGCAGACGATTGAGCCAGCACCAGTCGAGCGCACGGTAGTCGATCAGGAGCGTCTGCCCTGGTGCGGCGGGATCGAGATCGTTCACACGCCCGGTCACATGCCTGGACATATGTCTTTGTATCTTCCGGCAAGCCAGACACTGATTGCCGGAGATGCCGTGGTCATCGAGGACGGAAAACTCGCGATTGCCAATCCGCAGTACGCATTGGACCTTGCCGATGCCGTCCGCTCTGTCCGCCGCTTGCTCGACTATGAGATCAGGCAGCTCGTCTGTTATCACGGCGGGCTGTTTCAGGGCGATGTGAAGCAGGCACTGGAAGAGCTGCTTCACCGTTACCAGACAACATGACAAATTGATTACTCCCGACTGCAAAAAGCGCGCAGTCCGATGCCAGGCAACAAGTTACAATGAGGACTGGCGTTGTTTTGCAACTTCGCTTTTTTCGCTTGCACAAGCTGTCACCGCCAAAAAGCCCTGTCGTCCGCCGAAGTGGATGCCAGGGCTTTGCTTTTGCCGTCGTTCGCTCGGTACCGCTTCGGTTTCACAAGAGTACAGCAGTCATGGTCGTGCAAAATCAAGCCGATATGTTCCAGGGCGTCATCAACCGAGGAGGGAGCGCATTCTCGTCCATACGACGGGGAAAAAATGTTCAGCGTCGCATCAAAGTCATAGGCGTCAAATCGCTGAGTCCGCCACAACAAAACACCCCGCCTGCACACGCGCCAACGCGCGCCAGCCGAGGCATTTTTCTACTGCGAAGCCGTCTCCAAGTTTTTGAACTGATTGTAAAACAATTGATGATACATCCCTTTTTGCTCGATCAGGTCGTCGTGGCTGCCTTTTTCCACGATCTGCCCGCGATCGACGACCATGATCGTGTCGGCATCGCGGATCGTTCCGAGCCTGTGAGCGATCACAAAGCTCGTGCGCCCTTCCATGATCGAAGCAAGCGCGTCCTGGATGATCAACTCGGTACGGGTGTCGATGCTGCTCGTCGCCTCGTCGAGAATCAACAGCGACGGCCTCGCGAGAAAGACGCGGGCAATCGCCAAAAGCTGGCGCTGTCCCTGACTCAGATTCCCCCCGTTTTCCGTCAGCGGCGTATCGTAGCGCTTGGGCAGGCGGTTGATGAACACGTCTGCATGCGCCATTTTCGCTGCCGCTTCCACCTCGGCGTCTGTCGCATCGGGCTTGCCGTACATGATGTTTTCCTTGATCGTCCCGGAAAACAAATACGTGTCCTGCAAAACGAAGCCGAAGCTGCGGCGCAGGCTGTCCCGCGAATATTCGCGAATGTCTTTTCCATCGAGGTAAATGGTCCCTTCCGTCACATCGTAGAAGCGCGTCAGCAAGTTGACCACTGTCGTTTTGCCTGCCCCCGTCGGCCCGACCAATGCCGTCGTGCTGCCCGCCTCCGCCTCGAAGCTGACGTTTTGCAAAATCGGCTGATCAGGGCGATAGCCGAAGCTCACCCGATCGAAGACGACATGCCCTTTCGGATTCGCAAGCACGACCGCATTCGGCGCATCGAGCGGCTCTTCTTGCTCGTCCAGCACTTCAAACACGCGCTCTGCTCCGGCGACTCCAGACTGGAGCACGTTGAAAATGCTGGCGAGGTCGTTCAGCGGACGGACAAACTGCCGCGAATAGCTGAGAAAGCTGGCGATCACGCCGACGGTAATCATCCCTTTGACCGCGAGCACACCGCCGACAATCGCGACCATGCCGAAGCCGAGGTTGTTGATCACGTTCATGATCGGCATCAAAAAGCCCGACCACACTTGCGCTTTCATCCCGACCTTGCACAGTCGGTCGTTAATCGCCGCGAAGTCGGCAATCGCCTTTTCTTCATGGTTGAACGCCTTGACGACCTGGATGCCGGAAATCGTCTCTTCAATATGCCCGTTCAGCTTGCCCAGCTCGGACTGCTGATCTTTGAACAGCACACTGGTTCTTTTCGCAATCGTGCGGGTCAACAGGAACACAAGCGGAACCGTAATCAGGCAGGCAAGCGTCAAAATCGGGGACAGCACGATCATCATGATCAAAGACCCCGCAATCACGATGACGCCTGACATCAGCTGTGTCGTCGACTGCGAGATCGAGTTGCTGACGTTGTCGATATCGTTGGTCAGCCGGCTCATCAGCTCGCCATGCGTACGCGAATCGAAAAAGGCGACCGGGAGCTTTTGCAGCTTTTCAAACATCGCCTGGCGCATATTCGTCACGATCCGCTGCGTGATTCCCGCGACCATCCAGCCTTGCAAAAACGTCAAAGCCCCATCGAGCACATAAGAGCTGAGCAAGGCCAAAACGATGATCGACAACAGCGAAAGCGACCCGGGGCCGCCCGTCATCGCATCGATCGATTTTCCGATCAAGTACGGAGCCGAGAGCATCAGGAACCCGTCTACCAACACGATGACAAAGACGAGCGGCAGCCATCTTTTTTCCCGCCCGAACGATTGCCACAGTCTTTTCAGCGTGGCTTGGAAGTTTTTCGGCTTGCTCACCGGACCTCGCTGTGCCCCATGCCCAAACCCGCGTCCAGGCCGCGTCGGAAAAATCGGCTGCTGCTCTTTTGGTTGTTGCGACATGTTAGCTCACCTCCCTGCCGATTTGCGATAGGAAGATTTCCTGATAGACCTGACACGTAGCGAGCAGCGTTTCGTGCGAGCCAATCCCCGCCACTGCGCCGTTGTCGAGGACGACAATCTTGTCGGCATCCATGACAGACGTGATCCGCTGCGCGATCAAAATGCAGGTCAGCCCTTTCGCGTACGTTTTGAGCGCTTCCTTGATCCGGCTTTCCGTCGCCACATCAACCGCACTGGTGCTATCGTCGAGAATGAGAATGTCCGGCTTTTTCACCAACGCTCTGGCAATCGAGAGCCGCTGCTTTTGCCCCCCGGAAAAATTGACCCCGCCCTGGCCTACCCGCGTCTGGTAGCCTTCGGGAGTGGCGGCGATAAACTCATGCGCCTGTGCCATGCGCGCCGCCTCGATCGCCTCTTCCTCCGTCGCATCTTCCTTGCCCCAACGAATATTTTCCAGTACCGTGCCTGTAAAAAGCGTCGTTTTCTGCGGCACGATCGCCATTTTTTCGCGGAGCTTGGCAGGCTCGACATCGCGCACATCCTGTCCGTCTACGCGAATCGTCCCTTCCGTCACATCGTAAAAACGCGGAATCAAGCCGACCAGGCTGCTTTTCCCCGATCCGGTAGAGCCGATGATCCCTACTGTTTCCCCCGGCAAGCATGTAAAAGAGACTTGCTTCAGGACAGGCTGACCATTCGTTCCGGCATAGGAAAAGCTGACGTTTTCAAAATCGATCCGGCCTGTTTCAGCCCCGGCTTCATCCGCCCCCGCCGCCGCTTCCTTCCAGCTCATCCGGTTTTCCTCGGCAAAAACTTCGCCGATCCGCCCAGCCGATGCTTTGGCCCGCACGAACATGTTGAAGACGAGCGAAATCATCATCAGCGAGAACAAGATTTGCGTCATGTAGTTGGTAAACGCGATGATGTGTCCAACCTGAATGCTCCCTTGCTCGACTCCCAAACCGCCCAGCCACAGCACAGCGACGATTCCGAGGTTGACCGTGAGCATGATCGCCGGGCTGAAAACCGACATGACGCGGGTCGCAGACAGCGATTTCTTTTGCAACTCTTCATTGGCCCCGGTGAACTTGCCCACCTCGAAGTCAAAACGGTTAAACGCCTTGACGACCCGCACGCCCGACAAATACTCGCGCATAGCACCGTTTACCTTGTCGAGCGCCTGCTGCACCTTGAGGAAAAACGGAAAACCGATTTTCAGATTCAAAAAGATCAACAGCCCGACAATCGGCACCACGACTGCGAGCACTACCGCCAGGTCGGCATTCAACTGGGTCGCCATGAACAAGCCGCCGATGCACATCAGCGGCGCTTTGACGAAAATACGCATCATGCCGTTGACAAACACCTGCACCTGATTGACGTCGTTGGTCATGCGCGTGACGAGCGAGGCGCGGTCGAACTTGTTCAAACTGTCAAAAGACAGCGACTGCACCTTCGTGAACAGATCGGCGCGAAGCTGCGCTCCGAAGTTTTGCGACACGTACGTGGCAAGCAGATTGCGGACGGTAGCAGCCACAGCGCCCAAGGCTGTAATCAACAGCATCAGCCCGCCCGTTTTCAGCACGTAATCCAGATCGCGCTGCGCGACACCGATGTCGATGATTCGGGACATAATCGTCGGCTGTAAAAGGTCGCACAAAGCTTCCACCGTCAAAAAGATCATGGATACGCTTGCAACAAAGCCGTATTTTTTTATGTATTTTTGATAAAACCGCATTGAGTCACCTCATTTCTTGCTGCAAAGCTTCTACGTTCCACGATACCTGTTGCCATCCAAATTGTCACGAGGGGAGTTGTATCTCTTCACGATAAACAAGCAGCAGAGAACATGCTTGCTCTTTGCTGCTTGTGAGGTGTTTCTTCTATATATAAGGATTATTTTATATGCGACGCTTTCCGATTATTGCTGCGACTTCCTATGCCTTGAACTCAAGCTTCGTCTCGAGTGATCTCCGGCTGGACGTCCGCTTTTTTCAGCAAAATGCGTTTGGCACCCGCCCATCATCGCTTTTTTACAAGGACAGAAGCTCTTTCGGCAAATTCATCAAATTGAGACAGCCGTCTTCCGTCACAATGACATTGTCCTCGATTCGGACTCCGCCTTTGTTCGGCAAGTAAATGCCCGGTTCAATCGTGAACGCCATGCCTGGCGCAAGCACCAGCGGATTGTTCTGGATCATGTACGGCTCCTCGTGTCCGCAAAGCCCGATGCCATGTCCAAGCCGATGCGTGAAGTATTCGCCATAGCCGCTATCCCGGATAATCGCGCGGGCTGTTTCGTCAATCTCATGCGCCGTGACGCCAGGGCGAACCGCCTCAACTGCCGCTTGCTGCGCCTGCCGCACGACCTCGTAAATGTTCGCAAGCTCCGCGTCCAGCTCCCCGACAGCCACCGTTCGCGTAATATCAGCCACATACCCATGAAAAATGGCTCCGAAATCGATGACGACCAGCTCACCGGACTGGATCAGCTTGTCCGATGCCCGTCCGTGCGGCAGCGCCCCGCGATATCCCGACGCGACAATCGTGTCAAACGGCGTGCCTTCCGAGCCTCTTTTTCGCATCTCGTATTCCAGCTCGGCGGCAACCTCCAGCTCCGCGACACCAGCCCTGACGCGAGGCAGGATCGCCTGAAAGCTGTCTTCCACGATGCGTACCGCTTGCCGGATCGCCTCGATCTCTTGCTCGTCCTTGATCACGCGCAACGCATCAACCGTTTGCTCGATCTCGACAAACTCCTGTGCCCCAAGCTGCTCAACCGCTTTCCATTCCTTGACGCGCATGTGCCCATACTCGATTCCGACCCGGCCGAGCGTGCCCAGTTTTTTCTGCACCTCCGCCAACGCCTGTCCCGGACCTTGCTCGTCCGTGTACGAGAACAAAGCATCGTGTGCCACCTGCTCGACCTTGCTCACTTCCAGCTTGGGCATCAAAAACAACAACTGATTCTCCTTCGTGAGAATAGCCAGGCTGAGCCGTTCGCTTTGATGCAGCGCCAGACCAGTGAAGTAGTACAGATTCGGGCCAGGCACCAAAATGCACGCATCCGTGTTTTCCTGCTGCAAATGATGGGCAAGGCGTTGTCTTCTCGCTTCCTGCATCTCGTTCTCTCCTTTTTGCCGTTGATGGCGCTTGCTCCGATATAGCCTGCGGCAAGGATGCTTTTTTCCACTTCCGCCTCTTTGCCTTTCCCCTTCAATACAACAGAACGGACGACAAATCCTGCCGAAGCCGTCCATTCTGCACCTGCGTACCGGAAAGCCGATGTCCTTTTGGCAAAATGGTCCGCCGTCCCGCTTGCTTTTTTCGCGAAATCCGTTATATTAGGTAATAACTTAAAACATTAGGCAACACCTAAAAGAAGGTGATCGAATGCTTGTGTGGATGTTGCGAAAAGTAATGGCTGACAGAGGGATCTGGTCCGGAGCAGCGCTCGCCCGTCTGCTGAAGGAAAAAGCCGGCTACGAAATATCGGCACCGTCGATCAGCGCTCTCTTGAACGGTCAGCCCAAGCAGATGAAGGCTGACACGCTCGATGCCTTGTGCACGGCATTGGACTGCACACCGAATGATTTATGGGTCTACACCCCACCCTCCCAACAAGATGGGGCATAATTACTACCTTTGGAGGTTGAAAGCAGATGGCAGTCAAAACAATCCTGCCTTTCGGAGAGCCGATTTTGCGCAAAAGCGCGAAGCCGGTGGTTGAATTTAATGACAGACTGGGGAAACTTTTGGACGATATGGCAGAAACGCTGTACGCCAAGGAAGGCCGCGCAGGGCTGGCCGCTCCGCAAGTCGGATTTTTGAAGCGGGTCATCGTCATGGATTGCGGAGACGGGCTGATCGAGCTGATCAATCCACAGATTCTGGAGATGTCCGGCGAGCAGCTCGGCCCGGAAGCCTGCCTGTCTTTTCCCGGCTACTCCGGCATTGTGAAACGCGCCCAGTACGTCAAAATCGAGACTGCGACCCGCACTGGCGAGACATTCACCATGGAAGCCGAAGACTTTTTGGCGCGCTGCATCCAGCACGAAATCGACCATCTGGACGGGATTTTGTTCGTGGACCGGATTGAAGGCGATAAGCTGTACCATGACCAGACGAAGCGCAAAGTGAACCTGATGGATGTGTGGAAGTTGACGCAAAAGCAAGGGTAATTCGGTTTTGATGGGAAAACGAAAAATCCACCTGATGATTTCAGGGTGGATTTTTCGTTTTATACGTTCTATACGCGTTCTGAAGTCCGCCGCTGTTCTTTGGAAACGATACCGCTGATGATGTAGACAGGAACGAACTCTTCGCTGGCATCCATTTTTCTGGCGAAGCCGTCAAGCTCCCACTTTTTCAGCAGTTTTGCCGCCTCCTCCATGCTGACCACTGCATTGTAAGCCAATTCGTGGACGGTCAGGCGACCATTCTTCCGCTTGGCTACCTGGAAAGCCACTCGCTCCATTTTTTCTGCTTCCTCCTTAGCCCTGATTAAATACAAAACTCTGTATCCGCCGATAACCGCCCCAATCCCCCCATAAAAGAGGAAATTATTCCAGTTCATTAAAGCGTAACCAGCCAATAACGAATAAAAGAAAGCATAACAACACGTCATCATCAGCTGCTCTTGCAGATGCTTGAACTTCGCTTGCGGCTTGTAATTTGGCTCCCGATTGTACACCATAGATTCATGCGAGCTATTCGGAAACAAATATATCGCTGTCCCGTCATTCTCGTACGATATCGTCACAAGATTGTTCTTGTGCCAGCGATCAATCATCGGCTGGAGGGATGACATGCTCTCGTTGGTAAATTCTGCGATTTCTTGCGGATATAGCACGCCTTGGTTGTCCAAAACGTAACCCAGGACATCATGTTCGGTTTTCCGCACATAGTCTCGGTAAGCCAAGTAAACAACATGAATCAGGCGGATCACTGCTAACGTGCAGACGATGATGGCTCCTGTCAAAAATGCATCTGAATAAATCATCTGTTTATCCAATAGCCAGAGCGGAGCTATGATGGTCACAAGAACGATAAAGGTAATCCTCGGCAACTTTTTCCATGCTTTTTGTTTCTTTTCATCTTCTTCCGTTTCATCCACCTTGCCACAATAATCCCGCTCATCTGGCAGCCAATTCTCGTAGACGAGCGGCGCCAATTCATATACTGTGGCGTCGCCGACAGCAGATGAACTGCTTAGAATCTGCTTTTGTTCAAGTTCCTTTAAAATCCGCTCACATTCTGCCAGCTTCAATGAAGTTTTCAATGCCAGCATTGGCGCGGTAACCTCGTTGCCATAATCTAGCGCAATCCCGATCACATCTGCATGATACTTGATATCCTGACTCTTTTTCGCAAGCATTCGCTCAATCATCCGGGAGCCAATGTAGATCAGGGAAAGAATCACCAAGAGTAGACCTATGATGCTCTCATTGTCCATCAAGAGATGTATAGTAGTAAAAAATGGCTTCCATAGTGCAACACCAAGGATTATTAATACTGCACAAAGAATTAAAATACCCACCAAAATAAAAAAAGCCATCCCGAAGAAGTATTCCATTCCTTCCCCTCCCTTCTATTCGTCCCTATTGGAAAATCCGGGGAAGCAGTAAAGAATATCCCCTGTTTTCGCCACGCTCAAGTCTGCGTATCCCCTGTTATGCAGATCATCCAAAATTTTTTGCGATTCCGTTAAGGAAAGCGTAGTTTTTGCGGCAACATCCACGGCCGTAATGTATCCATCATTCTCATTCGCTACCGTCAAAACTCTTAAAATCGCCCAGTCTTCCCTTTTGAAACGAATCTTTTGCAGTCCTTTTGCGATCCATCCCTCCATGATTAATCCAAGCGGAAAGGCGATAGCGTAGGAGAGAATCAGGATCGCAACCGTGTCCGAATGAAACTGCTGGTAATAACCGAGCATTTCTGGATACCACAGATCGTCCTGCGTAACAGTAGGCAAATAATGCTGGAACACAAAAAACAGAATAATAGTTAGTGCGATAATACTCATGTAATTCCCTCGACTTTCATATTTTCCCATGCTCTTTCAATTTTACACGTTAGCCTCTATTTTCGGAATCATCTTCCAGCGTATGATTTACCAAAACTCGCTCAGGAACGCAGTATCGGATCAAGCTAACGTTGGTCGAGGAAACAGAAAAAACAAGCGGCAGAACTTTCGGACTCCCACCCAACTGGAGGAGAAAAAGGAAACCGGCTTTTCAGCAGCACGTGATTACGCTTCTTCGAGCACGCTGCTTTTGACGCGGTTTTCCTTTTTTGCCATAGGCGGACCAGTCCATGCTTCCCCGCAAGAGTCCAGGTGCCCTAAAGCAATTTCTCCTGTTTCCTCCCTCCACTACAGCACCGATCCCCCCAACGCACCAAAAAAGGCACCCACACCAAACCAGCCTGTGGATGCCCTTACTCTTCTGCCCCAACCTAAATATACAACATCGGATGAAGCTTCCCCTGAATCAACTGAGCACGCTGCTCGTAAAACCGGAGAAACTGATCCGCATCCCACGTTTGCTCATCTCTTGGAATCAGATGCTGGTTGATGTAAAACGTTTTGTTCGTGACATGATTGTCAATCCATTCCTTCAACGGCTTCGCGTTTTTCACTCCGCGGTTTGTGCCGTAATCGAGGAGCTGATAGTTGAAGACGCTGTTGACCTGGTCCAGCGAATACCCTTTGCTCACAAGAATCGAGTACGGGTGGATGTGGTCCATATCCTGTTTTCTTGTGACAGGTTCACGGTCGTAGATCAAATAGAACAAAAAGTTGCTGTCAAACTGGTTGCTGATGCTGGATTCCTCGAGATTCCGCGTAAACCAGAGCGGGTGGCTGGTGTAGATGGAAAACAGGCGCTGCGTCGGAAAAGGCGCATTTTTGTGCTGCTTCATTTCCTCCAATATTTTTCGAATCCCCGTTTTATACGGAATCCATCCAGAGCCTCGGCTGAATACCCCGTTCAGCAGCGACCAGTACATCCATTCATAAATACTTGCGAAGTCCTCGTTGCTCGTATCGAATGTATCGAACAGATTTTCCAGCCTGTCCGTCGGCACATCCGTTTTGTGAAAAATATGATACGCGATGAAGTAGAGCGGGATAAAGGAACGGTTCCCTTCCCGGTAGTAGTTGAGCAGCTTGGCGGACTGCAAAAACTTCCGCAACGATTTTAACGTTTCAAGGATGCGCGCCCGATTTTCGATGGCGAATGTCGCGTCTGCTTCCTCGATATCGGTCATTTCCTTTTTGTGATTGTCGTTCAGCAAAAAGACGAGCTTGATCAAAACTTCTTGCGTCAATCCGATGTCTTGATAATCTTTCAGCGTGGACTCCAGAAATTCTTCCATTTTCCACTCGAACCCTTTCAGGATCGACGCCACCAAATCAAAGGAAGACAGCTTTGTCCCGCCGTCGTTCAGCCTTCTGAACAACTCGACGATCCGCTGGCGATTGGAGTTTTCGTTCAGCGAACGGTTGATGCGCACTTTCGAGAGGCCAATGCTTTCGTTATTAAAAATGCTGCGGTAAAAGCGGGCGATGTTTTTGCGAACGTAGTCCTTCTCAAGCGCTTCCGTGATCGCAAAGTTCTGGATGATTTCATCCGCTACTTGATCCTCGTCGTTTGTCTGTTTCAAGGAGCGGTACAGTTTGCTGACCGAATACCACTTGTACGTCTTCAATTCGCACTCTTCTTTATCCGTCGCCTGCTTGGGCAGCTTGTCGCTGTCTTTTTCGAACTTGAAGTAAAATACGAGATTTTTAAAGTCGCTAAACAAGTCGAAATACAAAATTTTTCCGTTAAAGCTTCCCAGCAATCCGAGGTAAAACGATTGGAGTCTTTGCTGACCGTCGATGATGAACAGGTGATCCTTTGAATTGGTTTCATCGTAGATCGAGCTGATGGCCTGACCGTCCTTCGTAAAATGCCTATAGGCAAAGAGCGGCTTGTTGCCCTCTTCTTCCTCGATCGCCATAATCCCGCCGAACGAGTTTCCCTTGAGCAACGTGTCAAACAGCAATTCCATTTTCTCTTCTTCCCAGACGAGCCTGCGCTGGATGACAGGCAGTACCAGGGTGTTGTCGTGGATACGCGTAACGATTTCGGATACTTTTTTGGTTTCCCAGTTAGCCATGTGCCATCGGACTCCTTTTTCCAAAAAGCGGGATTCAATATTCGTCTTTTCCTTTCATCTTAGTTAAAATGACCACGATTTTCCACAACCTTTTGCCATTTCAAAAGGTTTCTTGCCACCGCGGCGGAATAATCAAGCCAACTCCCACCATCACCATAAACATATTCACCATCAAAACGCCAAGCACGGCTGGCAGATGACCTTTGCGCAACATAAAAAAGCCCCCTTATCCATTTTTTGGACAGGAGGCGAAAATTCCACGCGCAAATAAACAGGCACACTTTTCCCAGAGAAAAAGTCAAATGCCCTATCATTACGAGCAAAAGCCAACACCTATCCTGTCCAAAAAAATTCGTCATTTTCATACGAGTTTTTCCTGGAAATCGGATTAGGAGATCATCGGCTTTCGGTCACCCTTTCATTTTTCGATAGGGCAAGCGTAACAAAGCCTGAAAAATAAGCAAATATTTTTTAGGCAAACACGATCGTCTTGTTGCCGTACACGATGACTTTGTCCTCCACGTGCCAGGAGATCGCCTGGGCCAAAACGTTTCGCTCGACGTGGCGGCCTGCCACTTTCAAATCTTCTTCCGTATAGCGATGGTTGACGCGAATCACGTCTTGTTCGATGATCGGGCCTTCGTCCAGATCGTTTGTGACGTAGTGCGCCGTTGCCCCGATCAGCTTCACCCCGCGCATGAAGGCGCGCTTGTACGGATTCGCCCCGATAAAGGCGGGCAGGAAGGAATGGTGAATGTTGATAATCTGATTGGGAAAATGGGTAATAAAGCGCGGAGACAAAATCTGCATGTACCGGGCCAAAACGATGAAGTCGACATTGCCCTGCAACAGCTCAAGCGCCTTGCGCTCTGCCTCTTCCTTGCTCTGGGTCGCAAGCGATATGTGATGGAACGGAATGCCGTACGCTTCCACCGTCTCTTTCGCATCCGGATGATTGCTGATGACCATGGGAATATCGACGAGAATTTCCTGCGATTTGACTCGCCAGAGCAGCTCGACAAGGCAATGATCCATTTTGGAGACGAAAATCGCCATGCGTTTTCTTTGGCTTTCCTTGCTGAGCCGCCAGTCCATCGGGTAATCCTCGGCCATTTTGGCCAAGTCCTGCTCCAACTGTGAAAATGCCGTCGGAAGAGAGTCGAGGTCAAACAAAATGCGCATGAAAAACATCCCGTCGCGCGGGTCTGTCGTGTGTTGGTCGAACTGAACGATGTTCGCTTTGTAGCTGAGCAGCAGATTGGAAACGGCAGAGATGATGCCCAATCTCTCCGGGCAAGAAATCAAGAGGACGGCGCGGTTCTCATTTTTTGCAGGCTCGTGGTTCATATGTATGTTCCTCCCATTCTGGATGCTTTTCCCTCTTCATAGACATAGACTGTCCAAAACCGTTGGAAAAGCTGCGATCAGCTTTCATGGCATGGACAAACAAACAAGCAAGCTCCCGCCCTGTCAAGCAACAGGCGCGGGAGTCGCGTTTATTTGGCAATCGTCGCTTGCGCCACCTGCTCATGCGCATGGTAGGAGCTGCGGACGAGCGGCCCTGATTCCACATGGGCAAAGCCCAGCTTCATTCCCAGTTCCTTAAATTCGCGAAACTCATCCGGCGTGTAGTATTTCAGGACGGGCAAATGCTTTTTCGTCGGCTGCAAATACTGCCCGAGCGTCATAATATCGCAGTTGACGGCGCGCAAGTCGTGCATCGTCTGCACGATTTCCTCGTCCGTTTCCCCTACGCCAAGCATGATGCTGGACTTTGTTTTCTGCCCGGGCCGAAGCTTTTTCGCATTTTGCAAAAGCGTCAAGGAACGCGGATATTTCGCTCTCGCCCGCACCCGATCCGACAGGCGCTCGACTGTCTCGATGTTGTGGTTCAATATGTCCGGCTTTTCGGCCAAAACCGTCGCCAGCGCCTCCTCCGATCCGCCGAAGTCGGGAATCAATACTTCGATGCCTGTCAGCGGATTGCGCTCGCGAATCGCCCGGATCGTCTCCGCGAAAATCGACGCTCCGCCGTCGCGCAGATCATCGCGCGCAACCGAGGTGACGACCACATGCTTCAAGCCCATTTTCGCTGTCGCAATCGCTACCTTTTGCGGCTCTTCCTGGTCAAGCTCGGTTGGCAGGCCCGTTTTCACGGCGCAAAAGCGGCAGGCGCGCGTGCAGATGCTGCCCAAAATCATGAACGTCGCCGTGCGGTTGCTCCAGCATTCGTAGATGTTCGGGCATTTCGCTTCCTCGCATACGGTGTGCAGGTTGCCGCCGCGCATGATCGCTTTCAGCTCTTTCATCTGCTCATTCGTATGCAGCTTGATTTTCAGCCATTCCGGTTTTCGCTCAGACGAGGGCACCTTCATTGGCTTGGCTCCCCTCTGCTTTCGGCACAGCGTTTTCCTCTGCCGGCTTCCGATAGCGCAATACGGGCTTGCGCGCCGCCGTCACCTCATCCAGACGCGAGACAATCGTCGTATGCGGAGCTTCCTGCACAATCGTCGGATTTTCCTCCACTTCTTTCGCAATCGCAATCATGGCGTCGATGAACTGATCCAGCGTCTCTTTCGACTCCGTCTCGGTCGGCTCGATCATCATGCACTCATCCACGATCAGCGGGAAGTAAATCGTCGGCGGGTGATAGCCGAAATCAAGCAGACGTTTGGCAATGTCCAGCGTGCGCACGCCCAATTTCTTTTGTTTGCGCCCGGACAGGACAAATTCATGCTTGCAAATGCGGTCGTAAGGAAGATCGTAGTACGGCGCCAGCTTGCGCATCATGTAGTTCGCATTCAACACGGCTTCCTGGGAGACGCGCAGCAACCCTTCCGGCCCGTTGGCGCGAATGTAGACGAACGAGCGCAGCAAAATCCCGAAGTTGCCGTAAAACGCTTTGACCCGTCCGATCGATTGCGGAATATCGTAGTCGAGGCGATACGTGTCGCCCTCCTTGACCACCTGCGGACGCGGCAAAAACGGCACCAGCTCTTTTTTGCAGCCGATTGGGCCAGCGCCAGGACCGCCGCCGCCATGCGGCCCGGTAAACGTCTTGTGCAAGTTCAGATGCACCACATCGAAGCCCATGTCTCCCGGGCGAGCGATGCCCATGATCGCGTTCGCATTCGCTCCATCGTAGTACAGCAAGCCGCCCGCCGCGTGGACGATCTCGGCAATCTCCTGGATGCTTTCCTCAAACAAGCCGAGCGTGCTCGGATTCGTCAGCATCAATGCAGCCGTGTCTGCTCCCACGACTTTGCGCAGCTCCTCCAGATTGACGTTTCCCTGTTCATCAGAAGAAATCGTGACCGTCTCCAAACCAGCGACTGCCGCGCTCGCCGGATTCGTCCCGTGCGCCGTGTCAGGCACGATCACTTTCGTCCGTTTTTCCCCGCGGCTCTCGTGGTAAGCGCGAATCATCATCAGCGCCGCCCATTCGCCCTGTGCTCCCGCCGCAGGCTGCAAGCTAACCGCATCCATCCCGGTAATTTCCGAAAGCTCCGCCTGCAAGTCGTACAATACCCGCAATGCGCCCTGCATCGTTTCCTCCGCCTGGTACGGATGAATTTTGGCAAAGCCGGGGTAGCGAACGACATCTTCGTTGATTTTCGGATTGTACTTCATCGTGCATGAGCCGAGCGGATAAAAGCCGGAGTCGATCCCGTGGTTGCGGTTGGACAGCCCGGTGTAGTGACGCATCAAGTCCAGCTCGGATACTTCCGGCAGCTCCGCAGGCTGCTTGCGCAAATACTGTGCGGGGAAAACTGCGTCCAGCTCCACCTCTGGGACATCGCTCTCAGGCAGGCTGTAAGCGACGCGACCCGGCTTGCTCATTTCGAAAATCAGCTCTTTTTCCTTGTTAGTTTGCACGGCCAATCTCCCCCAATCCTTGGACAAGTGCGTCGATCTCTTCTTTCGTGCGTGCTTCCGTCACAGCCAAAAGCATGTGGTTGGCCAGCTCAGGGTAATCCCGCCCGAGGTCGTAGCCCCCGACGATCTTTTTCCTCAACAGCTCGCGGTTGACTTCGCCTACGCTTTTCGGCACCTTGAGCACAAATTCGTTGAAAACAGGGCTGTGGTAAACGAGCTGGCAATTGTCCAGCTTCGCCAGCTCGCGCAGCGCATACTGGGTCTTCTGCACGTTCAGCCGGGCCATTTCCTGCACGCCGCGCTTGCCGAGGGCGGTCATGGCGACAGAGGCAGCCAGAGCGTTCAGCGCCTGGTTCGAGCAAATATTGGACGTCGCCTTCTCCCGGCGAATGTGCTGCTCGCGCGCTTGCAGCGTAAGCACGAATCCGCGGCATCCTTCCTGGTCAACGGTCTGGCCGACGATTCTTCCCGGGATTTTGCGCATGAGCTTTTCCTTGACGGCAAAATAACCGCAAGATGGCCCGCCAAGCTGCATCGGGATGCCAAAAGGCTGCGCTTCGCCGACGACGATATCGGCGTTGTACGCTCCCGGCGGCTGCAACACACCGAGGGCCAGCGGGTTGGCACTGACGACAAACAGCGACTTGTGCTGATGCGCGATTTTCTCAAGCGAAGCCAAATCTTCGACTGCCCCGAAAAAGTTCGGGTACTGCACCATGACCGCTGCCGTCTGTTCGTTTACCGCTTGCTCCAACGCTTCCAGGTCAGTCACGCCGCCCTTGCAGCCAATCTCGATCACTTCATAGCCTTGAGCCTTGGCATTGACCCCGAGAATTTCACGCGCTTCCGGATGTACCGCTTTCGACACGATGACATTTTTTCCGGCAACGCCGCCGACAGCCAGATTCGCCGCTTCCGCCAACGCCGTCGGCCCGTCGTACATCGACGAGTTCGCTACTTCCATCCCGGTCAGCTCGCAAATCATCGTCTGAAATTCAAAAATCGCCTGAAGCTCTCCCTGACTGATTTCCGGCTGGTACGGCGTGTAAGCCGTGTAAAACTCCGAACGGGAAATCACGTGGTTCACGGTGCTGGGAATGTAATGGTCGTAGATGCCCGCTCCGAGAAAATAGGCGTATTCGCTGCTGTCGACATTTTGTCTCGCCAGCTTGGTAAAATGCCGCACGGTTTCCGGCTCGGACAGCGCAGTCGGAATTTGCAGGCTGCCTTGAAAGCGGATCGCTTCCGGGATGTCCGCAAACAGCTCCTCTACGCTAGACAGACCGAGAAACGACAGCATCTCTTGCTTGTCTTCCGTTGTCATTGGCAAGTAACGATAGTTCACACTTATCCCTCCAAGGCAAAATCTGCATATTGTTCCGCAGAAAGCAGCTCGGACAGTTCATCCGGATTGCTGATTTCCACGACGATCATCCAGCCGCCGCTGTACGCATCGCTGTTGATGACTTCCGGGCTGTCTTCCAGCTCGCTGTTCACTTCCACCACTTTGCCGCTCACTGGCGAAAACAGGTCCGATACCGCTTTGACCGACTCGACCGAGCCCATGCTTTGATTCGCGACAACTTCGGCACCCACTTGCGGCAGATCTACAAATACGAGATCCCCGAGCTGGTTTTGCGCAAAATCGGTGATTCCCACGCGCACTCTCGTTTCGCTCAGCACCTCGACCCATTCGTGTTCCCTGCTGTACAACCAACCTTTGACGACTTTGCTCATGTCCTGATCTCCTTTGACTCGTTCGTATTCGGATTCATCCGTTTCCTGATTTTTTAGCGTTTGTAAAAAGGGGATTTGACCGTTACCGCCTCGACCCGCTTTCCGCGAATCTCCACAGCAAGCGGCGTGTCTACAGCTGCGTACTCTGCGCGGATCAGCGCCAGCCCCAAGTTTTTCTTCAATGTCGGGGATTGCGTGCCAGAGGTGATGTAGCCGATCGGCTCATCCTGCTCCCCTGCTTCTTGCGCAAACACAGGATAGCCTGGGCGCGGAATCCCTCTGCCGATCAGTTCGACGCCGACGAGCTTGCGCGGCACGCCTGCTGCTTTTTGCTTTTGCAGCGCCTCTTTGCCGATGAAGTCCTGTTCCTTTTGCAGCTTCACGGCAAAGCCGATCCCGGCTTCAAGCGGCGTGATGTCGGCCCCCAGCTCTTGCCCGTACAGAGGCAGTCTTGCTTCAAAACGCAGCGTGTCCCGCGCGCCCAGTCCGCACGGCAGCACGCCGTCTGCTTTGCCCTCCGCCAAAATTTTTTCCCAGAGAGAAGGCGCATCTGCCGCAGACACGTACAGCTCGAAGCCGTCTTCTCCGGTGTAGCCTGTGCGCGATACGAGCGCCTTGATGCCCGCGACATCCACGTCTTGCTGGAACCAGAAATAGCGGATTTGCGACAGGTCAGTTGCGGTCAACCGTTGCAGCACCTGCTCGGCAAGCGGGCCTTGAATCGCCAGTTGAGCCGTCGCGTCGCTCACATTTTCGACCGTGACCTCGCCTTTGGCATGCGAGACGATCCAGTCTACGTCTTTGTCGATGTTGGACGCGTTGATCACCAGCAAAAATTTTTGCTCGCCCTGCTTGTAGACAAGCAGATCGTCCACTGTGCCGCCATCCGGGTAGCACATCGCCGCGTACAGCGCCTGATTCGTTTGCAGCGTCGTCACGTCGTTCGTAATCAGCGACTGGACAAACGCGCTGGCGTCAGGGCCTTCAATCATGACCTCACCCATATGGGACACATCGAACAGTCCTGCCTTCGTCCGTACCGTGTGATGCTCTTCGATAATACTGCTGAACTGCACAGGCAACTCCCAGCCGCCAAAGTCGATTACCTTGGCGCCGTGCTGGGCGTAGAGCGGGTAGAGCGGCGTTCGTTTCAAAGCTTGAGCTTGCATCCAGCCTCATCCCTTCGTCTTCATTTCATGATTCTCTCTTTGACCGCCTCTCCGGTTGGCGTCACGGCAAGTCCGCCGAGAGCCGTCTCGCGGTAGGCGCGGGGCATTTTTTTTCCGATCTCGTACATCGCTCCGATCACTTCATCGCACGGAATCTGGCTTTCGATGCCAGCCAGCGCGATATCGGCTGCGGAAAAGGCGATGGAAGAACCGATCACGTTGCGCTTGATGCACGGCACTTCCACCAAGCCTGCAACCGGATCGCAGACAAGCCCGAGCAACGATTTCAAGGCGATGGCAGCCGCATGAACCGCCTGGCGCGGCGTCCCTTGCTTGATCTCGACGAGCGCGGCAGCAGCCATCGCTGTTGCAGATCCAACTTCTGCCTGGCAGCCTCCCGCAGCACCCGAAATAAACGCGCGGTTGGCGATCACATAGCCGATGGCGCTTGCCGTGAACAGCCCCATCACCAGATGCTCAAACGTATATTTTTGATTTTCGTGCAGCGAAAACAGGCAGCCGGGCAAGATTCCTGCCGAGCCCGCTGTTGGCGTCGCGACGATGATTCCCATGCGGGCGTTCATTTCCGAGGTGGCAAAAGCGAACTTCATCGCATCCCCGACAATCGGCCCTGTCAGCTGCTCCCCTTTTTCCAGGTAGCGCTCCAGCTTGTAGGCATCGCCGCCCGAGATGCCGCTTGGGGCGAGGGACTGATCGGACACTCCCTGATCGATCGCCTCTTTCATCCGGACGAGCCGCAGCTTCATCGTTTCCACAATCTCCTGCTCCGACCGCCCGCTTTTCGCGCTCTCGCGGGCCACCATCACTTCTGCTATGCTCCTGTTGGTCGATTCACAGAGAGCGAGCAGCTCTGTCATTGAAGTAAAGTCCATGCTATGCTCCCCCTACCGCAGCCTCGCAGCGTGTATTGTGCCAAAGCTTGTTGCGCAAGTCATCCAGATCGTACGGCGCGTTCAACGGAATATCGACAGCGAACTCGTTCACGTAAAACACTTTCGAGATGCCGCCGCCGAGCGAGACGCCGCCGATGACGGCGATATCGCGTGCTGTGCGGGCCTGGATCATGACGGTATTGGGATGATCGTAGTACGGGCAGTCGCCCCGCTTTTCGAATACGACCTGCAGCCCTTTCGCCGCTGCCAGCTCCAGCGCTACGCGTATCCGGCTGTCATCCGTGTCCATCCCGAGCAAGCCGCCGACCACTGCCTTGTCTGTCCCGTGCCCTTTGTACGTTTCCGAAAAAGAGTCGTAAAACACAATCGTCGCTGACTCGATTTCGCCGCCGAGAAAATCGTGGACGAATTTTCCGATCGTGACGACTCCCGCTGTATGCGAGCTGGAAGGGCCAACCATAATCGGCCCGATAATATCAAAGCAGCTGTTGTATACCATCGTCGCTCCTCCTGCTTACCTCACTGCGAGCTGTTGATACAGCGGATAAGATTCGCACAGCCCGCGAATTTCGCTTTTCACCCTGGCGGTCGTCGCTTCGCTGCCCTTGTCTTTGAGCACAGCGGCAATCGCCCGGCCAATCGTCTCCATATCCGCTTCCTTCATGCCGCGGGTCGTAATCGCAGCCGTGCCGATTCGCACGCCGCTCGTCACAAACGGACTTGCCGTATCGTACGGAATCGTGTTTTTGTTCACCGTAATGCCCGCCGCCTCCAGCAGATGCTCCGCTTCTTTGCCTGTCAAATCCCACGGCCGCACATCGAGCAAGACCAGATGGTTATCCGTTCCCCCGGACACGAGCGTCGCCCCTTCGCTTTTCAGCGTTTCCGCCAATGCCGCGGCGTTTTTCACCACTTGCTGCGCGTAGGTGACGAAGCTCGGCTGCAACGCTTCTTTGAAGGACACTGCCTTGGCGGCGATCACATGCATGAGCGGCCCGCCCTGGATGCCCGGGAAAATGGCTTTGTTGATCCCTTTGAAAATTTCTTCGTCGTTCGTCAGGATGATGCCGCCGCGCGGGCCGCGCAATGTTTTGTGCGTCGTACTCGTCGTGACATCTGCGTGCGGAACGGGCGAAGGATGCAAGCCTGCGGCGACCAGTCCGGCGATGTGCGCCATGTCCACCATCAGCTTGGCTCCGACTTTGTCCGCGATTTCCTTGAACCGGGCGAAATCGATCTGGCGCGGATAAGCGCTCGCTCCGGCAATCAGCAGCTTCGGCCGCTCGCGCAATGCTACAGCCTCGACTTCTTCATAGTCGATCCGGTGCGTATCTTCGCGCACGCCGTAAGCGACGACATTGAACCATTTTCCCGACAGGCTGACAGGGCTGCCGTGCGTCAAATGCCCGCCGTGGGACAAATTCATCCCCATGATCGTATCGCCGGGCGAAAGCAGGGAGAAAAAGACGGCCGTATTCGCCTGCGCCCCGGAGTGCGGCTGCACGTTCGCGTACGTTGCGCCAAACAAGCTGCTCACCCGTTCGATCGCCAAACGCTCGACGACATCGACATGCTCGCAGCCCCCGTAGTACCGTTTTCCCGGGTACCCCTCCGCGTATTTGTTGGTCAGTACGGACCCCATCGCCTGCATCACTTCTTCGCTGACGAAGTTCTCGGAAGCAATCAGCTCCAATGTTTGATGCTGCCGCTGCCGCTCGTCTTCCATCGCCGCCAAAATTTCTTGATCGCGCTCCTGCAAACTCACGATATCTCCCCCGTTTCAACTTTTGCTCGCTACCTTTCCCAAGCGTACGAACGCGAAAAAAGGACAATGGAAAGATAGACTCCTTTTTCGGAAAAAATCTACCTTTCCTCTGTCCTTTTTACCTGAGAGTTTGGCTTCGGTTCGCGAAGCTTTCCCCTTGGGTGGCTTGTGCAGCGCTCTCCAGAGGTGCGTCCAATCGTGGTACTCTTTACCTGAGAGATTAATCCCAAGGGTTTTTGGGACTTGCTCCTTCGGTGCCAGCCAGTGCGGCCAGTCTCTCCCACGATCATCATCCGCCGATATGCAGTTATTTGTTCAGTTGATGAATGCCGTGCCCGAGCGCTCCTTCTGCCGCTTCCATGATGATTTCCCCCAGGCTCGGATGGGCGTGGATCGTCTCGGCAATATCTGTCAGCGTGTGCCCTTTTTCAATCGCCAGGGCAACCTCGCCGATCAGATTGGACGCTTCCGGCCCGATAATCTGCGCTCCCAGCAGCAGCCCCGTCTCCTTGTCGCCCACGAGCTTCACGAAGCCTTCCCCGACGTTCAGAGACAGTGCCCGCCCATTCGCGGCATAAGGGAACTTGCCAACTGCCACCTCGTGTCCGCGCTCTTTGGCTTCCGACTCGGTCAGTCCCACGCTGGCAATCTCCGGATCGGAGAACACGACAGCGGGAATCTTTTTGTCGGTGAGCTTGCTGTCTTTGCCAGCGATGGCTTCCGCCGCGATTTTGCCTTCGTACGACGCTTTGTGGGCAAGAGCCGGGCCTTCCACCAGATCGCCGATCGCATACAGGTGCGGAACGCTCGTTTGGCATTGCTGATCGATCTGGATGAAGCCGCGCTCTGTCAACTTGACAGCGAGCTTTTCCAATCCCAGCCCCTCGATGTTCGGCCGTCTGCCAACCGTAACGAGCACATAGTCGGCGGTCGCCTGACGCTCTTCGCCTTTTGCCGCATAGGTGACGCTGACCTGTTCGGCTGTTTGTTCCGCCCCTTTGGCCAGCGCTTCGGTGTGCACTTCCACGCCGAGCTTTTTCAGCTTCCTCGCCACCAGACGCGACAGTTCTTTTTCAAAGCCAGGCAAAATCGAGTCCGAGCCTTCCAAAATCGTCACCTTCGTGCCCAGCTTGGCAAATGTCTGCCCCAGCTCGATCCCGATATACCCGCCGCCAATGACCAGCAAGCTTTTCGGCAATTCTTCAAGCGCCAGCAGTTCTGTCGAGGAAAGAATGCGGCCCTGGAATGGAAAGGCTTTCAATTCGATCGGACGCGAGCCTGTCGCGAGAATCGCTTGCTGGAATTGCACCTGTATGCAGTCGTCGCCATTTTTCACCTCAACCAGCTGCTCGCCGACAAGCCGCGCTTCCCCGCTGATTCTTTTGATCTTGTTGCCTTTGAGCAGCGAGCTTACGCCTCCGGTCAATTTGTCGACCACGCTGCGCTTCCATGCCTGAACCTTGGCGAAATCGACGCTCACTTCTGCTGCCTGCAAGCCGATGCTCGCGGATTGCGTCATCGCTTCGTATTGATGCGCCGCCGAGATCAGCGCCTTGGAAGGAATGCAGCCGCGGTTCAAACATACGCCGCCGACCGTGTCTTTTTCCACAATCGCGACCTGCTTGCCGAGCTGAGCCGCCCGGATCGCGGCTACGTAGCCCCCCGGCCCCGCTCCGATCACGAGGACATCCACCTGCTCTACTGTTCCGTTCGTTGTCATTTGTTCTCTCCACCTGTTTTTCTTTTTCTGTGTAAGGCGTCTCCCGCGGTTTTACCCCGCAGGAAGAGGCGCCTGCGCCTGCTTGCAGTCGGCCAACTGCTGCTCGTGGCTGTTCTGCCTGTTTCCGTTGTCAACCGCGACGAACAGCGAGCCGATCCGCAAAAGCTTCTTCCGGGCTGGACAAGGCGAAGCCCAGGAAAGGGTCGTAGTCCAGGGTAAGCACATCCCCGAGATGCCGTTTGGTCAACCGATCCATGCAGACCGGAATCCCGTTTTCGTACACGAGCGTGTCGTTTTTGCGCAGCTCATCTACTCCGAGCTGGACAAAAAATCCGCAACCGCAGTCGCCGGAGATCACCACGTCAATCCTGAGCGCGGTATCCTGCGGAAAATTCAGTTTTTTCAGCTCTGCTTGAGCCGCTTTCTTGATCGTAAGCTCCATTTTCGTGATCGCCTGCTCCTTTCCCATCGCGCCACCTTTCACTCGTATCCGTTTCGTTTGGCCGAAATGCAAGCGTCTGCGCCCGCTTTTGTGCAACTCGACGCGACGTTTCATTCAGCAAAAAAGGACAGAGGAAAGATAGAGTGACGAATACTCTACCTTTCCTCTGTCCTTTTTACCTGAGAGTTTAACTTCGGCAATCAATCGGTTCCGAAGTATTCCCCTTGGGTGGCTTGTGCAGCGCTCTCCAGAGGTGCGTCCGATTGTAGTATCTGGTACCTGAGAGATTAATCCCAAGGGTTTTATGGGACTTGCTCCTTCGGTGCTAAACGCGTCGTTTAGTCTCTCCTACAATCATCATCCGCCGCTATTCACTTGTTGGCTAACATTGACATTAGTAAATCACACTCCTTCTGCCGATGTCAATTCTGAAAAAAATTATTATTCAGGTAAACTTATTCGATTTGCGGCGGGCCGCCATGACGACTGGCATCGCGAACAGGCCAAAAGCGGTAACGCCTGCTTTTGGCCTGTTGATCCACCCTATTTTTTACTGTTGCGAAATCGCAGCCTCATCCATGTACACGTATTCCCACAAATGTCCGTCCAGATCGATAAAGCTCCAGCTGTACATGAAGCCGTGGTCTACCGGGTCTTTAGCCGGCTTGGCCCCTGCTTCGTGCGCTTTGTTTACGATCTCGTCGACTTGCTCCCGGCTCTCGGCTGACAGCGCCACGATGACTTCTGTACTCTGGGCCGTATCCGTCACGGGCTTGTTCGTGAACGATTGGAAAAACTCCTCCACCAAGAGCATCGCGTAAATATTTTCGCCAATCACCAGGCAAGCGGCATTTTGATCCGTAAATTGCGGGTTGAACTCATAGCCCAGCGCTGTAAAAAAATCAATTGACTTGTTCAAATCTTTCACGGGCAAATTGACAAAAATTTGTTTTGATTGCAGTGCCATTGCGTATCCCTCTTTTCGATAAGTGTTGTGATTGATTAAATCGTATCATCTTTTGAGGTACAGTGCTTCTTATGGATTGCTATCTGTGATTATTTTCGGATAAATCCTGCCAATACACTCTCTACTGCATCTTTACTTTCGTATTCTCCTACTCCACCGTTTATTGGTGAAGATCTTATCGCTTTAAAATAATTTATCTTTAATTAAAGGTCCAACAATATAATTTAGATTCCATAAATGTAGGAAGTACAAAATACACAACAGCAAGAGATGGAAGTAAACGCGATCAAGGTGTTTACATGTTTAATCCTCACGATTATCAAATAGGCTTTGGTTCATATGCTGCTGTCTACGTAACTAAAAAGGCAAACAAAATGTAGTGTAGTGCTTAGCCAATAATCCGTAACGATTTTGTACAGTAATCTTTCTCGATTTTTCTTGAATTTCAACTCATTTTCTTCGTTTTTAAGCACTGACAGGAGGGTATAAAAATGAGCCCCTTTTAATGTAAGCAGAAAATAAAGTATTAGACTTGGATGTCTCTATTCCATGCGGTTTTTCGAATGGCCAAACCATATTAGACTGACACAAGAAATTGAAATAGCGACAGTCAAGGACGAGAAAATAAAGTCCTAAACTGTCGCTATTTCATTGAATTCCCTCGGTACGTATATGAGGTACTTCATGATGAGTGTAAATTGCATAGTAAAAGTGCTTAATTTTGCAGCAATTACTTATGCAGGTTAATGTAACTGGGTTTGACATGGAGAGGTGGGTATGATAGGCTTGTCGGCCGTTACGAAGCCTTTGGCATCGCCCTTCGCAAGCAATCATACCCATAGAGGCTCCATGTCAAACTTATGCACAAAAGTTACTTCTCGCTGCATATTATTAAAAAACTATCGCAGCAAAATTCGGCACTTTTAGATTGCCAAACACAATGATGGAACTGGGCAAGCTAACGTATTAATGTAATCTATTTAATTATTTTTCATACTAATGGGGAATGTAAATTTTTTTGTGT
>NZ_DOTK01000023.1:0-43399 GCF_003521185.1 Brevibacillus sp.
ATGGGTAGCCTCCTACCCGATCAGGTTTATCCGTTACCGATAGCACGAATGCGAACATATGTGCTAATATAAAAGGAATGGGAAACTTTTCTTGCGGGAGGTATCGGGGATGAAAGAGCTGTTTGCCTATAACTGGCTGGTGCGGGATGAATGGTTTGCATGGTGTGCCAAGCTGCCGGACGAAGAATTGCTGCAAAAAAGAGTCGGCGGAGCGGGGAGCATCCTGTACACGCTGTTTCATGTAGCTGATGTGGAGTATAGCTGGCTGCGCGGTGTACAGGGGAAGCCCGATGTCCAGTTGTCCTACGAGGAGCATCAATCGCTTGGGCAAATCAAAGCGCTGTCAGACGAGTGGCGAGAAGAGCTGCGCGAGTTTCTGGACAGTTGGACACAAGCCAGCGAGACGGAGCCTGTGCGTGTGGAATGGAGCACGGAGGAATACGTCAAAGGTGAAATCTTGCGCCATGTGATCGCTCACGAAATTCACCATATGGGGCAGCTGTCTGTTTGGGCAAGAGAGCTTGGACGTCCTCCCGTCTCTGCCAATTTCATCGGCAGAGGGCTTATGCGGAGCAACGGCTAAGCGCTGAGCGCAATCCCGCTTGGGAAAGCATGCATAATTTTCCTCCTGCCTGCTCATACTCCAACTGTTTCGATTGCAGCTGGAATGTCCGGGCGGGAGGTACGCACAATATGGCGTTAAAAGAACAGTTATTGAGGAAAAAGTCGATTGAAAGCTTGCTCGCGCAGGTAGAGAGCAAGCATGGAGCGCTGAAAAAATCGCTGGGCGCGTTTGATTTGACCATGCTTGGCATCGGGGCGATTGTCGGTACAGGCATTTTTGTGCTTACAGGAGTGGCGGCGGCTGAGCACGCTGGCCCTGCACTGGTTTTGTCCTTTGTCTTGTCCGGGCTTGCCTGCGTGTTTGCCGCTTTGTGCTACGCCGAGTTCGCCTCGACGGTTCCTGTATCGGGGAGCGCCTATACTTACAGCTATACGGCTTTTGGCGAACTGGTAGCCTGGATGATCGGCTGGGACCTGATCTTGGAGTACGGGGTAGCTTCGGCTGCGGTGGCGAGCGGCTGGTCGGGATATGCGCAAGGACTGCTTGCCGGTTTTGGCATTCATTTGCCTGTAGCCTTGACCAATGCATTCGACACTTCCAAAGGCACGATCATTGATTTGCCAGCGGTCATCATTATTTTTGTCATTACGCTTTTGCTTATGAAGGGGACGCGAGAGTCAGCCAAGTTCAACACGGTCATGGTGCTGATCAAGGTGGCGGTCATTCTCCTGTTTCTCATTGTCGGGATCGGCTACGTCAAGCCGGAAAACTGGAGTCCGTTCATGCCGTTTGGCTTTGCCGGGGTAGCGACGGGCGCTGCTACTGTCTTCTTTGCTTTTATCGGATTCGACGCAGTTTCTACGGCTGCCGAGGAAGTGCGCAACCCGCAGCGCGACATGCCGATCGGAATCATTACTTCGCTTCTGGTGTGCACCTTGCTCTATATCGCCGTCTCCCTGACGCTGACAGGCATCGTGCCTTATGACATGCTGAACGTGAAAAATCCGGTAGCTTTTGCTTTGAATTACGTCAAGCAGGACTGGGTGGCTGGCTTCATTTCACTCGGGGCGATTGTCGGCATTACGACGGTACTGCTGGTGATGATGTACGGACAGACCCGGCTGTTTTTTGCCATGAGCCGTGACGGCTTGTTGCCCGCTGTGTTTTCACGGGTGAACCCAGAGACGCAAGTGCCGCAAAAGAGCACAATCATCGTCGGCATTCTCGTCGCCATTTTCAGCGGATTGTTGCCGCTTAACAAGCTGGCTGAACTGACGAACATCGGAACGCTGTTCGCGTTTATTCTCGTTTCCATCGGTGTGGTTGTGCTGCGGAGGACGAATCCGGAATTGCGGCGCTCGTTTCGCACGCCGCTTGTTCCGCTCGTTCCGATTTTGGCAGTGCTGTTCTGCGGCTATTTGGTGTATAGCTTGCCGTCTATTACCAAAATCGGCTTCATCGCCTGGCTGATTGCTGGCGCGATCGTCTATTTTTTGTACGGACGCAGGCACAGCCATTTGCGGGATGGCAAATAGCGACAGATGAGGCATGTTCTTGCGGGAACATGTCTTTGTTTGCATCTGACAAAACCATCCAATTCGTGGTAGAGTAAAAGGAACCAAAATGACGAGGAGCACTGGCCATGAAGCGAAAACGAGCAGACCGACCTGGATGGAGACGCGTCAAGCGAATGGGCTATCAGGAAAAGTGGGTAGAGGCTTTGTCTTTTTCCGGGTATGCTGTTCGTTTGACTCTGGACGAAGTAACGGAGCCTGCCTACATGCCTGTTGGGGAAAAGCTGCTGTGCGTAGGCGACAGAGGGTATGTGTACCTGCAATACTTTCCACATGAAAAGCCTTATGCCGTCACGAAGATGATGGACGAGCTGGGAAATACCGTCCAGTGGTACATCGACATCTGCAAGGCGCATGGCAAGGATGAGAGCGGTCATATCTGGTATGACGATCTTTACCTCGACATTGTGGTGCTGCCGCAGGGCGAAGTGTATTTGCTCGACCAGGATGAACTGGATGAAGCGCTGCAAAAAGGTGTGATTGACAGCGACGAGCACAGCTTCGCTACCGAGGTTGCCGATCAGCTCCTGCGGGATATTTTGGCTGGTAAGCGAGATGCTTTTGATTTTCCGAATTTCTTTGCATAATGGGCAAGACGTGCATAAAATGAGGATGAGTTCCAGACCATTTTACGATGAAGATGAAGGAGGGGGAATCCGAATGACAATGCCAATGCAAAGCAAGCAAGTCCAATTCCCCTGTATTTTGTGAAGAACGAAGGCTGTCATTGCTTTCGTTCTTTTTTTGAGCCGTAAAAGGGGATGGAGGCGAGCAGGGCATCTATCGCTATCGCTTGTTTGGAAGCAAAAGAAAAAGCGGATTGAGGAGGAGACGCCATGAGGTATAAGCGGGTGTTGGTCAAATTGAGCGGTGGAGCGGTTGCGCAGGAGAACGGGTTTGGATTTGATCCGGTTCAGTTGGAGCATATCGCGGGGGAAATTTATTCTTTGCTGGACATGGGCGTCGAGGTCGCAATCGTCATTGGCGGCGGCAACATTTTCCGGGGAAACATGGCGGACCAGTGGGGGATCGAGCGGGTCGAGGCAGACAACATCGGAACGTTGGCAACCGTGATCAACAGCCTGATGCTTCGCGGGGTGTTAAAGGCTCGCGTCAATACGGAAGTCCGGGTCATGACAGCTGTGCCAATCAATGCGGTCGCGGAACCGTATATCCGCCTGCGCGCCGTGCATCATCTGGAAAAGGGCTACGTAATCATTTTTGCTGGCGGAAACGGTCAGCCGTACGTAACGACAGACTATCCAGCGGTGCAACGCGCCCTGGAGGTGGAAGCAGATGCGCTGCTGGTGGCAAAGCATGGAGTAGATGGCGTGTACACGGCCGATCCGCGCAAAGATGCGACCGCACGCCAATATGTGGAAGTATCGTTTGACGAGGTAGTCCGGGAAGACCTGCGCGTCATGGACCAGTCCGCGATGATTTTGGCGAGAGATTACGGCTTGCCGCTGCACGTCTTCAATTTCAACGAGCCTGGAGCGATGGCGCAAATCTGTCGCGGAGAGCAGGTCGGAACGTTTATCAGCAAAGACGGCAGAGCCGTTTACAAGTGATAAGACAATATAGGGCAAAACGAAGTAAGGCCGCTCCTTTTTAAAAAAGGGCGGCTTTTTTTAGTGAGGCAGTTTCTTTTGTTTTGCGAATGAACAGGAAGCATGGAAGGTGATGACGTGGAGAAAAGCACTTTTTACCACTGAAAATTGAGCTTAGCGAACTATCAGATGAAGAAGAAAGCACCGGAAATGACCCCCTTAGGAAAAATAACCAGCAGATAAAGTCCTCCCGCGCCGGTTTTTTGTTTAGAATGGAAAGATAGCGACTGATTGAAAGGGTGTCACAGATGAGCAAAACACTTGTGCTGGCGGAAAAGCCGTCCGTCGGGCGAGATATCGCGAAAGTATTGCAATGCCAGAAAAAAGGGAACGGTTTTCTGGAAGGTGATAAATATATTGTGACGTGGGCGTTGGGGCATCTGGTGACGCTGGCCGATCCGGAGGTTTACGGGCAGCAGTTCAGCTCCTGGCGCATCGAAGATTTGCCGATCATGCCGTCGCCTTTGAAGCTTGTCGTCATCAGGGAGAGCAACAAGCAGTTCCAGACTGTGAAGCAGCAAATGCGGCGCAGCGACGTCTCGCAAATCGTCATTGCAACCGATGCCGGGCGCGAAGGCGAGCTTGTCGCCCGCTGGATCATCGAGATGGCCCATGTGCAAAAGCCGATCAAGCGTCTGTGGATTTCTTCCGTGACCGACAAGGCGATTCGCGATGGGTTTCGCAATCTGAAGGACGGCAAGCAGTATGAAAATCTGTACGCCTCCGCAGCCGCTCGCGCAGAAGCGGACTGGCTCGTCGGCATCAATGCGACCCGCGCCTTGACAACCAAGCACAACGCCCAACTGTCGTGCGGCCGCGTCCAGACGCCTACGCTTGCGATCGTGGCTTCCCGAGAGGAAGAAATTCGCCGCTTTACGCCCAAGCCTTTTTACGGCCTGAGAGCTGTAACAGACCAGGCGATCTCGCTCCAATGGCAAGATCAGAAGACGAAAGACATCAAAACGTTTTCCAAAGAGAAGGCAGACCAGCTGCTCGCCTCCTTGAAGCAGGAAAAAAGCGCGGAAGTAAGCGAAGTCACCCGCGCACACAAAAAGACGTACGCTCCACAGTTGTACGATTTGACTGAACTGCAAAGGGACGCCAACCGGATGTTCGGCTATTCGCCAAAAGAGACGCTGTCCATCATGCAGAGCCTTTATGAGCATCATAAAGCCGTCACTTATCCGCGCACCGATTCCCGCTATCTCTCGGCAGATATCGTAGAGACGCTGCCAGACAGAGTCAAGGCGGTGCAGATGAAGCCGTACGCGCCACTCGCAGCCAGAATTTTGCGGTCGCCGATCAAAGCGGCGAAGTCGTTTGTCGATGACAGCAAAGTATCTGACCACCATGCGATCATCCCGACAGAGCAAGCGGTGTTTCTCGGGGATTTGAGCGACAAGGAGCGCAAAATTTTCGACCTGGTCGTCAAGCGCTTCCTTGCCGTGCTTTTGCCGCCGTTTGAATACGAACAAACCACGATCCAGGCAAAAATCGGCGGAGAGTGGTTTGTCGCCAAAGGCAAAACGGTGCTGGCCCAAGGCTGGAAAGAAGCGTACGACCACGATGTGGCAGACGAAGAAGGTCAGGATGAACTGAAAGAGCAATGGCTGCCCAAGATAGAAAAAGGCGATCGCTTTCAGATTCAAAATGTGGCGCAAACAAAAGGCGAGACGAAGCCGCCGGAGCCGTTCACAGAGGCAAGCCTGCTGTCCGCGATGGAAAATCCGGCCAAATACATGGCAAACGAGAGCAAAGAGCTGATCAAGACGATCGGAGAAACGGGCGGGCTTGGTACGGTCGCCACGCGCGCAGATATTATCGAAAAGCTGTTTAACAGCTTCCTGTTGGAAAAGCGGGGCAAGCATGTGTTTGTGACGGCGAAAGCCAAGCAGCTACTGGAGCTTGTTCCCGACGAGATGCAATCGCCTACTTTGACCGCCCAGTGGGAGCAAAAGCTTGCCGCAATCGCCAAAGGCAGCTTGAACAAGCGAGCGTTTATCGAGGAAATGCGAACGTACGCCAAAGAAGTGGTGCAGGAAATCAAAAACAGCGACAAAGCCTTCCGCCACGACAACCTGACGAGAAGCAAATGCCCGGAGTGCAGCAAGCTTTTGCTGGAAGTCAACGGAAAGCGCGGCAAAATGCTCGTCTGCCAGGACAGGGAGTGCGGCTATCGCAAAAACATTTCCAAGCAGACAAACGCGAGATGCCCGAAATGCCACAAGCGGCTGGAGATGCGCGGCGAGGGAGAAGGGCAAATGTTTGTATGCGCGTGCGGGCACAAAGAGAAGCTGTCTACTTTCAAGGAACGCCGGGACAAGGAAAAGGGCAGCAAGCTGTCCAAAAAGGAAGTGGCCAACTACTTGAAAAAGCAGGAGCATACCGACGACGATGGCATCAACTCTGCGCTGAAAGACGCTTTGTCCAAATTCAAGTTCGAGTAATCGCAGCACAACTCGCAAACGCCCAGGTCGCATTCATGGACCGGGGCGTTTTTTCTTTGAGTAGCGAAAAAAAGCGATTGCATGTCGGGCGGAAGGGGCATATACTCAGAGTATAAAAGTGAGTAATCACTCGCTTTTATGTTTTGCAAAATGATAACCAGCCATCATGGATAAACGAATCCCCCATGAACATGCAAAAGCAAGCGAAAACGCGCTCTTTTTTTACACATCAGTAAAAGTGAGCGCTCACTATTATACGAAACGAGGAGATGTTGCATGAAGCGTATTTTGCGCACGGTATGGATCGGCAGTCTGGCTCTTGCCTTGTCTGGTTGCGGGCTGTTCGGCGAAAAGCAGCCGTCTTTGTCCGGAACGATTGAAGCAGACGAATGGCCTGTCGTGGCAGAAGTAGGCGGGACGGTGACGAGGGTGATCGCCGAGGAAGGAAGCACGGTGAAAAAAGGCGAAGTGCTGGCGGAAATCGATCAGCGCAGCTACCAGATCAGCGTCGCAGAAGCGAAAGCAGCATTGGAACAGGCGAAAGCCAAACTGGAGGAAGCGAAGGCAGGCTCCCGCGACCAGACGATTCAGAAGGGAGTGGCAGCCGTCCAGCAAGCGAACGCCAACATCCGCTTGGCACAGGCCAGAAGCAGCCAGGCCGAAGCGGGGATTGCCAGAGCGAGACAGCAGTTGGCGCAGGTCGAGGCGCAGCGCGAGGGAGCAGAGGAGACGCTGCATTTTCAGCAAAAACGGCTTCAGGAAGTGACGGCTCTGTACGAAAAAGGCGCGATCTCGCAAAAAGACCTGGACATGCAAAAAGAAGCGGTGAACCAGGCGACGACGCAGCTGAACCAGTGGACGGCACAAGTGGCGCAAGTCAAAGCGGCGTACAGCTCGGCAGAGGAGGAGGCAGCTGCGGCGGCAGCCCAGATCGGCACAGCCAAGGCGCAGGAGCAAGGGGCGCAGGCAGAGCTTGATTTGGCCCGGGAAGGCAGCACGGTCTATACGATCCGCGCTTTGCTTGCCGCGCAGGAGCAGGCTCAGGCCAGGCTCGACCAGGCGATGCTGCAACTGGACAAGACCCGGGTAGTCGCAGCAGAGGACGGCGTGTTGTTGCGGTCCTCCGTCGAGCAGGGCGAAGTGGCGAAAACCGGAGCTACGCTGTTCACGATGATGAAGGCCGATCAGCTCAAACTTGTCGTCTACATCCCGGAAGCGCAGCTGAATCGCGTGCAAAAAGGGCAGGAAGTCGGCATACAGGTGGACGCGTATCCGAACGAGACGTTTAAAGGGACGATCAGCCGGATTTCGGAAAAGGCGGAATTTACCCCGAAAAATGTGCAGACGCAAGATGAGCGGACGAAGCTCGTTTTTGCGGTGACGATTGACGTGGCAAAAGGGCAGGAGAAAATCAAGCCGGGGATGCCAGCAGACGTGCTGTTGCCAGAAGGAGAGAACGCCCAATGAACGTCGCCATTGAGTGCCAGCAACTGACGAAGCGTTTCGGAGAGCGCATCGCCGTCAACCAGCTGACTTTGACAGTGCCAAAAGGTTCGATCTACGGCTTCCTCGGCCCGAACGGCTCGGGCAAGTCGACGACGATTCGCATGCTGTGCGGGCTGATGACGCCCACGACTGGCAGCGGCACGGTGCTCGGCTACGACGTGATGACACAGAGCGAGGAGATCAAGCAGCGAATCGGCTACATGTCGCAAAAGTTCAGCCTGTATGAAGATTTGACAGTGGAAGAAAATCTCGATTTTTACGCGGGCGTGTATCAGCTTGGCGCAGCAGAGCGCAAGCAGCGAAAAGCCGAGCTGATCGAGATGGCTGGTTTGACGGGACGCGAGAAGCAACTGGCAGGCTCGTTGTCCGGCGGCTGGAAGCAGCGTCTTGCCTTGTCCTGCGCTTTGCTGCACAAGCCGGAGCTGTTGATTTTGGATGAGCCGACCGCGGGAGTCGATCCGGTGTCCCGGCGCATTTTTTGGGACGTCATTCACGAGCTGGCGAAGCAAGGAATTACTGTGCTTGTGACCACGCACTACATGGATGAGGCCCAGACGTGCGACTGGATCGGCTTCATTTTCTTTGGCAATTTGCTTGCCGAAGGAACTCCCGGGGAATTGATTGAGCGCATGGAAGCGAACAATCTGGAGGACGTGTTTATCGAGCTGGTACGGCGGGAGGAAGCGAGGCAGGCAGCAGAGGGGGGAGCGCGATGAAGCGGTTCGTCTGGGAGCGCTACTGGTCCGTCGTCAAAAAAGAAGTGATCCAGATCAAGCGCGATCGGCCCAGTCTGGCGATTGCCCTGGTCATGCCGCTAATGCTGCTGTTTTTGTTCGGCTACGCCGTCAATACAGACGTGAGCGACATCAAGATGGCAGTCTGGAATCAAAGTCCTTCTGCGGCAAGCCGGGAGTTGGTCGAGCAGTTTGTCCACACGGAAATTTTTCAGGCAACAGCCAGTGTCAGCGGGTACCGCGAGCTGGAAGCGATGCTCGACGAAGGCACGGTGGACGTAGGCTTGGTGATCGGGCCGGACTACACGCGCAAAAAAGATCGGGGCGAGCCAGCCCACATCCAGCTGCTCATTAACGGCTCTGATCCGAATATCGCGCGCACCGCCATGTCCAACGCCCAACTGATCGTGCAGCATCAGGCGATCGCGCTCCAGGAAAAAAATCTGCAAAAACAAGGGCTGGGCGAGCTGCAACTGCCGCTTGAGCTGGATACACGGGTGCTGTTCAACCCGAATATGGAAAGCATCGTCTTCAACATCCCGGGCTTGATCGGGCTGATTATGCAAAATGTCACGATGATCTTGACCGCCTTTTCACTCGTGCGCGAAAAAGAACGGGGAACGATGGAGCAGCTCGTGGTGACGCCGATTCGTCCGTTGGAGCTGATGCTGGGCAAAATTACGCCGTACGTCGGTGTCGGCCTGTTCTCCTTTTGTCTCGTGCTCCTGGTCGGAACAGCCTGGTTCGGGGTGCCTGTCAAAGGCAGCATCGGCTTGTTGGTGGCCTTGTCAGTCCTGTTTCTCGTGACGACGCTGCTCCTTGGGATTTTTATCTCTACGGTAGCGAAGACACAGCTGCAAGCGATGCAGATGGCTTTCGCATTCATTCTGCCCAGCGTGCTTTTGTCCGGCTTCATGTTCCCGCGCGATTCGATGCCTGTCGTGATACAATGGTTGGGCGGGCTGGTCCCGTTGACTTATTTTCTGGAAATTCTGCGCGGAATCTTTTTGAAAGGCGTGGGCGCCGAGGCGCTCTGGAAAGACATCGTCGGGATGGGAGCATTCAGTCTGCTGATTTTGGCTGTCGCCATCGGAAGGTTCCGCAAGAAGATTGAATAGAGGAGCGTACGTGACGTATGAACAAGCCGCCATCGTTTGAAGAGGGCCTGTTGCAATATGTGGAGGAGCTGAAGGACGAGAGCGAGATGACGGAGAAGCAGCGCAATATTTTGCGAGCCTCTGTCAAGCTGTTTGCGGAAAAAGGATTTCACGCCAGCTCAACCGCGGAGATCGCCAAAGAGGCAGGAGTGGCCGAAGGAACGATTTTCCGTCATTACAAATCGAAAAAAGACATCTTGCTTGCGGTTGTCGCCCCTGTCCTGGTGAAGTTCGCGGCACCGTTCATCTTGAAGGACTTGCGCGAGATTTTCCGGGAGCAGGCGCAAAAGCCGTTCGGAGAAATCGTGGCGGAGCTGTACCGCAATCGCTTGAATCTGGTCGGTGCCAACGAGAAGCACATCCGCATCTTGCTGCAGGAGGCGTTTTTCCATCCGGAGATTCGGGAAGCGCTGATCGCGACCGTATTTGAAGACGCAAAAGCAATGGTGCAAAAGCTGATCGAAGCCAAAATCGACGCGGGCGAGCTGCGTCCACTGCCGAGCCAGGCTGTGTTTCGGGTCGTGCTGTCTTCCTTGATCGGAATGGTGCTGTTCCGCCAGGTGCTGGACAAGGAAGATTACGCCTATTATAGCGATGAAGAACAGATCGCTTTGACCGTAGATATTTTGTTGAACGGAATTGGCAAATGAGATTTTATCGATAAGGGAACGTTTTCTCTCTAATTGGCTGTAACAGAAAGGCCGCAAAGTGGTATAATTGCAAACAACTTTTTGCTGTTTGCTTTTGGAGGAGAGAGAAACCATGCATTTGTTATCAGAGAGAGACTGGCTCGCGTATCGGGAAAAAAACAAAGACCGTGCGCGCACGCTCATTTCCTGCCCGGACCGCGCGGGAATCGTGGCGGCTGTATCGAACTTTTTGTTTCAGCAAGGCGCGAATATCGTTCAGTCTGACCAGTACACGACAGACCCGGAAACAGGCCGCTTTTTCATGCGGATCGAATTTGATCTGATCAACCTGGAGGAGCGCTTTGAAGCGATCAAGGCCGAGTTCAGTCAAGTAGCGGAAAGCTTCAGCATGGACTGGTCGCTGGTGGAAGCGAACAAGCGCAAAAAAGTCGCGCTGTTTGTTTCCAAGGAAGATCACTGTTTGCTGGAGCTGCTCTGGCGCTGGAAGTCCGGCGAGCTGCACGCAGACATTTCGGTGGTTGTCAGCAATCACCCGGACATGCAGGAGACGGTGGAGTCTTTTGGCATCCCGTACCGCTGCATCCCGGTGACGAAGGACAACAAGCCGCAGGCTGAGCAAGAGCAGCTTGAGGCGGCGGAGGGCGTCGATCTGATCGTCCTGGCCCGCTATATGCAGATCTTGTCTCCGCGTTTTCTCACAGACTACGCGATGCGGATCATCAACATCCATCATTCGTTCCTCCCGGCCTTCGTGGGAGCGAAGCCGTACGAGCAGGCGTACCGCCGCGGCGTGAAGCTGATCGGGGCGACGGCGCATTACGTCACCGAGGAGCTGGATGCGGGGCCGATTATCGAGCAGGACGTGCAACGCGTATCGCACCAGGAAGATGTAGAAGCGTTGAAGCAGCTCGGACGCCAGGTAGAGCGCACCGTATTGGCGCGGGCTGTCCGCTGGCATCTGGAAGATCGCGTACTGGTTTACGGCAACAAGACGATCGTTTTCCCGTAACAGGTTGAATCAATCAGTTATTCAGCAGGATCAACAGGAAAAAGCTTCCCCAGGCAGGGAAGCTTTTTTGTTTGGCGCGTTAAAGGCGATGTCCAAAGGGGGAAGAAGTCTCGCTTCGACGACCGTTTCTTTTAGGCTTAGGGCTTAGGTCAGGAAACAAGCTTCAAACCAGTCACGCCCACGATAATCAGGAGCAAACTGGCGATACGGGCCACGCTTCGCGACTCGCCGAAGAAAATCATATTGAGCAAAACAGCGCCCGCCGTACCGATCCCGATCCAGACGGCATAGGCCACGCTCAGTTGCAGGTAGTTGAACGCCTGGTACAGAAAAGCGAAGGACAGGGCGAACCCGCCTGCAAACAAAGCGGTATGGAGCGCGTTCTTCTTTTGACTGAACAGCTTCAAGCCTACCACTCCGACGATTTCACAACTAGCAGCGAGAAAGACAAACAGCCAACCCATTATTGATGCACCTCTTTTTCTCCTCGATTGTCAGCCAGCTTCAAGCCGATGACTCCCAGCACGAGCAGCGCGATGAAGAGCAGTTTCAGCACGTTCATGCTGCCGCCGAACAAAAAGAAGTCCATGAGCACGGTTCCGACAGAGCCAGCGCCTGCAAAGATCGCGTATACGGTACCTGTCGGCAAGCCTTCACACGACTTGGTCAAAAAGTAGAAGTCGACAATAATCACGGCCACCAGCAGTGCCCACTGCCACAAAAACTGGGCGGTACTGAAGCCGTACACCCAGACCATTTCCAGCAAACACGTCATCATCACATACATCCAGTATTTTCTCATCTTCTATACACCTCGAAAAATGAATGATATTCAGTCATTTTCCCTCAAAAGAAAACATACTTTACGGCCGCAAAGCATGTTCCAGGAGGGTCAGCAATTCAGCTTTTTGTTTGGCCTCGTTATCAGCGTCGTACCCCGCGTACAGGTAGACTTGCTCGGCCGCAGACTCGATCAGTCCGATCAGCAGCTTCGCGGCAAGAGCCGGATTCAGCGTGTCGCGGACAAGCTTGCGCTTTTTGTCCGCTTCCAGCATGGAAGCCACCAGATCGTACAGGGGAGTGTAGATCGTCTCCCACTGGCTGATGTGTTCCGTCGTAGACAGGCCCGCGTAAATTAGGACGGAAACGTCGCGGTATTCAGCGGTAACCTGGAAAATGGCATCTACGAGTTGGCTCAGCTGCTCTTGCAAGGGAGCTTCGGGAGCAATCGCCGCCTCGATCTTTTTCATGAATTGCACGACCATCTGCTCGGCGATGGCAGGCATGACAGACAGTTTGGAAGGGAAGTAAAGATAAAACGTTCCATGCGCGATGCCCGCTTTTTGGGCAATGTCGGCGATCTTGGTTTTTTCGATGCCTTTTTCCTTGAACGCTTCGATGGACGCTTGAATGATCTTTTCCTTTTTATCCATGAGTCCGACTCTCCAATCGAAAATGACTGATTATCATTCATTTTAGCGGAAGTGCTTTTTGAAAGTCAAGTATCTGAAAACAGATAATCGGGAGAAAGAACCTAATCATAAAGAAGTAAGCTACTCTCTAATTTTCAATATTAGTTAAGTATTTGATGAAACAAAATTTTAAAAAAGGGCGTCAACTAATTTAGAAGGAGTATTTAAATCTGGGAAAAGATTGAAAAATACAAAATTAATATTTTTATTGATTTGATGCTAAATTGACAATAAAATTTACATATAAAACCATTTTTGTAACAATAAGAGGTGTGAAGTCTAATGAAAAAGATAGCAGCTTGGGTATTGAGTTTAGTTTTTATTTTCTCAGCTACTTCAGCTTTTGCTTCGTGGGGAAGTGACACTAGAACAAAGTGTGGAAAGACAGGTGGATACCCAGAATTTTATTGCAAGGGAATAACTGACTCTGAAGACGATGATTTGTGGGGGAAATCATATATTGAAGTTTATCGTGATGGGAAATATATTGACAATGACTCTTCAGCGAAAGTTAGCATGAAATATGGAAACGAAGCTGAGGCAATGGTTGAAGCAGCGAAATCTTCCAAAGGTGAAAACTTTATCGAAGGATATACCACGCATAAATGGTATAGATCTAAAACTGAAGGAGCATTCGATCAACTTGACACTCGGGATTACTATCCGCATTAATAAAATTTTGAAAAAAGGTGATGATACGAAATGAAAAGAAAAGCAATTGTTTCTTTGTTAGTTGTGGCGGGGATTGCTGGCGCTCTTGGATCTTTTGCTCTGGCTGGTGAAAAAGCTACTCCCAGCAAGCCGCAAAAATTTGTAGCTGCAGAAAGCACCCGACCTGCTGAATTGAATGAAAAACTTCAGAAATCATGGGAAGTATCGATTAACAAGTTTGATATTGATACCGACCAATATACTGCTTACGATTATTTCGATAGAAAAGTCATTTTAGAGCAATTACCGGCAGAAGAGAGAATGAGTTACTCTGATGCTATTCTCCAAGCTGTTAACAGTGTGCGAAAAGAAGGCGACTTGATGCCCATGCTTCTAGTTAAAGATGATTTAAGCGAAACGATTATCGTCTTTCAACGAAAAGATGGAACGGGAACTTCTGTTGAATTAGTCTTGAAAGAGCAGGACAGCAATAAAAATAAAAGCCTGAGGTCAGAAAGTGAACAGCAGCGATCTTGGGCTTTAACATCTGTGGAGGAAAAGTAGACCAGCATCCTCAATAAAGGAACGTTTAAGCCACAGCAATAGCCTTAATCCAATCAAAAGCTGATCCATTACAGTAGCTTTTTACTGAGGATCAGCTTTTTTATTTGAAACGGCGCCCTTCCCCAATACCCTCTCCAAAAACCGCTCCACCACAGGACGATGGCTGCTTTCCCCTGCACGCGTGCAGATGTAGACCGGGCGCTTGATCTCGACGCCGGGCACGGTTACGCGCCCGATTTCGTTGCGCTCGACCATTTCCTCGACAGCAAGCGCCGGGGCCAGCATCGTTCCGTACCCTGCACGTACAGATTGGATCGACTCGATCAGTCCGTGGTATTGCAGCCCGACCCGCGGGCGTCTGACGCCGTGCTCGCGGCAGAGGGAGAACAGCCATTCGCGCGTGGAACTGCCTTGTTCGCGGAGCAAAAAAGGTTCCTGGACGAGCTGCTCGATGCTGATTTCTTTGCCTGCCAACGGATGGGCTGCGGGGAGGATGAACCAGTAGAGCACATCTGTCATGTGGACGCGATCGATGGGCAGATCATCCTCCCACGCTTCTTTGATGACGATGGCGAGGTCGACCTGGCAGCTCAGCAGTAGCTCAATCGATTGCAGCGAATTGCGGGTGCGGATTTCCACGTCGACATGCTCGTAGTGCTGTTTAAATTCAGCCAGCCACTTCGGGACGAGGTAGTTCGAGGGCAAGTAGGTGGAAGCGATGCGCAGCTTGCCTTTTTCGCCCTGTCTGATCTCGGCCAGCTGGGATTCGATTTCCCGTTCCCAGTCGTAGATGCGGCGCGCTTTTTCAAACAGAAACCGCCCTTCATCGGTGAGCGAAATTCCCCGCCCGTCGGGAGCGAGCAGCGATAAGCCCAGCTCGTTCTCCAGTTTGCGGATTTGGGCGCTTACGGCAGGCTGGCTGATCGCGAGCGCTTCTGCCGCGGCAGTGACACTTTGGCGTGAGGCGACTTCGACAAAAATGCGCAAGGCATGCAGGTTCATTTGGCTGCTCGCTCCTTCATTCATAATCATTACTTATGAATCGTGTATGAATATGTATTAGATCGGATGAATGATTCCTTGTATGGTAAGCGATAGAAGGCAAGGAGTAAAGGAGCAAACAAAAGATGAGAGAAATCAGCGGGAGAAGGCAAGTCATCGCTGTGGCTTTGATCACAGCGCTTTGCATGCTGGGGGATTCCATGCTGTACGTGGTTTTGCCGCTCTATTGGAAGGAGGCCGGGCTGGACTCGCTGTGGGAAGTAGGCGTGCTGTTGTCGATCAACCGCTTGATCCGTGTTCCGCTCGGCCCGCTGGTCGGAAAATGGTACGAACGGACAGGCGGGCGTGCCGGGCTGGTGGTGGCGGTCATTTTGGCTTTTGTGACGACTTTGTCGTACGGCTTTCAAGGTTTTTGGCTGTGGCTGGCGATGCGCTCCTTGTGGGGTGTCGCCTGGACGTTTTTGCGGCTGGGGGCTTACTCGTTGATTGTGACGGTGGCGGAAAGACATAACCGTGGACAACTGATGGGGTTGTACAACGGCTTGTATCGTCTGGGCAGCCTTGGCGGGATGCTCGCCGGAGCGCTGTTCGCCACCTGGTACGGCCTGTTGCCTGCTGCGCTCGTGCTCGCCTGCTGTTCGCTTGTTGCCCTTGTGCTCGTCTTCCTGTTTATTCGCCCGAGCTTCACCAACCAAACGGCGGTAGATGTGGAGGAGACAGGGGCGTCACCGTCACGAAGTTTGTGGCGGCAGGCAAGCATACAAAAGACCATGCTGACCGCGCTTTTGGTCACCATGGTGTATCAAGGGATGTTTGCCTCGACATTGAGCAGGCTCATCGAGCAGCGAACACCGCTGCTTGTGCTTGGGGGCTTGGTACTGGGAGCCGCTGTTCTTTCCAGTCTGGCCCAAGGCGTTCGCTGGTGCTGGGAACCGTGGGCAGCCCCGGTAGTCGGCAGGCTGGCGGACCGATACGGCCGGAGAAAAATGTTCGTCGCGACCCTTTTGACAGGCTCGCTCCTGTTTGCCTGCATTCAGGGCGGTCTGCCTCTGGAGGCGTGGCTCGCGGTTTTGCTCGGCATCCAGTTGACGGCGACGATCATCACGACCGTAATGGATACGCTGGCGGCCGACGAAGCAGCCGGACAGACAAACAGCACGGCCGTGATGACCTGCTACTCCGTCATTACCGATCTCGGAGCGGCGTTGGGCCCGCTGATTGCGTTTTGGCTGGATGAGCACGCGGGCCTGCCCGTCATGTACCTCGGACTCTCGATTGCGCTCTTCCTGATCGCGCTGTCTTGGAGCGTCAGACGAGGGCAGGGGAGTCAGGGAAGCGTTCCTTGAGCGTCGCGAGCACATCGTGAATCGCCGCTTCCTTGTCCGGGCCGTGCAAAAGCATGTGATTCGAATGCTCGTACCAGGTGATTTGCGGCGAAGCGGATTGGTCCACGCTGGTTGCGAGCAGTTGCGCGCTGACGGCGTGGACCGTATCGTCGCGCATCGCTTGCAACAAGTAATACGGCGTCTTCACCTGGCGCAAAAGCGGCTTTGTTTCGGACAACAGTCGGCGAAACTGGAGCATGCTGCTGACCGGGATGCGGCCGATGCTTCTTATGTAGCGGCGCGAATGGGTGGGGAAGTCTTCGCGCAAATAGTGCAAGGCTTCTTTTACATCCCAGTATTTATATGGCGTGTTGATGGTGATTAACAGCTCGACAGGGTAGCGGGTCGTCAGATGAAAAGCGAGCAGGCCGCCCATGGAAAAGCCGATGATGACGATCGTCTCGGCGCGCATGGACAGGCGCTTGTAGCCTTCTTCGGCAGAGCGAAGCCAGTCGTTTCGCGTGCTCCGTGCCATTTGGCGGCGAGTCGTCCCGTGTCCTTCCAGAGTAGGGCATTCCACCTGGTAGCCAGCCTCGCGCAGCACTTTGGCGAGCGGCAAAATGTCGTTGATGTCTCCTGCGAATCCGTGGATGAGAAGACAACCGACTGTTCCTGACATCTTGATCTCTTCCTCTCAAATGTTGGGAATTTGGTTTTGTGTACGTATTATATACCGAATGAGGGAAGGAAGCGACTGCGCGGGTGCAGCTCTCAAAGAAAAGACCCCGTCACCTGTGCGGTAGCCGGGGCCGAGGGTATGGCGATGATGCATCTGCGCTTCATTTTTCGGCGCAGGAGAGCAGACAAAGTTACAGACCGATCGTTTTCAGCTCAGGCGAGATGATCAGCTTCGGCTCGGTGCATGCCTGGATGTCTTCCGCGGTGTAGCCTTCCGCGACTTCGACCAGAACGAGTCCATCCGGTGTGACATCGAGGACGGCTCTGTCCGTGATGATGCGGTTGATCACTTTTTTGCCTGTAAGCGGGAGCGCGCATTGGTTCAAAATTTTTGTCTCGCCATGCTTGTTGACATGGTCCATGATGACGACGATTTTTTTCGCCCCATGCACCAGATCCATGGCTCCGCCCATGCCCTTGACCATTTTGCCCGGAATCATCCAGTTTGCCAGGTCACCCTCGGCGGAAACTTCCATCGCTCCCAAAATGGCGAGGTCGATGTGGCCGCCGCGGATCATCGCAAAAGATTCCGCGCTGGAAAAGTAAGCAGCGCCCGGTATCGCCGTAACGGTTTCTTTTCCGGCATTGATCAGATCAGGATCAAGTTCGTCTTCGGTCGGATAAGGCCCGATGCCGAGCAACCCGTTTTCCGATTGCAGGACGACAGTTTTTCCTTCCGGGATGTAGTTGGCAACCAGTGTAGGCATCCCGATTCCCAAGTTTACGTAAAAGCCATCCTCGATTTCTTGTGCAGCACGAGTGGCGATTTGCTCACGAGTAAGCGACATAATGGTTTCCTCCCTAAAAATGAGCTTGTATGTGATCCGATCGTCAGGTCAGGAGCGGACCGTGCGGCGCTCGATCCGTTTTTCAAACGAAGGAGCGAGAATCAGACGCTGGACGTACACGCTTGGCGTATGGATGTGATCCGGGTCCAGCTCGCCTGTTTCCACGATTTCTTCCACTTCGACAATCGTGATTTTTCCGGCGGCAGCCATCATCGGATTGAAGTTTTGCGCCGTTTTGCGGAAGACGAGATTCCCCATCTTGTCAGCTTTCCACGCTTTGATCAGCGCAAAATCGCCCGTAATCCCATGCTCAAGCAAATACTCCTTGCCGTTGAAGGAACGCGTTTCCCGTCCTTCGGCAATCGGGGTGCCGACGCCAGCAGGAGTGTAGAAAGCAGGGATGCCTGCGCCGCCAGCCCGGATGCGCTCTGCCAGCGTGCCTTGCGGGGTCAGTTCTACTTCAAGCTCTCCCGAGAGGAATTGACGCTCAAATTCCTTGTTTTCCCCGACGTAGGAGGAAACCATTTTTTTGATTTGCTTTTCGCGCAGGAGCAGGCCGAGGCCCCAATCATCCACGCCGCAGTTGTTGGAGACGACAGTCAAATTTTTAACGGCCTTGTCGCGAAGCGCGATGATCAGATTTTCTGGAATGCCGACCAGCCCGAAGCCGCCTACCAGCAGTGTAGCTCCATCGTGAATATCAGCCACGATGTCCGCATAAGAAGAGTAAATTTTTGCCATGACGATCACTCCCACCATGAAAAAATGTCGTTGACGCGAGAAAAAGATTTTGTAAGCGCTCACAAGCAAGTGGACAGTTGCTTGAATATTTCCGCCCTTTCATCATACAGGATACGAGTTACAAACAAGTGACGAAAGTTCGGCCGATAATAAAAAAATATAAAAAATGACAGAAAAGTGATACAACTGTTTTTATTTTCTGTAAAATATATTTTGTCAATTATTTTTCTTAATGATTGCTCAGAACCGTTGATTTTTGCCGAAGGGTCAGCAGGGGCTACGCTGCCACCAGGAGGCGCATTACGCAAGGGTGCAGGAGTGAAAGTATGAAAAAATGGATTAGCCTCTCGATCATTGTCCTGCTTTTGACAGGCTGCGAAAAGCTGGATCAAAGAACCGGAGAACTTAAACGGATGGAAGAAGAGACTGTAATCAAGGTGAAAACGGTAAGTGCTTACACAGTGGTAGAGAACCAGGAAGCGCGAATGCTGGAGACAGCAGGCGTGGTCATGCCGAAGCAGGAGCTGGGGCTTTCGTTTGGCACCTCCGGGAAAATCGCGAGCATTCTCGTCCAGAAAGGGGCGAGCGTGAAAGCGGGCCAAACTTTGGCGACCTTGGATCAATCCAGTTTGCAAGCGGGGATTCAGGCGGCAGCCGGGCAAGTAGCCAGTGCGAATATCCGGCGCAGCAAGGCACTGTCAGGCCCGGAGAGCCACGAGATTCAGACGAGAAAGCTCCAGGTGGAAAAGGCGAAGGAGCTTGCGGCGAAGGCGGAGCGGGAGTATGCGCAAGCGACTGTTCTGTTTGCAAACGGGGCGATCGCCAAAGACGAGCTGGACAGGCTGGCTCTGGCACAGAAGCAAGCCAAGCTCAGCCTGGAGGAAGAGGAGATCGCGTACAACAAACTGATGAAGGGCGCAGACCGACTGGATGTCGAAGAGGCACAGGTCGGTGTGAGCCAGGCCAACGTTCAGCTCAGCCGCGCGAAGCAAGAGGCTGCCGATGCTGTACTGAAAGCGCCTTTTTCCGGTGTCGTCGCAGCCGTCTCGCAGCTTTCGTCCGAACAAACCGGACCGGGCAGCGAGGTTATTCGCCTCGTCGATACGAGCAGTTGGATCGTCAAGCTTCAGGTAGACAGCGAGCAGATCGGCTTGTGGCAAACCGGAGCAACGGTGCAGGTCAAATCGGCAGATGGCAGCGAGGCGGAAGGGAAAGTGACTTTTGTTTCACCTGTCATGGATCAAAATGTGGGGGCTTATCCGGTTGAAGTGACCGTCGACGGAAGCGCTGTGAACTGGAAAGGCGGCATGACCGTGACTTGCCACTACCCGGTAGCCGGAAAAAATGCGCCGATCGTTCCGGTCGCAAGCATCGGCATCTCCGATGAAGAATATTACGTAATGAAAATCAAGGAAAACACAGTGGAAAAGACGCCTGTAAAAGTAGGGGCGCTGCACGGTACGTTTTATGAAGTTCTGGAGGGACTTGAGCCGGGCGACCAAATTGTAGGGGCGGGTCTTTCCTATGTGGTGGACGGCGAGGCGGTGAAGGTGGCGGATGAATAACAAAACGTTTTTAGCCATTGCGCCTGCTCTGGCCCGCTGGAAGGCCGTGCTTCTCTGTCTGCTCGCGATTGGCGCCTTGTTCAGACTGGATGTGGCGACGTTTCCCGACAGGGGATTGCCGGAGTATACGATTCACCTGACTGCGTCAGGACTGACAGCGGATCAGGTAGAGTCATCCGTAACGCGGAAGGTAGAGGAGGCGGTACGCGCGCTGGGCAGTGCTGTGCAGATTTCCTCTGATTCTCGTGCCGGATCGGGAACGATTACGGTCAAAACGACAGAAAATCTCGGCTCTGACTACAAGGACCGCCTGGAGCAGAAGGTGTCCGAGATCATGAAGACACTGCCTGTCAAGGAATACAGCATTAGCCAGGAGAAGCTCGGAGACAATTTGGTCGGGTTTTACTTGCTTCACGGCAGCGATGTTCAGACGCTCTCCGATGTGGCGCGGTATACCGTCTATGAAAAGTTAATCCAGGCGCAGGGCATTGCTCGCGTCGAGATCGACGGTCAAGCCGTCCGGGAGCAGATCGAGATCGTTTTTCGCCCGTCGATGCTGCTGGCGTACGGTTTGACTCCTGAGGATGTGCTGGGCCAGCTTCCGCAGGATGTGATTCGCGAACAAATCGGGACGGTTGGCAAGACGGCGGATCGCACAGCTTTTACCTGGACGAGCCAGACAGAAGGGCCGCAGGGGCTGGGCAAGCAACTGATTTCTACAGGCAAAGGGTATGTGCCGCTGAAAACGCTCGCTGATATTCGCGACACAAGAGGAAGCAAAGGCGAGGAGATAAGCGTTTATCAAGGTTCTCCGGCAGTCGGCATATCGGTTTACGCTTCGGAAGTGGGGCAAGTTCCTGCCATCCGGCAAGAGACTGCGAAGATGATGGCGGAGCTGAATACCGATGCAGGCGGCAAATACGAGCTGACATTGTTCGACGATCGGGCGCAGCCGATCTCTGCGGCGATTGCTCAGCTGACATTGCTTGTTGGCGTGGCGGCTGTTCTCATCGCGCTTTATCTGCTCGCTTCCTTGAAAAGGATCGGCCCTGCCGCCTTGTCGCTTTTGGCTGTATTCATGGCAAGCGGAACCGTTTTGGGGGCGCTGTGGCTCTTTGGAATGAAGTTTACCTTTTCCGCGTTGGGGCCGCTGCTTGTGTTTGTGCTTGTTTACCTCGTCGCAGGCGCGACTTTCTTTTCCCGCCTGGACAGGCTTGGCGCCTATTCGCTCCCGGGAAGCCTGAAAACAGCCTGGACGGTCGTGAAGCCGCTGCTGCTCGCGCTCGTGGTGATGGCAGCGGCCTGGTTCACCATCGTCATGACAGACATGCTCAAAGCGGAGGATAAAGCCGTCCTGTTTGACGCCTGGCCCGTCATCGTTCTCGGCGCAGCGAGCTTTGCCCTGGTGTATGGCTGGATCATCCCGGTACTGACAGCGACATGGCTGGCGGAACCGGAGCCAGCTGACGCAGGAGAGAACATCCCTCGAACGCCGGGAAAAGTGACGCGTGCTCTGACGGTCCGTTGGGAGAAAATGGTGCAGCAAGGCTACTTGCCGTTTGGACTCACACTCGTCGCATCGGTTGTTTTTGTTTTGCTTTTGCAATCGTTTGTGCTAGTCGATCCTTTTGCCCAAGTAGCGCCAAAAGAGAAGACACTGTCGCTGCCGATGGTTCAGGAAAGCAACATCGACGATGCCATCAAAGCGGCGAAAAGTGCGGAGGAACGGCTGCGCCAACTGCCGGAAGTAGCTGATCTGTATACGGATGCCTCCCGCGAGCGCTTGACCATGCATGTCAAGCTGACAGACAAATCCAAGTGGACTCGCTCTGTATACGATCTGGAAAAGGAGCTGGACAAGCAGCTCCGCGACATTCCGCAGACAGACCCGTTCGCGCTCGTCGTCAACAGCGAGCAAAAGACACGCCTGGAGTTCACGGTCAAGGGACCTTCCATGGAGACGACGCAGCATATTGCCAAGGAAATTCTCGTTTACTTGCAAAAAATGAGCTGGCGGGACAGAGACAATCGGGAAATCGTCACAGATGAGCGGATCGGTCCGGCGCAAAATACCGCGTTTATCGATATTCGCCCGAAACCGGACATGCTGGCGCGCTATCGTGTGAGTGAGGAAGAAATCAAACGCCAGCTGCAAAGCTATCTCGGAGAAAAACAGGCGGGCAGCATTTTCGTCAACGACCGCAATATTTCAGTCGTTGCCCGCTTTCCCGACAAGTGGATGGACCATTCCGAACAAGTCAGACATATTTTGATTCGCACGCAGCAAGGGGCGGTTCGTCTGTCTGATCTGGTCGACTGGTCGAGCGGGGAGCAGCCGCAGGTTTATCAGCGGGAGGATGGCATGTACGTGTTCAAGGTCAGCAGCGCCATCGCAGATGCAAGATGGATTGACAGCATGGCGTACAATCTGCCGCTGGCCATGCAAGAAAAAATCACGGTTCCAAAAGGCTACACCATACTGAACGAGGATGAGCTGAAGAAACTGCGTGAAGAGCAGTCCGATGACAAAGACTGGAGCGGACGTCTGATCGTCATGCTCGCCATGGTCGCGCTTGTGCTCTTGACCAGCCTTCTGGTGCAACGACGGGCGCGGGATGGCTGGTTTGCTCTCCTCTTGCTGCCTGTGTTGTCGGGCGGCGTCACGCTGGGACTGCTTTTGCTGGATCATCCGATGAATTTGATGGGCTTTTACGGAGTGGCTGCCGCTTGCGCTGTGCTTCTCTCGCTGGCCTTGGTTCAGCTCGATGACATGTTTGCAGCAAGCAGCGAGCAGTCGAGTATTTGGAACGGAGTGCGCAGCGGCATGCAGCGCTCGTGGGCCACATCCGCAGCGATAGCGATCGCCATCGTGCTGGCAAGCTTGCCGATTGCCGCAGGCTCGCTCGCGGATGGGCAAACATTCGTATCGTTCGCCAGTGCCTTGTTGTTCGGGACAGTGTTCGCGCTGTTTGCCACTCTTGTGCTTGTGCCTGGCATGCAGCATGCGGCTGAATGGCGAGAGGCCGCCCAGTCGGATGTGTCGATTCCCGTCCTGGTGCGCCGCATTCGGGACTGGCAGGAAAATGAGCGGATTCGCCGCAGTGACGCACGAGCCAGGAAAAAGAGACAGCAGCAACTGGCGCAAGAAATGCGCAAGGAAGCGCAGGATGGTTCCGCAAACAAGAAAAGAGAGTTGGCAAAAGAGGACTTCTTGCCGTTGCCAACGGGAACAGACGACGTCAAGCCGTAACGGCTGGCGTCTTTTTTTTGCTGTGAAAACAGCTCAGCGGCATTCGTAAAGCAGCTGCGTCTGCTTGCGGTCAACGCTTTTGCTACCGAAGAGAGGGAAAGCCGCCGCGTCTGCTTGCGGTCAACGCTTTTGTTACCGAAGAGAGGGAAAGCCGCCGCGACCGACTGCGCCCAACGCTTTTGCTCCTGAAAAGAGGAAAAACCGCCGCGACGGTTTTGTTCACAGGCTCGGCAAGGACTTTTCGGGAAATCTCGGGTAAGATGAGAGGAGAACCGAGTGTAGGAGGGAAACCTGGCTTGCGCCGATTGAAAAAGCTTTTGGATTATCTGCTGTTGGCTGCGATTTTGGTGGGACTGTTCCTGTCGTCCTCCCAGCCATACTACAAACAAGATTTGCGGGGTACGATATCCAAGGTAGTCGATGAACAAAGCTGGAATGAGCGGATGGAAGGGGTATCCGTTCCGTATGCCGGCAAGGAAATCAGCGTCGAGAACAAGGGAGCGGCGGGCTTTATCGAGTTTTTTATTCGCAAGGGAACGCATTTTACCGTGTTCGCGCTGTTGGCTTTCAGCTTCTATCGCGTTTTTTCCCACCGTCTTTCGTTTGCGGTCGCCCTGCCATGGAGCGCCTTTTGCAGCCTGCTTGTGGCTGTTCTGGACGAGTGGCATCAGACTTTTACCCCGGATCGGACAGGTATGGTGAATGACGTCTTGCTGGATTTAGCCGGATCTGTCACGATGTTGTTGATAATTCTTCTCAATTACATGTATTCACGAAGAACATATCATTATAAAATGAAGTGAGCGGCAGCCATCCTGACCGGGGCAGCTGCTTATTGAACGATTAGGGAGTGGATGAGATTCGTGTCAGACAAAAAGAACGTGCTCGTACTGAACTGCGGCAGCTCCTCGGTTAAGTACAAGCTTTACTCCATGCCGGGCAAAGAACTGATTGCCCAGGATTACTTGCAGCAAATCCAACGCGACGAATACGAGGATGCGATTCGCAGCGTGTTTGAAACATTAAAGCAACATCAAATTGATATTATCTCCCACCGGGTCGTGCACGGCGGAGAAGCATTTAAACAGTCTGTCGTCGTGGACGATCGCGTGAAAGCGGAGATTCGCAGCCTGTCCCGCTTTGCACCGTTGCACAATCCGATCAACCTGCTCGGGATCGAAGTCGCCCAAAGCATCTATCCCGACGTGAAACACGTAGCTGTTTTCGATACAGCGTTCCACCAGACCATGCCTCCATCCTCCTATCTATACGCGCTGCCATACGAGTATTACGAGCATTACGGAATCCGCAAGTACGGCTTCCACGGCACGTCTCACCGCTATGTCATGAGCCGCGCCGAAGAGATGTTGAACCGTCCGAAAGAACAGCTGCGGCTGATCAGTTGCCACATCGGCAGCGGGGTCAGCATTACCGCGATTCGCTACGGAGAATCGTTTGATACGTCGATGGGAATGACGCCTTTGGCGGGACTGTCCATGGGAACCCGCAGCGGCAACATCGATCCGGGGATCATTCCGTATATTGAAGAAATCGAAAAAACGGATACAGCCGGGGCGATTACGATTTTGAACAACAAGAGCGGATTGATGGGCGTATCGGGCGTGTCCAACGATTTGCGCGACGTTATGGAAAAGGCAGAAGCGGGACATTATCGCAGCCAGCTTGCCCTGGAATTGTTCACAACGATTTTGCATAAACATATTGGGCTGTATTTGGCGCGACTGAATGGCGTAGACGGGATTATTTTTACAGCAGGTGTTGGAGAAAATAGTTCTACCGTACGCGAAATGGTTTGCACCGGACTGGAATTTGCCGGGGTCAATCTGGATCGCGAAGCCAATCGCAGCAGCAAAGGTGAAGCATTTATCAGTACGGAATATTCTCCGGTCAAAGTCATGGTAATTCCTACCAACGAAGAGCTTGTAATGGCTACAGACGCGTACCAGCTGTCTTTTCACTAGCATGAAGTGCGTCATCTAGAAAGAATAGGCTTTTCAGTATTGGAATTTCTCTGCTATACTAGGAGAATGAGGCTTCTGGTTTGAGGTTCTCACCATTTTTCTGAAATAATAAAAGGAGTGCAAACTGGATGGCAGTACAAGTGGGAAGCATCATCGAAGGAAAAGTGACAGCGATTAAACCGTTTGGGATGTTCGTAGCAGTCAGCGAAACCGAGCAGGGGCTGGTCCACATTTCCCAAGTAGCAAACGGTTTTGTAAAAGATATCAATGATCACTTTACCGTGGGGGCACAAGTAAAGGTAAAAGTTCTCTCCATTGATGATGCAGGTAAAATCTCGCTTTCGGTTCGCGCCGCACTCCCAGCGCCTGAGCGTCCGGAGCGTGAAGAGCGCCGTGGTGGTGGATATCGTGGAGGCGATCGCGGAGGAAATGCAAAACGCGACAACGCAGCTTCCTTCGAGGACAAATTGAAAAAATGGTTGAAGCACAGCGAAGAGAACCTTGCGACTATCAACAAAAAGAACGCAAAACGTGGCTACTAAGCCTTGTGATAACAGAAAAAGGACGGGACATCCCGTCCTTTTTTTTACGAGGTTGACACTAAAGCAAAAAGACAGGGAGCTTCCCTGTCTTTTTTGCGCATTTTTGAACGAACAAATTGCGAGAGATTCATCTTATGCGCATCACCACGCTCGATGACGAAGTGCCTCCGTCTTATCTCCCTTCCCGCTGAAAATCCCTAAAGTCATTTTGCATCGTAACGTGTTTGGAACTCCAATCTCGCCTAGCATTGCACGGCAGCAGGGTTAGTTCCCGACTTCCTTCAACGCCTGCTCGACGAATTTGCTCTCCAATACTTGGGAAGTGTCGAGCTTCTTTTTGATCGCGCCCACGGAGAAGAGAAAATCGGCCTGCTCCTGATGCGCTTTGGCAAATTCCGGCGTGATCGGGGAGAGGATGGGACTTGAATTTTGCAAAACCTTGCTGATGATCTCCCGCTCCAGCTTCTTGGTTTTGACAAATTCGTCCGTTACTTCGTCGAGGTGGCTGACGTAGTAGCGGCGCACTTCTTCGTACGTTTTGAGAAACAGGACCGTCAGCTCGGGGTGGTCTGCGGTAAAGCCAGTGCGCGCGATCAAAAATCCGGGAGCGAAAATGTTCAGATCGTCGCCTGTCACGAGCGTCTTGGCCTGCGTCTGCACGACAGCGGTCGTCACGTAAGGCTCCCAAGTCGACCACGCATCGATAGCTCCGGTGTCAAGGGCGGGCCGCGCTTCATCCGGCTGAAGGTGAATGATTTCCACGTCCTTGTCGTTCAGCCCGGCCCGATTCAGCACCATGTACAGGAAGTTGTAGGCGCTGCTGCCTTTGGCGACGGCGATCTTCTTGCCCTTGAGCTGTTTGATATCGGTGATCGGGCTGCCTTTCGGAATGACGATCGCGTTGTTGCGCTTGCCGTCGCTCGTTACGGCGATCGCTTTGAAATCGACACCTCCGGTTTGTGCAGAGACGACCGGAGTGCCGCCTGTCGCGCCGAAGTCGAGCCGCCCGGAGGCAATCGCTTCGAAATGGGGAGGACCGCTGGCAAATTCATGCCACTTTACTTCGGCTCCGGCTTGGGCAAAAGCTTTTTCAAAAATGCCCTTGTCCCTGGCGTAGGAGAAAATCCCGGTGCTGCCTTGAATGCCGATGTTTACGACGACTTTTTCTTTTGCCTCTGCACTGGCGGCAACGGTCTGCTGTTGCTCGGGTGCTGCTGTTTTGCCGCAAGCGCTCAACAACAGCAGGGACAGGACGACGATCAGGCGGAGCCAGCCGATTGTTTTCGGGGAAGACTGCATATGTTTGTTCATCCTTTCTTTTCTGTGGGTCTATGGGTGTCCTAATGGACTTGTGGCGCACTGGCAAACTGATTGGCTGGAACATCCAGCCCGTAATGCTCGCGCAAGGTGTGCCCGGTGTACTCTGTGCGGAACAGCCCCCTCTGTTGCAGCTTCGGCACGACCTGGTCGATGAAGTCCTCCAGCCCTCCGTTCGTCAACTGCGGCATGATGTTGAAGCCGTCTGCCGCGCCTTGGGTAAACCACGCCTCCAACTCGTCCGCCACTTGCTCGGCAGTGCCTGCGATTGTCCGATGGCCGCGACCTCCGGCGAGACGAAGCAGCAGTTGGCGAAGCGTCAAGCTTTCCCGCTCGGCCAAATCGCGGATCAGCTGGGCGCGGCTCTGATGCCCGGCGATTTGTTCCGTTGCGGGAAGCTCGGGCAGCGGGCCGTCCAATGGGTAGGAGGACAGATCGTAGCCGATGCGATTGGATAGTTGCAGCAGGCTGTAGGCGGGATGCGTCAACTCGTGCAACTGCGCCTCTTTTTCTTTTGCCTCTGCCTCGCTCTCGCCGATGATCGGGCAAATGCCAGGCAGGATGACGACTTGTTCAGGGGAGCGTCCGTAGCGGGCGACGCGCGATTTGACGTCGGCGTAAAACGCCTGGGCGTCCGCCAGCGATTGCTGTGCGGTGAAAATGGCTTCGGCATACCGGGCGGCGAAGTCTTTTCCGTCCTCGGAAGATCCGGCCTGGACGAGCAGTGGCCGTCCCTGGGGAGAGCGCGGCAAGTTCAGCGGGCCGCGCACGGCAAAATGCTTGCCTTTGTGGTTGAACTCGTGCACCTTGCTGTTGTCTGCGTAAATGCCCGAGGCTTTGTCCTGGATTAGCGCGTCTGTCTCCCAGCTGTCCCACAGCTTGAGAGTGACATCGAGAAATTCTGCCGCCCGTTCGTAGCGAAGGTGATGCTCGGGGATTCGCTCGCAGTTGAAATTTTGCGCCTCGCCATCTGTTCCGGACGTGATGATGTTCCAGCCCGCCCGGCCTTTGCTGAGATGGTCGAGGGAAGCAAAGCGGCGGGCGAGGTTGAACGGTTCGTTGAAGCTCGTGGAGACCGTAGCGATCAACCCGATCCGGCTGGTCACAACGGCGAGAGCGGACAGGAGGGTGAGCGGTTCCAGTCCGCTGATCGCCCCGTACTTGACGGCTTTGCGCGAGGTGGCGTAGCGGTCGGCCAAAAAGAGGGAATCCAGCTTGGCTTGCTCCGCTTTTTGCGCCAGCCGCTGAAAGTGGGAAAAGTCGATGATGTCCTCCACGCGGGAGGAAGGATGGCGCCATGCCGCCTCATGATGACCCAAGCTCGACAAAAACAAGTTCAGGTGGAGCGTGCGTTTTTGATTGCCCATGTGTATCACCTCATAAAAAAATTGGGAGTGCAGGACGCACAAAAGGCCTCGTCCCAAACAGCAATCGTTCGCTGTTGGAAGGAGACCTCCAGTGGTCTGGTCGGTAAAAGGATAATTCCGAGTTGCAAAGTATGAAATGGATGATAGCAACAAATGGGAGAAGAGTCAATCCCAATATGCAATATAGTAAGAATAGCCGGAATAGCGGAGCAAATTTCTTGTTGACCCTATTGACAGCCGCTGGAAGCCGATGATACGATTGCGCACAATACCGACTAATCAAGTGTGAATTATTGAGTTTTGCCAACCAGAAAACTGGAGGCACAGTTGCGGAGATGACCGCGACTGTGCCTTCTTTTTCATTCCAAATCAATTCAAAGGAGTGGAGCAGATGGGGAAATCAAAGCAACAAGTCGAATTTGGCTGGTTTATTCCAACGACGGGAGACGGCAAGTATATCGGCGTCGAGCCGGAGCGCGAGTCGACTGCTGACTACATGGTTCAGGTGGCGCAAACAGCCGAGCGGGCAGGCTTTACTTTTGCCTTGATTCCGACTGGCGGAGCTTGCATCGATTCCTGGATCGTCGGGGCTACGATCGCTGCCAATACACAGGTGCTCAAGCCGCTGGTCGCCATGCGTCCCGGGCTGATCGCCCCTGTGTTGGCTGCGCGGATGGCTGCTTCGCTCGATCAGGTGTCGGGCGGCAGGGCACTGATTAATGTCGTGACAGGCGGCAGCCCGCAAGATTTGCTCGCCACGGGTGACCCGCTCGCCCACGATCACGACGGCCGCTATGAGCGCACGCGGGAGTTTCTGGAGATTGTCAAAAGCGTCTGGACAAATTCGCACGCCCAGCCGGAGCGGTTTTTGGCGAGCAACCAGACCGCTCAGCAGGGAGCGCAGCCGCTTCACTATTCCGGTCGCTTTTATGAGATCAAGGGAGGGGCGAGCTTGCCTGCTCCCGTGCAGCAGCCGCACCCGCCGCTCTACTACGGGGGAAGCTCGCCCACAGGCAAACGGGTTGCGGTCCAGACAGCCGATGTCTACTTGATGTGGGCGGAACCGCTGGAGTGGATTCGCCAGCAGATTGCCGAGGTGGAGGAGCTGAAGCGAGAGCTTGGCCGCGACCGCGAGCTGCGCTACGGACTTCGCGCCCAGGTGCTGGTGCGCAAGACGGAGGAAGAGGCGTGGAAAGAAGCGTGGGAAATCATCAGCAAGGTAGATCCGCAGGCGCTCCAGCAGTCCGGCCAGCGGTTCAGCCACACCGATGCCATCGGACAAAAACGGCAAAACGAGCTGCGGGAAGGCTCCAAAAAAGACAACTACGTGATTGGTCCCAATCTGTGGTCTGGCTTGTCGACCGTGCGCGGCGGCGGTGCCGTCCTGCTGGTAGGTACCCCTGAGCAAGTGTCCGACCGCATTTTGGAATACATCGATCTGGGCATCTCGTCTTTTATTTTGTCCGGGTACCCCCATCTGGAGGAAGCGGCGATCACTGGCGAGCTGTTGCTGCCTGTCGTCAAACAGAAGCTGGAGCAACGACAGCAGGCAAAAGGAGTCGGCGTATGACCGCGCTGCTGGAGATCACCCGACTCGACAAGACATTCGAGACGTCCAAAGGAGCGACGCAGGCGCTCCGCGACATCCGGCTGACTGTAAAGGAAGGCGAGTTCCTCACCGTCATCGGGCCGAGCGGCTGCGGGAAGAGCACACTGCTGAAAATCGTCGCGGGGCTGGACACGGAATACGCCGGGAGCGTCAGGCTTGCCGGACAGCCAGTGAGCGGTCCCGGTATCGACAAAGGCTTCATTTTTCAGGAGCCGCGGCTTTTTCCCTGGCTGACGGTGGAAAAAAACATCGCCGCCAACCTGTCGCTCAAAAATCCGGCGATTCGCGAGCGCGTAGATGAGCTGATCCAGCTCGTCCGACTCGGAGGATTTGCCAAGTCGTATCCGCGCGAGCTGTCTGGCGGCATGGCGCAGCGGGTGGCGATCGCCCGTGCGCTCTTGCGCAATCCCCGGGTGCTTTTGCTGGACGAACCGTTCGGAGCGCTGGATGCCTTTACCCGCTCACACATGCAGGAAGTCCTGCTCGACATTTGGCAGGAAAACAAGACGACGATGATCTTCGTGACACACGATATCGACGAAGCGATCTACTTGGCCAACCGGGTCGTGATCATGAACGCACACCCGGGCTCCATCAAGCGCATCGTTCCTGTCGATCTGCCTTTTCCCCGGAAAAAGGCAAACCGTTCCTTTCAGGAGCTGCGCCATCTCGTCTTGAACGAGTTCGAAAAGGTGGACGAACTGGAATTGGTCGATAGCTCAGGGATTTGACGGAGGTGAAAGAGAATGAGCAATCAAGCAGAGGGAATCTCGGTCGCCGCGACCGCTTCGGCCAAACCCGTCCTGCCGACGAAAGCAAAAGCTAGGGCAGGCAACAGCACCAAACTGGCGATCTGGTTAAAAGGCTTGATCCTGCCCGTCGTTGTCCTGATCGTCTGGCAGACGGCAGGCGAATTGGGAATGGTGTCGGCGACCATGCTGCCGACGCCGCTGCAAATTTTGACTGCGGCGGGCGAGCTTTTGGCGAGCGGGGAGCTGCTTGGACATTTGCAAATCAGCATCATGCGGGCGGCGACAGGCTTTTTGCTCGGCGGAGCAATCGGACTGCTGGCAGGACTGGCGGTAGGCTTTTCCAATCGGGTGGAGCATTCGCTCGATCCATCGGTGCAAATGCTCAGGACGATTCCGCATCTGGCGGTGATTCCGCTGTTTATTTTGTGGTTTGGCTTCGGCGAGCTGTCCAAGGTGCTGTTGATTGCCAAAGGAGCATTTTTTCCGCTCTACGTAAATACATTTCTCGGGATACGCAGTGTTGACGCCAAGTTGTTTGACGTCGCCCGAGTGTTGCAGTTCAGCCGCTGGAAGCAAATTACCAAGCTGATTATCCCGGCGGCGCTGCCGAATATTTTGCTCGGTGTCCGGCTGTCTCTGGGTGCTGCCTGGCTGGGACTGGTCGTGGCAGAATTGATGGGTTCGAGCGAAGGGGTCGGCTATCTGATTATGGATGCGCGCCAGTTTTCGCAAACGTCCATTGTGTTTGTAGGAATCGTGATTTTTGCGCTGGTCGGCAAGGCGACGGATTCGCTGGTGCGCTACCTGGAGAAAAAATGGCTCAAATGGCGGGATCATTACAGCGGGTAAAAAGCCGCAGGGCTGGCATGGATTCAGCGCAACAAGAACGGATCGGGGAAAAGGAAGCGGGCCAAACGCCCGATGCGGCACAGGAACTGAGGGAATCGACAAACTTGCGCGGCAGGCAGGGACATTGCTGCTTGCCAAATAAAAAAGGAGAGATCAAGCTATGGCAAAACTCGTGATTGTATCAGGAAGTCCCTATGCAGGCTCCAGACTGGACACCGTCCTGACCTACATAGATCGATTGTTGCTGGAAGCTGGACACGAAACAGACTGGGTTCATGTGCGCGACTTGCCTGCGGACGATTTGCTGCACGTTCGTTTTGACAGTCCTGCTATCGTACAGGCCAACGAGCGGATCGCCGAGGCAGACGCGCTCGTCATCGCGACCCCGATCTACAAAGCGGCGTATTCCGGTGTGCTGAAAGTGTATTTGGACCTGCTGCCGCAAAAAGCTTTGGAGAACAAGGTGATTTTGCCCGTGGCAATCGGCGGGACGATCGCCCATCTGCTGGCGATCGATTACGCTCTCAAGCCAGTCTTGTCCGCACTGGGCGCAAGACATTTGCTGGCGGGTGCCTTTATCCTCGATTCGCTGGTGAAAAAAGGCGAGGACGGGGCAAACCCGTTGGAGGAAGAAGCGGCGCAGCGGCTGCAAGATTCTGTGGAGCAGCTCGTGCAGGAGCTTTCCTGGCAAGCGGAGCGCAGCAAAGTCCCCAACGTCGCCAACGGCAACTAAAACCAAAGCCAAAGCCTAAACAAAGCAAGGAGCCCTTCGTGCAGGAGGGCTCTTTTGCGCTGTCACTTGTCCGCTTTCCACGCTTTGCACCTGTAGCTCTTGGATAAGGTGACAAAGGTAACGATTCCCGGCGTGTGATGCCAAATGCTTGCTCGCCTATTCAGCGAAAAGCGGACGGGGAGGATTTTTTTCCGGCAAAATGCTTCCTTCTATCCGATTCCCTTCACGCTGCCAATATTCCATCCCGCCGAGCATCTCCTTGACGGAAAAGCCAAGCTCCGCAAGCTTGGCGCACGCTTTTGCCGCACCGTTGCACGCAGGGCTCCAGCAGTAGACGACCAACAGCTTGGAGCGATCCAAAAACGCAGTGGTTTCCCCGCTGATAAGCGCGTGGGGCAACGAGATGGCGCCAGGTACGTGGCACTCCTGATACGCTTTTTCGCTGCGGGCATCGACGATGATATAATCCGCCACGCCGTTTTGCAGGTCATTCCAGACATCTGATACGTCTGTTTCCAAAGAGAGCTTGGCGAGAAAATGGCGATGGGCTTGCGCCGGGGTCGCGGCCGGAATTTGCAATACGACAGACACGTTCATTCCTCCTTGATTCGGGATGACTTCAGCTTAGCATTGATCGAATCATCACAGTTATCTATACTATTTGATAATAAACATCAGTGATTTCTATGATTGAACAGGAGGTGTGCCGATGGAGCTGGTGTATTTGCATACGTTTCGCGAGGTAGCCAGATGGGGCAGCTTTACGCGGGCGGCGGAGGAGCTTGGCTATGCGCAGCCGACAGTGACTGCCCAGATGCAAAAGCTGGAACAATCTTATGGAGTGCCGCTGTTTGAGCGCTATGGACGCAGGCTGCGCATGACTCAGGCGGGAGAAGCACTGTTGCCGTATGCGAGGGAAATGATCCGGCTATATGGGGAATCTAAAGACATCGTGAACCGTCAGGCGAGCGGCCCGCTTGCGATTGGCACGATTGATACGCTTGCTGCTTTCTTTTTGCCCCCGTACTTGCAAAGCTTCCGTGAGCAATATCCGGCGGTCGATCTCGTGCTGCGGACGGCGAGTGAAGAGGTGATTTTGCAGCAGCTTCGCGATGGTTACCTGGACATCGGGATCATTTTCGATCGCCGCTGTACAGACAAGGAGCTGGTAGCAGAGGTCGTTCGTCAGGAGGAACTGGTGATCGTCATGCCTCCCGAGCATCGGCTTGCGAGCTTGCCTGTGCTGACAGCCCGCGATTTGGCGAGCGAATCGCTTATCCTCACCGAAGAAGGCTGCACGTACAGAGGGATGCTTACGGAGGTGCTTGGCGAGCAAGGAATAACGCCGCGAATCGCCTGCCAGTTCAGCAACCCGGAAGCGATCAAGCAGTGCGTGCGCTGCGGTCTGGGGGTGGCGCTTTTGCCGTCCATGGCTGTGAAAAGAGAACAGGCGGAAGGCTTGCTGGCTGGCGTGCCTTTTCGCAGCGACAAGCCTCCGTTTTTCATTCAGGTGGTGCATCATAAAAAGAAATGGCTGTCGCCGTCCATGCAGTTCCTTGTGGAAAAGCTGGCGCCGGGGCAGCAGAGAGAGGAATCGTGAGCAGGATGCAGGTTGATTTTGCCCCCTTTGTCGCTTTTGCGCCGGAAGAGAGCGTCGTCTCAGGGGTCGCGCTCTATACGGTCAGCTATTATAGCGACGATCTGCTGGTCAAAGCGCTTTTGGCGGTGCCGGAACATTTTCTGGCGGAAGAGACAAGGCTTCCCGCGCTGCTTTATTGCCGCGGCGGGATCAAAGGAATCGGACGGGTCAGACCGGAGCGGATCAGCCAGATGGCTGCCTTTGGCTATGTCGTTCTCGCCCCGCACTATCGGGGGAATGAAGGCTGTGCGGGACGGGACGAATTTGGCGGGGCAGATCGGCAGGACGTCTTTTCAGCCTACGAGCTGCTGCGCAAGCTGAACATCGTCGATTCCCGGCGGATCAGCGCGTACGGCTTTTCCCGCGGCGGGGTCATGGCTTTGTTTGCGGCGATGGAATGCAAAGGCTTGCTGTCTGCTGTCGTTTGGAGCGGGGTCAGCGACATGTTTTTGACGTACGAAGAGCGGGTGGACATGCGCAGAATGTTGCGCAGGCTGATTGGCCATCCCGACAAGCAGGAAGCAGCGTACCGTGACCGCACCCCGCTGTATCGCGCAGGCGAGATCGCTTGTCCGGTGTTGATCATCCACGGCACAGAAGATGAAAATGTGAGCGTCGAGCATGCCCACAGGCTGGCAGCCGCGTTGCAAAAGGCTGGCGTCTGGCACGAAAAATGGCTGGCGGAAGGGGCCAGCCATCTGTTCGTCGGAGAAGAAATCGAAAAGTATACACGAAACATGTTCGCCTGGCTGGACGAGCGCGGTCAGGAGCGGATCGCGCCAGCTAACGCGTAAACAGCGTAACTCAATCCACTTTTGGGTCGAGGGGCAGCGTGATGATGATTTCTGTTCCTTGCCCCAGCTTGCTTTTTACTTGCAGGTCGCCGCCGTGGTTTTCCACCATGCGGCGCGAGATCGGCAAGCCAAGTCCGGTGCCGTCTTCTTTCAGCGAGAAGAACGGATCAAAAATCCGCACGAGAAACTCCGCCGGAATCCCTTCACCCGTATCTTTTACATGAATATGCACGGCTTTATCGTCCAGGTGGCTTTCGATCAAAAGAATGCCGCCTTCTTTCATGGCCTCAATACTGTTTTTCATCAGATTCAGCAAAATTTGTTTCAGCTGCTCCACATCGACGTGCAGGCGAATATTGGGCGCACAGCGGTCGACAATCTGGATGCCGTGCAGCATGGCTTCGGCATTCATCAGCGGCAGAATCGAGTGGACGACACCTGCGAGATTCACTTCGCGATAGTCCGGCTTGGACGGCTTGGACAGCATCAACAGCTCCGTCACAATCCGGTTGACCCGCTCAATTTCCTGCAAGATCAGCGGCAGGTAGTAGCGATCCCGCTCCTGATCGGACAAGCGCTGTTCGAGCAATTGAATGAAGCCGTAAATAACGGTGAGCGGGTTGCGGATTTCGTGCGCTGCTCCGGCTGCAAGCTGCCCGACCATCGCCAGTTTTTCCGATTGGTTCAAGTATTCTTGAAGTTGTTCTTGCTCCGTAATATCGAGAAAAGCGACCATCCAGCCCGAGTCTTGATCGTGCTTTTGGTTGTGCAGCGGCACATACGAGACGAGAGCGGTAAACGGCGAGTCATCCTGCTTGTACAGCGTCATTTTGCGATTGACGAACCAGGGGGCATCCTCGCTGTCTGTTGACGCCGTGAACGAAGCGGCTTTGGACATCGGATACCCGGCCTCGTCGACTTTGACCAGATGCTGTGCCAGTTTGTTGACGTGGATGCTCGCCCCGGCGTGCGGCTGTGTGATGATCCCGACAGGAAGCGAGTTGAGAATTTGCTCGCGAATATTTTTTTCTTCCGTCAAAATTTGACGCTGCATGGCGTCCTGGGCGAACAAATTGGCGATATTGCTCGACATTTTGTTGAACTCCTGGGCCAACTCGCTAAATTCGTCATGATGGGTATAAATAATTTGCTGGCCAAACGTCCCTTTGGACACCTCGCGTACTTGCTTCATGAGCGACTCGATCGGACGAAGCAGCTCGTTGCGGAAGTAAAAGGTGCAGAAAAACCCGAACAAAATCGCAGCTACGGAAACCGTGTAAGTAAGAATCAGCGATACGCGAATGCTTTCGTTTGTATGCTGAAACTCTTTGTTTGTCTTGTACTCCAGTTGATTGAGCGAGAATGACAATTCACGTTCCAGCTGGTTGATCAACGGCTGGACTTCCTGGCTGAGCACGTAGCTGACAGCGGGCACATTGTTTGCCTTGAGCAGCGGATTGATTTTGTTCAAAAACAGAAAATCCAGCTTGGAAATCGATTCAATAATGGAGAACAAGCCGCTGTTTTCCTCTGTTTTCGTCAGCGAGGCGAAACGGGATGTGTCGATCAAATTGGTGTAATACTGGTCGAGATAAGACTCGTCGCGGGTCAAAGTGTACATGTTCAGGGCGAATGTCTTGGTGTATATCTGGTTTTTGACCTCTAAAAGAGCGCTCGTTTGCGGCAAAACGTTTTGAGTCAGGTGCACTTCGTCGGAAGTAACCTTTGTCATATGGTAACTGAACAGGGTAGTGACGCAGCCGATCAGCAGCATCATGACGAGATAGCTGAGCATCATTTTTTTCTGAAATCCAAGATTGCTGAACAGGGACATGCCAATTAACCTCCAAACGAGCCACGGGAAGAAATAAAGTGCTGCAATTCCCGTTCAATATCTGCGCGAACCTCCGGGGGCACCATCGGGCCAAACGGACTGAAGTGGTTCACGCCTTCGGCCAGACCGTAGACAACCTTGCCGCTCGGGAGTCTGTCTGCCATGTACTGCTCGAAAATAATGCGATAACATTGCCGCACGTCTTGCACCAGAGAAGCGAGCACATAGTCCGGCGCGATGTAGCGCTGGTCGGCGATATAGCCGATCGTATACACCTTGGAGCGCTGTGCTTCGGTAATGACGGCGAGATTGAAGCTGTCTCCGGTGGTGTAGATGACATCGACACCGTGAGCGATCATCTCGCGCGTTTTTTGTACGGCATTTTCAATGTCATTGAAGTCGGATACTTTCCCGATCACGATTTCCGCGTTGGGCGCAGCTTTTTTGACTCCTGCGCGAAAGCCTTCCGCCTGAGCCATTTCCGGCGGCTTGTCGACCAGAATATAGCCGACTTTGCCCGTACGGGACATTTTCGCCGCCAGCATGCCGACGAGCTGACCGGCAGGCTTCATGTCGTAGCGAATCGTCGTCTGGTTGGAATGCGGGGCTTCACCGTTGAAGGAGACGAAGCGGGTCTGCGGATACTTGCGTGCGACACTGGTAAACGGCTCGGAGAAAATCACCCCATGCCCCAAAATGAGATCATAGTCGTTTGCTGCGTATTTTTGCGCCACATTCGTGATTTGATCGGCTTTGATATTGTTGGCAATCTCCAGTGAAAAGCCGAACCTTTTCTGCATCTCCGTAATGCTTTCCATCGCGCTGCTGTTCCAGCCCTGATCGTAGGTTGGCCCTTCCAGCAACAAGGCAACACGCAATATTTCAGAAGAAGGCCCGCGGTCATTGATCACTTCGTCCAAATGTTTCATGCTGGTAAAAAACTGACTGGTAATGAGCAGAAGCAGCCCGACAACCAGGAAGGTAAACAGGGCGAAAAAAGGCTTCAGCTTTGGCATGGAAAAATTTCTCCTTTTAAAAAACAAGCGTTCGATCGTGAGACGGTAAACAAGTGCACTCCTATTATATCGGAAAAGTAGCGCGATGAAAAAATGAGGAAAATAATGACGGGAGTGGGGGTGCATGGAAAGGCAAGATCAGGACAGCCTATTAAGGCAAAAAGCAGAGAAAAAGGGAGGCGTTTTCGCATGGAGAAGGATTTCGTGGAAATCCCGCAGCCGGATATACCGGATGAAGTACGGCAAGTCGATTTGCCAGAGATCACAGAGACTACTCCTCATCCCAAGCCCGAGAGTCCGCAGGCAGCGAAAGTAGTAGCGGGGCAAGCAACAGGTGAACAAGGCTCAGGCGAAGCCACGGAGCCGATCGGTTTTCGTCCGTAAACGTCGAAAACGCCGAATGTTCATTTCGACAAAAGAAGTCATTTTCTCTCGTGGACAAGGCTTGCGATTTCTGCAAAAGTAATAGAGAGAAATGCGAGCGAGATGTGAGGGGATAGGACACCATGGCCCGATTGCTGATTGTAGACGACGCAGCCTTCACGAGAAGGATGTTGACAGATATGCTAGGCGAGCAACACGAGATTTGCGGAGAAGCGTGCAACGGTTTGGAGGCTGTTGAGAAATACAAGGAACTGAAGCCGGACATTGTGACGATGGACATCACGATGCCGCACATGCATGGAATTGAGGCCATGCGCGAGATTCTCGATTACGATCAGGATGCCAAAGTGTTGATCTGTTCGGCAGTCGGGCATCGGCAAAAGGTTTTGGAGGCCATGAAGACTGGCGCGAGCGACTTTGTCGTCAAGCCTTTTCAGAAAGAGCAAATACTCGATGCCATCACCCGCCTGCTGTAAGCAAAAAAGCAGCCGCCAAGCTTGAAGCGCTTTGGCGGCTGTACGGTTCTACAACGAGACTTCAGTGCCGATTCCGGCAGCTTTTGCCCGCTCGTACACGGTCTTGGCTACCGCTGTATCCAGGTAAGCGACTCCGACCGATTTGTAGAGCGTGATTTCTGCGTTATTTTCCCGCCCCGGTTTTTGCCCGATCAAAATTTCTCCCAGTTCAGCGTGCAATTGAGCAAAGCTCCACTCTTGTTCCGCGATTGGAATGAGCAAATCGCCAGCTTCGTGCTCGGCACCTTCCAGCGTATCGACGACGACTTTGCTGGTTTGTACGGTGGCCGAATCGACTTCCCGCATGTGCGGCAGGAACGCGCCGATTGCGTTGATATGGGTACCAGGACGCAGGCTGGAAGCGGCAAACAGCGGCTCGGTCGCCTTGGTGCTGCAAATGACGATCCGGGCAAGCGAGACGGCTTCGTCGGCGTTTTCCACCACCGTGATCTCTCCGTGCCAATCCGGATAGAGCGCCAGCAGGCTTTGTTTCATTTCATCAGCTTTGGCTCGCGTCCGGTTGTACAAGTAAATATGGCGCAGCGCCCGTACTTCCATGACAGCCTGGATTTGCCCGAGCGACTGGGCACCGCAGCCAAGCACCGCGCAGCTGTCCGCATCCTCTGCGGCTAAATACTTGGTGGCGACACCGCTGCTCGCCCCGGTCCGCATGACGGTCAGCAGGCTGGCATCCATCATGGCGACGTGCTGCCCCGTTTTGGCTTCCGTCAGCACAATGACGCTTTGCAAAGACTTGATGTTGTGTTTATGGTTTTGCGGAAAAATGCTGATGATTTTCACCGCGACGTAATCATCGCTCGCCAAGTAAGACGGCATGTACAAGCTGGTCGCATCGTATTTGGGATGGTCAACCGCGGTGCGCACCGGAGTCGTTACGTTTCCTTGCATATGCTCGCGAAAAACGTGTTCCACGTCTTCCAGGCAATCTTTCATCGTGTAGATTTGCTCGATATTTTCCCGGCTCAAAATGAGCATGACTCTCATCCTTTCGGTCAGGATTTGTCAAAATCCAAATCCTTTGTTTCATCAATGCCGTTGCGAATCCACAGTCCCACAAACACGAGTGCAGCGCTCAAAATGAACGGAACGCGCCAGCCCCAGGCCAGAAACTGCTCTTCAGGAAGCGTGCTACCATTCGATGGAGCTGCCCATCAAACTGGCGATCAACGCCTTGTTTTGAACCTGTTTGGAAACTCCCGCTTGTGGTTGAAGTGCCATCAGTTGCAGATCCTCCCTTGGTGTGTAAATGACGATGCTTTGCAGAATGGCGTTGGAGTGCGAGTAGCAGCGGGCGGGGGATACCTTCGCTTCGTGAATTGAAGCGTCACTTCAATTTCCGCTCATAAAAAAAGTGAAAACGCTTTTTGTCTGATAATAGTAAAGATTATAAAAGATAAAAGGATTCATCGCAACAGCGTTTTGCACCATTTTCCCGCAAGCGGTATGATAGACCTATCTTGCGAGATTTGAGGTATAGCGGATGAAACCAACGATTGGCGTCTTGATCAAGTCACTGCGGCTTGGCAAAAAAAAGACACTGAAACAAATATCTGAAAAAACGGAACTCTCGATAAGCTTTTTGTCCCAGGTGGAGCGGGGAAAATCGTCGATTACGCTGGAATCGCTGAAAAAAATCTCCGAGGCGTTGGAAGTGAGTCCGAGCTATTTCTTTTCGGAAAAGCCTTCGGCGCAGAGCGATCGCGTGCGCAGAGGCGGGCAAAAGCCTGCGATGCCGAGCGGCTTTCCTTTCGTGTATGAGGACTTGTCTGGCGATTTGGCGAACCGCTTGCTGGAACCGATCCTCGTCACATTGCAGCCCCACGAAGACAGCGGAACGCCTTTTGTCCACAAAGGGCAGGAGTTCGTCTACGTGCTGGAAGGGGTATTGACGCTGTTGCTGGGAGAGGAAGAGCACGATTTGCATCCGGGCGACAGCATTCACATGGACTCGACTACACCGCACAACTGGCTGAATCGTACCGGGGAAGTCGTCCGTTTTTTGTGCGTCAATTCCGCTGCGGAAAAAGACCAGTAGCGCGAGCGTCCGGCAAGCGGAAAAAGTGCGCCCTGCTTACGCTTTCTTGTATAATAAAAGGACACGTACGAATGCGCGGTAAAGAGGTGGAAATGTGTCCGTTGAGCCTAACTATTTTCAACAGTATCAGCATGCCGATATAGACGAACTAGCCGATGTGATTGGAGAGCTTTTGCAAAACCCGATTACGGTTGAAGATGCGGATCACAAACTGATTGCCTACAGCTCCCACGGAGACAGCACCGATCAGGCGCGCTGGTCGACCATCATGGGCAGGCGGGTGCCGGAAAAGGTGTTGACCCGCCTGTGGAAGGACGGCGTGTTCCAGGAGCTGTTGACGCAAGACGACCCTGTACATATTCCGGCCAAGGATGAGGTCGGCCTGGGCAAGCGTGTGGCGATCGCGATCAGGCGCGGCAGTGACGTGCTCGGGTACATATGGGCGCAGGAAGTGAATCGGCCGATCACGCGCGAGGATGACGAGATTTTGCGTCAGGCGGCACGGGTAGCCGTCTCAAGGCTCATGCAGCGGCAAGGGAAGCGCAAGGCGGAGGAGCAGCGGCGCAAGGAGTTTTTGTGGGAGCTGTTGCTCGGCAACCACAAAAGCGAAAGCACGATCCGGCAAAAAGCTGACAGCCTGCAAATGCAGCTTCCGACCGCTTATTTGATTTGCATTATTGAAGCGGCAGGTGCGCGGCTCGACCAGTATTTGTACCCGTTGCTCATGCGCGACAAGCTGTTGTGGGTTGTCGACGGTTCGCAGATCATTTTGCTGATCGGCCTTGACGGCAGTGTCAAAAAAGACGTGCGTGAAGTCCTCGTCCGCAAAGTCGAGCAGTTTCTGGCCGACTCGCTCGGCAAGCTGGAAGCCCATGTCACAGAAGGACGACAGGTGATTGCAGGCTACGGACTCGGCTATCAGTCGACGTATACAGAGATTGTGAAAAGCTACAGGGAGGCGCTGCACGCGCTCAAGATCAAGAAGCTGTTTCCCCAGGAAAACGAAGGCATTTACGGCTATCACGAGCTGGGCATTTACCGTTATCTCCTGCAACTGAAGCAGTGGGAGGCGGAGCAAGGCTATGAAAACGAGCGCTTGGAAAAGCTCAGGCAATACGACCGGGACAATCAGACGGCGATGTTGCAGACGCTGGAGACGTTTCTGGACGCGGCAGGCAAGGTGAACGTGACCGCCTCGCGCCTGCACATCCACATCAACACATTGAGCTACCGATTGCGGCGGATTGAGGAGATCATGCGGGTCGATCTGGAGAACATGAACCAGCGGGCCGCCCTCTACCTGGAGTTGAAAATGGCGAAGCTCGATCAGGAACAGTAGTTCGTTTGTGGATTTTCACAAACAGAAGGATGGCAAAATTAAAGGAATCCCCAAGGAAACGCCCCGTGTAAACGCTGTACAATGTTAGTATTCTCATTAAATCGGCGTTTCCAAGGAGGACTACCTATCATGATCGTTGGCATTCCAAAAGAGATTAAAAATAACGAGAATCGCGTTGCCATCACGCCAGCAGGCGTAGCAGCCCTCGTACAAAACGGACACTCTGTTCGCGTAGAGACAGGTGCAGGACTTGGCAGCGGTTTCACCAACGAAGACTACACAGCAGTAGGCGCTGAGATTGTCGCGACCGCAGCAGATGCGTGGGCCGCTGACATGGTCATGAAAGTAAAAGAACCACTTCCTGCCGAGTACGGCTACTTCCGTGAAGGTCTGATCTTGTTCACGTACCTCCACCTGGCTCCAGAGCCTGAATTGACTCGTGAGCTGCTCGATAAAAAAGTAATCGCAATCGCGTACGAAACTATCCAGCTCGACAACGGCGCATTGCCGCTCTTGATGCCGATGTCCGAAGTTGCGGGCCGCATGTCCGTACAAATCGGTGCGCAATTCCTGGAAAAACAATACGGCGGCAAAGGCGTGCTGCTCGGTGGCGTACCTGGCGTGCCAAAAGGCGAAGTCGTTGTCATCGGTGGCGGTATCGTAGGTACGAACGCTGCGAAAATGGCGCTTGGTCTCGGTGCAAATGTAACGATCATCGACGTGAACGCAGATCGTCTGCGCCAATTGGATGACCTGTTCCAAGGCCGCGTACAAACTTTGATCTCCAACTCTTTCAACATCGCAAGCGCAGTGAAAAAAGCAGACCTGCTCGTAGGCGCTGTTCTGATCCCTGGCGCACGCGCTCCTCGCCTGGTAACAGAAGCGATGGTAAAAGAAATGACGCCTGGTTCCGTGATCGTAGACGTGGCAATCGACCAAGGCGGTTCCATCGAAACGATCGACCGCATCACAACGCATGACAACCCGACTTATGAAAAACACGGCGTGATCCATTACGCAGTAGCGAATATGCCTGGTGCGGTAGCTCGCACTTCCACTCTGGCGCTGACGAACGTAACGGTTCCATACGCTGTTCAACTGGCGAACAAAGGCTACGCACAAGCGATCCGCGACAACCGCGCTCTGGCGAAAGGCGTAAACGTCATCGACGGAAAAGTGGCTTACAAAGCGGTTGCAGATGCTCACAACCTGCCATACGCTTCTGTAGAAGAAGTATTGCTGGTGAAAAACTAATCGCGCTTCCATAAACGAAACTGCTTGCCAGAAATTTTGGCAAGCAGTTTTTTTGGTGCGCCCAGCATG
>NZ_DOTK01000056.1:0-53189 GCF_003521185.1 Brevibacillus sp.
ATTCAGTTTTGAAGGAACAAGCAGAAAAGCTGTATTCTCGATTACTTTTGCGAGTAATGGAGAATGCAGCTTTTTTTGTTTGCGCGTATTTGCAAAAAACGATGGTCTGTTTCTTTTTTCAAATCCAATTCAAAAAAAGGCGTGCTGTAATGAAAGTGTCTGTCTATTTATGTGCATTGTGATTCCAGCTGTTTATGCTATGCTGGATGAAATAGTGATTCATGCTGAAAACGGCAGAGGAACATGGAACAAGAAGTCGCAACGGATACGCACACAGCTAGCACTTTTCATGAAAGGGGATTTCCATGCTGATTCTTGCAGTCGAAGACGAACAAGCCCTGTTACAGACTATTGCTGGCGTTTTGAGTGATGAAGGCTATCAGGTAGATACGGCTGATCGGGGAGATGACGGCTTGTTGCTGGCGCAGCGAGACATCTACGATTTGCTGGTGCTCGATATCATGATGCCCGGTATGGATGGCCTGACTCTGGTAAAAACGCTTCGTGCCAAAGGAATTATGACACCTGTTTTGTTCCTGACAGCAAAGGACAGCGTCAAGGCAAGAGTGGAAGGACTGGATGCAGGAGCTGACGATTATCTGGTCAAGCCGTTTGCTGCGGAAGAGCTGACAGCGAGAGCGAGAGCTTTGCTGCGCCGCAATGGGAAGACGGGTACGGAAGGCGAAATGACATACGGTCCCATTTCTTTAAAAGTAAATGAATACGACGGTTTCGTGGATGATGAGCCGATGAAGCTGACGACCAAGGAGTACGAACTGCTCAAGTATTTTCTGCAAAATCGGGAGCAAATCTTGACGCGTCAGCAAATTTTTGACCGTGTATGGGGAATTGACTCAGAAGCGAATTACGGGGTAGTTGATTTGTACGTCCACTATTTGCGCAAAAAGCTGGGAGCGTACGAAAGCTTTATCCGCACGATCCGCAACGTGGGCTATATTTTGAAAAAGGAAGAACGTTAATGTTTCGAAAAACGCGGATTCGCCTGGTGACACTGAATGTCATCGTGGTATTTCTGCTGCTCAACCTGCTAGGAGGCGCTGTTTACTACACGATGAAGTATCGGCTTTACTCGCAAGTAGACCGCGAACTGGAAAAAGTGAGTCAGCGTCTTACCGTAGATCCCTTGCCTCGCTTGCAGCGAATGGACGATGAATCTTTTCCGTACAACCGGATGGAGCGAAAAAAGTATATCGACCTGGAGCGCAGGTACACGTTGCTCGTCTGGGACAGCTTTGGTCAAGTGATGGGAACAGCCTTTGGAGATCGGCTGGAGCCGGAGGATTTCCCCGAGTTTCTGCACATCGACAAACCAGACGGGACTGAGACGGTATCCATCAGAGGCCAGATGTATCGGGTACAGACAGTAACTGTGCCCAAAAAAGTCGTCGTGGGCGATCGAGTGCAAATCGCCTATCAGTTTCAATTGATCTACAATCTCGCACCTGAGCAAAACATGCTGAGCAGCTTGTTGTACGTCGTCGTGATCGGTGGTGCTGTCAGCGTCGTCATTGCCATCGTGGCGGGCTGGTTTTTGGCAAGGCGCGCGCTTATTCCGATCCAGGTTTCGTGGGAAAAGCAGCAGCAGTTCATCGCCGATGCCTCGCATGAGCTGCGCACTCCGTTGACCGCGATCATGGTCAATCTGGAGCGCCTGTTTCGCCACCCGGACCATACGATAGAGCAGGAAAGCGAGAAAATCATGATTGGCATGCAGGAGGCGAAGCGGCTGAGCAAGCTGGTGGCTGATTTGCTGACCTTGGCTCGCAGCGATTCCAACGAGCTGCAAATCATGAGCAAACGCATCCGTCTGGACGAGGTCGTGCAAAAATGCACACAGGTGTTTACCCAGCTTGCGATCGTAAAAGAAATCAGCCTGGAGACGAACATCGAAGGGCCGCTGGAAATTGCCGGAGATGAAGAGCGTCTGCATCAGTTGCTGGTCATTTTGCTGGACAACGCCCTCAAGTACACAAACAAAGGCGGCAGCATTTACGTTTCTTGCAAAAAAGACGGGAACCGCGTCGCCATCCTGGTAAAAGACAGCGGAATCGGCATTTCCAAAGAAAACATTCCGTATTTGTTCGACCGTTTCTTCCGCGTGGACAAAATGCGCTCCCGCTCCACAGAAGGCACGGGATTGGGCCTGTCCATCGCCAAATGGATTGTGGACGCCCACCATGGCAAAATTCACGTGAGCAGCGAGGAAGGCATAGGAACCAGCTTTTTGGTTACACTTCCAGTAAAGTAAACAGAGGAACAGAGGCAGAACCGATTTCCACTTCAAGGGAATCGGTTTTTCTTTTGCACAAGGATAAAGTGCTGATAGTATACTTTTTTGCTTTACATATTTAGAAAGTAAGGTAAACTACAAGGGAAGAGAGGAGTGGCGTTTGATGAAGATGACGGTAACGGAAGCAGCTGTAGCGTGGTTTAAAGAAGAGTGGGGCTGCCAAGAGGGCGACAGCATTCGCTTTTTTGTCCGATATGGAGGGGTAAGCACGGTTCAGGATTCCTTTTCCATGGGGATCGCCAAAGAACTGCCGAACGAAATCGGACTGTCTACCGTAATAGATGGCATTACTTTTTATATGGAACAAGACGAGTTGTGGTATATGAACGGAAAAGGACTGATCGTGGACTACCGTCCAGCGACTGACGAAGTCGATTTCCGTCTGGATGAACAATAATGATGAGAAGCAAATGACTCCGCGAGATGGAGTCATTTTTATTTTTACACTTAACAAACTAAAATATATGTTATATTATAAATGCAAGATCCAATTGGTAAAAGGAGGATGTTACATGCGGTTACTCGATTCGTATTTGGAGCTAGGCTTGGTGGGAATGGCGCGCGCGGCGCAAGAAGGATGGTTCGAGGGTCATTACGGTGCGGCATTGCTGGCAGGCTACTACATGAATCAGGAGCATGATTTGCCTCGTCACGTAATAGAGGGGATTGAGCGAACCTGTGAAGCTTTCCGGAAATTGAAGCCGGAATGGTTCGCCCCGTTGGACCAGGAAGAAGAAGCTGATCCCGCCTTGCTGGACAGCGTCATTTACAGACTCAAGCAAAATACGCAGCAGCTGCGCACCTCCGGACATGGTTTGGCATTGGGCGTGCTGGCATTGAAAGCGCTCAAGGAACGTCCCGATCTGATCCGTCCGAGCATTGTCAGCGGGCTGGTTGAATTGCTGAAAAGGACAAAAGAAGACAGACCAACCCGCTATTGGGGCATCGCCAACTATTTTGCGATCAGGACGGAGGACGTGGCTTCGGAAGTGGCGCCATACGACACGACCGACGAGATGGCGGTCAGGACGTTTGACGAGCTACATACAGTCATCCCTGGGCGGGTGATTGATGGGCAGCGCTATCACTTTGCAGGCGAGGTCGTCCACAGCGTGACGCATGCCCAGGCTTTGACTGAGTTGGAGCGTTTCGGCTACGGAGAGATGGTCAAGGCGGGAATCGCCAATCATCGGATTCAAACCTATCTCGACCGTCAGCGACCGGAGTTTGTGCTGGAGGATGAAGTAAAAGAGCCAGCTTTTGCCGAGATTTTCGCGCCGGCGTATTGGGAGAAGACGTATAGCGACCCTCACGCGCTAAAGCTGCCGTACGCTGCGCTGGACTTGCTGAAAAAATTGCCGGCAGAAGACAGGGCAGGCGCCGAGCGCAACCTGTGCAAGCTGTTGACGATTATGGACTAAAAGCGCTCGATAACGAAAAAACAGGGAAGCCGCTGTGGCGTCCCTGTTTTCATTTTCATCAATGCATTACCAGCCCGGAATGACGGTCGTCGTGGACTCTTGATTCGCGTAGTAGCTCTTATGCTCCACCAGCGACCGGAGAATGGCGGCTTCATTAATCGTGAAACCTATGCCTGCTCCGGTAGGGACGGAGAGAACGCCCGGCGAAGCAAAATCGATCATCGGCGTAACGACATCCTCTGTAAAGTAGCGGTGAGATGGCGACGTGTCGCCCGGGATGGTGAAGTTGGACAGCGAAGCGATGGCGATGTTGTGGGCGCGGCCAATCCCGACTTCCTGCATGCCGCCGCACCAGACCGGAACGCCTTTTGCCGCACACAAGTCATGGAGCTTCTTCGCATCTGTCAGGCCGCCGACGCGTCCGATCTTGATGTTGATGATGCGGCAGCTGCCGAGTTCAATCGCTTTGCGGGCATCCTCGACGGTGTGGATCGACTCGTCGAGGCAAATAGGCGTTTTCAGCTCGCGTTGCAATGTCGCATGGTCGATGATGTCGTCGTGTCCCAAAGGCTGCTCAATCATGATCAGGCCAAACTCGTCGAGCTGTTTCAACATGTCGATGTCTGCGAGCGTGTAAGCCGAGTTGGCATCAGCCATCAGCGGGACGTCAGGGCCAAAGGTGTGACGGATGGCGCGCATCGGCTCTACGTCAAAGCCCGGCTTGATTTTCACCTTGATTTTTTTGTACCCGTCGCGGATAAAGCCGTCGACTCGTTCCAGCAATTTTTCGATGGTTGGCTCGATTCCGATGCTGACGCCGACATCGATTGTCGTGCGTGTGCCGCCAAGCGCCTGGGAGAGGGACAGCCCGTTCATTTTGGCGTACAAGTCCCAGACAGCGCCTTCCAGAGCGGATTTGGCCATCTGGTTGCGGCGCATCCAGGAGAAGATTTCCGAAACTTGATCAGGATGCTCGATGTCGCGGGTAAACAGTTGGGGAATCAGGTACTTTTCAAGCATGTACCAGACGGTGTCGACATCTTCTTCGTTGTAAACCGGAACATCCATCGCGACGCTCTCGCCAAAGCCTACGTGATTGCCGCTGTAGGCGCGGACGAGAATACATTCCTTGTGAGTTTCCAGCCCCATGCTGGTGACAAACGGGGCAGTCAGGGGAATTTTGATTCTTTGCAGATCGACGCGTTCGATTTTCATGACCATCTCTCCTCAGACATGTATTCGGATGAGCGAAGGCGGGTTGCAGGCGAGATTACTTGCCTGCATGCCGCTCAAACGTGGTGAGTACCGTTCGGGCCAAAATTTCGATGCCATCCAGCAGCGATTCTTTTGCAAAAGTCATTTGCGGATGGTGCAATCCGGGTGCCAGGCCGCAGCCCAGCCCCAGCATGGTTGCGCGTAGATGAGGCCGTTCTTTGGTGTAGTAGTGGAAGTCTTCCGCGCCCGGCGTCTGGATCGGCGCTTCCAGCTTGTCTGCGCCAAGCGTCTGGACAATCGCATCAGCCATGATTTGCCGAGCTTCCTCATGGACTTCGGCCGCGTACACCCGCTCGGTGATGTCATAAGACAAGTCTACCTCATAAAGCCGGGCTACATGTTGCAAAATGTGTTCGACTCGGGAAAAGAGCGCGTCGATGACAGGGTTCGTCTGCGCGCGCAAATCCAGATGGAACTGGGCGGAGCCGGGAATGATATTGCTGCTCTTGCTGCCCGCAGAAAGCTGCGTCATTTTCACGGAATACGGGATGAGCGGATCGAGATGAATGCCTTTGAGCTGCTCGACGATGGCGGCTGCGACCTCGATGGCATTGACCCCGAGATGCGGACGCGCTCCGTGGGCATCGTCTCCCTTGATTTGTCCAAAAATGGTGCCTGCCGCGCCGTGCATAATCGCCGAGGCAGCCGTACCTTGCCCAATCTCCTGAATCGGCCGGAGGTGGACGCCGTACAAGTAGTCGATATCGTCGACAACTTGCTTTTTGACCATAGCCAGAGCGCCGTTTCCGCTTTCCTCAGCCGGCTGGAAAATCAGCTTGAGACGTCCGGGAAGCTGAATATTTTGCGCCTGCAAGACCATGAGCACTCCCAGCACCATCGTCATGTGGGCATCGTGCCCGCAAGAGTGGTTGGCCTGGAAGACGCCGTTTACTTCTTGCCAGAGAGCGTCCATGTCAGCCCGCACGCCGACCGTCAATCCGCCCGGGGTCAAGTTTCCCCACTCAGCTACTACGCCTGTCACATCGTCAAAAGTAGTGACCCGGCAATGGTGCTCTTGCAAAAAGCGGGCGATATAAGCGGTCGTCTCGACTTCCTGCCAGCTAACCTCAGGATGTTGGTGCAAGTGCTCATACAGAGAAAAAATGGCGGGCTGCAATTGTTCGATAGTTGTGCGCATGGTTCCTCCATAGGTTTACGACCGGGGCTGCGCCACGTCATGGCCCAGCCAGTCAATTGGCAAAAATCGTGTCTAGGAAACGCCGATGGTGACAGCAACGATCAGAGCGACAGCGGCGATGAGTGCCCAGCCCAACAGCAGCTTCCAGATGAATTTGACCCATTTCTCGTACGGGATGCCTGCGACAGCCAAGTAGCCCATCAGTGCCGAAGAAGTCGGGATGATCGAGTTGGTCACCGCATCACCGTACTGGAACGCAAGAACGGCGATCTGGCGCTGAATGCCAAGCAGGTCTGCAATCGGCACCATGATCGGCATCGTTGTCGCAGCCTGGCCGCTTCCGGACGAAATGAACAGGTTGAGCACCGCTTGAATCAGGAACATAGCCAGTACGTTGATCGCATCCGGCAAATGGCCGATGGCGGAAGTCAGGGCGTAAATCATCGTATCGATAATTTTTCCTTCTTCCAGCACGACGGTGATCGCCCGGGCAAAGCCGACGATCAGGGCGCCGAAGGTAACGGCTTTGGCGCCAGCGACAAAGGAGTCAAACAGCTTGTCTACATTCAGGCCGCCGACAAGCCCGGCAACCAGACCCATGATTAAAAACGAAGCCGTCAGTTCAGTCAGGAACCATTCGTACTCGAACACGCCGTAGACGTTGAAGGACAGCCCACAGACCATCACCAAAAAGACAAGCTTGTGGCGTCCGTTGAGGTCTGGAATCTCGACAGCGACCTGATCGGTGCTTTCCTGTTTTTCGATCGAGTAAATCACGCTTTGGGTCGGGTCAGCTTTGACACGGTAGGCATAGCGCATGACGTACCAGATGGCAAAGCCGAGGACGAAAACGTAAACTACGGCGCGGAAAGTCAAGCCGGAGAAGAGCGGCAGTTGCGCCAGAGATTGTGCTACCCCTACCGTGAACGGGTTGAGCATACCGCCCATGAACCCGGCAGCCGCGCCCATCGTGATCATGGCCGTACCCGTTACCGCATCGAAGCCCATTGCCCGGGCGAGCGCAATCCCGATCGGGACGAAAATGATGCTTTCTTCCGCCATCCCCATCGTGAAGCCCCCGATGGAGAAGAGGAACATGGAAGCGGGGATCAGGAGCTTTTCCCTGCCCTCCAGATAGCGGACGCCTTTGTTGATGCCCGCCTCAATCGCGCCCGTTTGACGGATGATTCCGAAAACGCCGCTGACGATGAAGATGTAGAAGATGATTTGCGAGCCTTTTTGCATGCCCTCCGGAATCGCTTTGAACATGTCAAAAAATCCGACAGGACTGCTTTCGACAGGGTGGTAGCTGCCGTTCACGACAATCGTTTTACCCGAGGCTGCGTCCTTGACGCGTTCGAACTCGCCAGTAGGGAGCACGTAAGAAGCAAGCGCTGCCAAAATAATGATGATAAAGAGAATGGCATAAGTGTGTGGGACCGAAAAACGTTTCTTGGCTGGCGTTGCTTGAGGAGAAGGATGTTGTGTAGCCATGAGGTCACCTCGCTTTTTTTGGCTTTTTATAAGCAAGTGGCATGCCAAGTGTCGAAAATTCACGAAAAAAGGCGTTTTCATCGGACGAAGAAGGTGCTCCTCCAATAGAAAACGCACTCTTTAGGAATGTTTATTAGGATTTATTCGACCTAATACATCCTAATATTCAAAAATCTTTCCCTAGATTTTCCCATGCTTCCTCAGCACCTCGATGCCGTCTCGCGTTATCAAGGTTCCTTGACGTGTTGTTCCAGAGCGCACCAAGCCTAGCTGCTCCAGCTGTTTCAAGCGGTTGCGCAGCGCGCTTTCCGTCCAGCCGTTCGCTTGCAGAGCGGGGGAATGCGCCAGTTGGTAGCGCCCTACTGGTTTGTTGGAGAGGTAATATTGATACAGGGCGATTAAAATATCGAGATTTCGTTCATCGTCAAGCGGCACGACGGCAGCCAGTGATTGCTTTTGAAAAATACGCTCGGTCAGCCTCTTGGGGAGATCGGATACGCCAATGACAGGATGCTCGCTTACCGTAATGGCGTAGTCCACCACGTTTTTCAGCTCCCGAATATTTCCCCTCCAATCATGGGCAAGCAAAAGCTCCATCACTTCCGGCGACCAGCTTTTGCGAATGCCTTGCTGCTTGAGGTGATCGTCAATCAGCAGCGGGATGTCACTGATCCGTTCCCGCAACGCCGGAATCTCGATTGGCAAGACGGCGAGGCGGTAAAACAAGTCTTCGCGAAACGCCCCTTCTTTGACGGCATCCTCCAGATTGCGGTTGGTTGCCGCGATCACCCGGCAGTCTACGGACAAAATGCCTGTGCCGCCGACGCGAATCACTTGCTTTTCCTGAAGGACGCGAAGCAGCTTGACCTGGATCGCTGGGGAGATATCGCCAACCTCGTCGAGGAAAATCGTCCCGCCATCTGCCTGTTCGAACAGACCTGGCTTGCCGCCTTTTCGCGCCCCCGTAAAAGCTCCATCATCGTAGCCGAACAGCTCGCTTTCCAGCAAGTTTTCCGGCAGCGACGCGCAGTTGATGGCGACAAAAGGGCCGTTTTTTTGCAAGGAATGCTGGTGAATGGCGTGGGCAAACAACTCTTTTCCCGTGCCGTTTTCCCCCGTCAGCAAGATCGTCTGGTTGTTTTTCGCCATTTTTTTGCTTAGCTCGATGGCGTGTAGCAGCGGTTGGCTGTCTCCTTTTATATCCGCAAAAGAATAAGTAGCCGTGTGCCCGCGCAAAGTGAGCTGCGTGCGCAGGCGCTGAATCTCGGTCACGTCTTTTAACGTGCAGACGAAGCCAAGCTGCTCGTGGCCTCTGCGAATGCTGTGGCTGCGGACAATGAATTGTCTCTGCTCGATGGCAATGAGCGTGTCTTCCTGGCCCTCCTGCTTGAAAAAGGGGGCGAGCTGGCTTGACTCTTTCAGCGTGGTATACGGTTTGCCGATGATCGCTGTTTCGAGTGGACAGAACAGTTCGACGGCCGCATCGTTAATAAACGTGATCAAGCCAGCTTCATTGCAGGCGATGACCGGGTCTTTTACAGCTTGAAACGTAGATTGCAGTTGGCTGTTCAGCTTCTGCACCTCCGCGTAGGAAGTTCCGAGCATTTTGGCCAACTCGGACATTTCAGCGATAAAAGCGGAGAGATATTGCCGCTCCCATTCAATCGGAACCCCTACCTTGCGTCCTGTATCGATCAGATCGTGGATGCTGATTTTGCGGAAGCCGAGGTCGATGATTTCCACATGAGGCGGCAGCGGAACGTCGGGAATGCTCATGATGATCGCATACTGAAATTCCGCCTCTTCGAACGTACAGCCGGGGTGGAACGGAACGTAGTGCAAGTGATCGATGTTGGCTTCCCGCAAGTTTTGAATGACTTCTTGCGCGGTGACGGGCGAGTTGTTCATGACAGGTACGGTCGTTCCGGGCGGAATTTGCATGAGCGCCTTGATTTTGCGCAATTCAAAGAAACGGTTGAGGACGGTAATCGGCACCGTCTCGGGTACAGCCTGACGGGCGATCGTATACAACTCGGGTGCCCTTGTCGTGATGAAGACGTGTGATACCCCGGAGAGGTCCGGGATTGGCTCGTGGCTGGCATAACCGATGACCTTGCAATACGGCTCGAAGTACGCCCGCAGCTCTTTCAGCAAAAAAGCGAGCGTATCGGTTCCTTTTGCAATCAAGACAATGGTGTGATCCATGGTGCACCGCCTTTTCTGGGAAAACTGTTGCTACTAATGATAGCACAACGGCTGTCCGGCGATGGATGGATTCCCTTGTCTGCAAAGGAAAGACAAGGATTGATCTGCCAGGCGGGAAGTGTGGTTTAATAGAAGGAGAAGGAAAAAGCGAGAAGAGGAGCAGGGGGATTCAGCATGGAGAACACATTTGTTCCAGAGATGCTGCAAATGATCGGTCAAGCTGTGCCAGAAGAAGTGTCCATTGCCATATCGGATGGAACGCAATATTTGTATTATCAGCCTAGCTCAAACATAGACTTGAAAATTGCACCGGGCGATCAGGTTCCGGTTGGCTCAGCGACTCACAAAGCATTGATGGAAAGAGGCAAAGTAGGGCATCAGGTAGAAAGCCGGATTTTTGGAGTGCCGTACTACGGTTTGTCGCTTCCGTTGTTCAAAAGTGGAGAGGTCATGGGCTGTATTACCGCCATCTACCCTTTGCAAAGCGTTCCGCTTGCCAATCCGCAGCCGCGGCTGTCGTTTTTGATTGGAAAAGGGGAAGATGGCTGGCTGCCGATTCCGTTGCATGAGATTGTGTATATCAGCTCGAATGAAGGCAAGACGCTGTTGCATGCGGCCACTGGATCGTACGCGAACAAGTACAGCATGTCCGAGCTGGAATACATGCTTCCGCCGGAGCGGTTCGTGCGTTGCCATCGCTCGTATTTTGTGAACATGGAGGCGATTGGCTTCATTCATCCGCATTTTCACTCGACGTTTTTGCTGGAGATGAAGGACAAGCAGAAGACGAGAGTGCCCGTGAGTCAGACGTATGCCAGTGCGTTCCGGCAACTGCTCGGCTTTTAACAGGCAAAAACGCCGTTTCGCTGAGAATGGTTCGCTGTCTTTTTTTCTAATTATCTGCTCAAATATTCTGCTTTGTTGAAAATTGAGTGCCCGCTCAGATTCCTTGTGCTAGTGTAGGAGCAAGAAAAGATGGCATAGGGGGTCACAATGATGTGGGAGCGCTTACGCGATAAACGAATGGCAGATAAAATCGTGACAGCTGAGGAAGCAGCGAGTTGGATCGAGGATGGCATGACGATCGGGTTAAGTGGCTTCACTCGTGCAGGGGATGCCAAAGTCGTGCCGCTCGCATTGGCCGAGCTGGTCAAAAGAGAAAACAAACCTTTTGGAGTGAACGTATATACAGGCGCATCGCTCGGTTCCGATGTGGATGCCGTGATGGCGGAAGCGGGAATCGTCAGCAAACGCTTGCCTTTTCAGGCCGATCCCGTGATGCGCAAAAAAATCAATGACGGCAGCATGATGTTCGTCGACCAGCATCTGTCCCACACGGCAGAGCTGATTCGTCAGGGAGCAATGGCCGCCATTGATTACGCGATTGTGGAAGCGGTTGCAATTACGGAGGATGGTATGATCATTCCGGCCACATCCGTCGGCAATTCGAACATCTTCGTCGATTATGCGAAGCATGTCATCGTTGAGCTGAATCTGGCTCAGTCTGCTGAACTGGAAGGCATTCACGACATCTACACACCAGGGAAACAGGGAGAGCGCGAGCCGATCCCGCTTACAGCAGTCGATCAGCGAATCGGCACAGCGGGAATTGTGGTCGATATGGATAAAATCAAAGGCATCGTGTTGACGAACCAGCTCGACTCGCCGTCGACGATTGTGGAGCCGGATGAGGAGACAGCTCAGATCGCCGCCCATCTGATTGCGTTTTTGCGCGAGGAAGTGAAAGCTTCCCGTTTGCCGAAAAATCTCGCGCCGCTGCAATCGGGCATCGGGTCTGTAGCCAACGCGGTGTTCAACGGCTTTTTGGACTCGGAGTTCACTGACCTGACTGTTTATTCGGAAGTATTGCAGGATGCGGTATTTGACTTGATCGATGCGGGAAAAATCTCGTTTGCTTCCGGCTGTTCGATCACGCTGACTGCTGAAAAAATGGAGCACGTCACGCGTCATTTTGCCCAATACCGCGACAAGCTGTTGCTGCGTCCGCAGGAAATTACTAACCATCCGGAAATCATCCGCCGTCTCGGACTGATTGCGATCAACACGGCGATTGAGGTGGATATTTACGGCAACGTCAATTCCACGAATGTATCCGGCAGCAAAATGATGAACGGCATCGGCGGCTCCGGCGACTTCGCCCGCAACTCTCGTCTTGGCATTTTCGTCACCAAGTCGATTGCCAAAGGCGGGAAAATTTCCAGCATCGTTCCGTTTGCGTCTCATGTGGATCACACCGAGCACGATGTCGATATTATCGTCACGGAACAAGGACTGGCTGATTTGCGCGGCCTGGCTCCAAGAGAGCGCGCCTTGAAAATCATCGAGAACTGCGCCCATCCGCTCTATCGGGATCAATTGAGAGCGTATTATGAAGAAGCGCTCACACGCGGCGGGCATACTCCGCACGTATTGGAAAAAGCGTTCTCCTGGCATGTGCGGTACGCGCAGGAAGGCACGATGCTTGCGCATGAGCCGGCTCTCGTATAGTTTAAGAGTTGTAGGAGAATAACAGCGGTAAAAAACAAACCCGCCCGGGCGTCGATGCCTGGACGGGTTTGCTTGTGTCTGTGCTTGCTTTACCTTTTGGCGGAAGCGATTGTTACTGTTCCGCTTTCTTTTGGCTGAGAAAAGGATGCGACGGCAAAGCCCAGCCCTGCGAGCACGAGCAAGCCGCCAACCCAGCTCACATGCACAATCGCCGCATGGTTGACGATCAATCCGCCCAGCCCTGCGCCAAGTGCCAGCCCCAGTTGAAAAACCGAGGTGTTGATGCTGAGCGCGACTTGGGACGAGTGCGGAGACAAAGTAATCAGGTAATACTGCTGGGCAGGGACAGTCGTCTGAACCGCAGCCACCCAGAACATGACTGCCACAATCGCGCCTGCGAACAGCATGGTGGACAAGGGCAAAAACAACAGGACGAGCGCATGCACTACCAGGCTGATGTACAAGGTGCGACGGACGCCCCATTTGTCAGTGGCGACACCGCCGATTCGCGAACCCGCGACACTGGCGAGACCAGCCATGAACAGCGTAGCGCTTACCCAGGCGGTAGACATGGCGGTCGTGCTCTGCAAGAGCGGGGTGATGTACGTGTAAACCGTCGAGTACCCTGTGACGAAGAACAAAGAGAGGAGCAGGGCGTGAATCACGCGGCGGTTGCGTAACGCTGCCAGCTGCTGGCGCAAGGGGATGGCTGCCTCGCCTTGTTCTTTTGGCAAAAAGGCAAGAATGGCTGCGAACGGAATGATGGTCAGGACGCCGATCAGGGCGAATACAGACCGCCAGCCCCACAGTTCGCCGAGCATCGTGCCAGCCGGAACGCCGAGCACAAGCGAGAGGCTAAAGCCCATGAGAATGATGGCAATGGAGCTGCCCTTTTTCTCGGGGGAGGCCATATTGGCGGCTTGCGCGAGAGCAACCACCGTGTAAATGCCGCCGCAAAGCCCGAGCAAAATACGCGAGAACAACAGCAGGGAGAACCCAGGGCTGACGAAAGCGAGCAAATTCGTCAGGATGAACACAAAAAGCGCCCAGAGGATGAGCTTTTTGCGCTCCATTTTTGCCGTGAGCGCAATCAAAATCGGTGAACCGAAAGCAAAAGCCAGGGAAAAGGCTGTAACAAGCTGGCCAGCCAGGGAGACGGAGACGTGGGTGTCATTTGCGATCATGCCGATGATGCCTGTTACGATCGATTCGGCGGTGCCCACCATAAATTCTCCCAGTGCCAGCAACAAAATCAGTGTACGTCTGGACAAAGCGGCTTCACTCCTTGGAAAAACAAGCTTTTCATGCCGCCTGACCGCGCGCTGGTCAGTGAGCATCTCGGTAGTGACATTTTACGAAACAATTTTTATAATTTACATGCATGAACCAAGGTGTTTCTCTTGTATTTCTATATAGAAGCAAGTTATTTGCAGGTTAGCGCTTATGAAATCGAAAGGGTGATAAAAGTGGATCAGGTCGATTACAAAATCATTAGCCTGTTGCATGAAAATTCGCGGATACCGTTGGCGGAGATGGGGCGAATCATCGGGATGACGCAGCCAGCGGTCAAGGAGAGGGTGCGCCGTCTGGAAGAACAAGGCGTGATCACCGGCTATCACGCGGCGATCTCGCAGGAGAAGCTGGGCAAGCACACGACTGCTTTTGTCATGTTCCGCACCAAGCAGTGCGCGGCTTTTATCGACTTTTGCAAGCAGGCGCCAGAAGTGACCGACATGTACCGGATCAGCGGGGAGTACAACTACATGCTGAAGGTCGTCACCCGTTCTACGGAGGAGTTGGTAGCTTTTTCGGAACGCACCGGAGATTTCGGCTACTCTTATACGCTGATTGTGTTGACGGCTCCTTTTGAACAAAAAATGATGCTGGAGGAAGCGAAGATTTTTTGAGCGTTTTCCCAGCAAAAAAGGCTCCGCTGTAGCCAGGCCAGGCGGGGCCGCTTTCGTTCATGTACAAAAAATAAAGACCGCCACGAGCAGGTGACGGTCTTTGTGAAGCTATGGCTATATTCATGCATAAGGGCGGTTTTTGTTTGCAGTTTGGATACAAGAAATTATTTGCGGTAAAGCGGATAGTCGACTTCGAGCGGCACCTGGATCAGCACCAAGCGCAGGGGAGCATCGTCTTTTGCCTGATAGGTGATGGTTTCCGCTGCTTCGGTTGAAACGACGACAAAGTCGCCTGTATTCGCAGTTGCTGACTGTTCACTGCCCAAAATGTTCCCGCTGCCTTCCACGACGACGACAGCGTGAGCGTAGCCAGCCGGAAGCTCCAGCGAAAAAGCTTTGCCTGCCGGAATGGCAATGTCTTTCATTGAAGAGTCGGTCACGAGCGAAATGGGAGCTTGAGAACCAATGATGTTTTTTACCGATACGCCATCCGTCGTTTCGCTTGGAAACTCTTCGTGATCATACTGATTGTAAGTCGGCGGAGTCTTTGTGGTTTTTGCCAGGTGCGGCTCAAACCAGATTTGGAACATTTCCGTATCTTTGCCCAATTCTTCGGCGTGGTAAGCTCCTGATCCTGTTTGCATGATCTGAGCGCCGCCTGTTGTCACTTGCTGCAAATTGCCCAGCGTATCCCGATGACCCACTGTGCCTTTCAAGACATAGGACAAAATTTCAAAGCCGGAATGCGGGTGAAGAGGAATTTCAAACGTTTGCAGTGATTTTGCCCATGCCCAGTAAAAAAGCGGGCCAACCCGTTTTACGACGGAACCTTCGTGGGGGAAGCCAATCGGTTTGTTTTCTACGATTTCACCGTCGCCAAAGTGTCCTTTTGCTTGTTCATTCTGTGTATAGACGCGGATTTCCATCTGTTGTGTCCTCCCTTGGTGGAATGCTGGCTTACGGGCTTAGCGAGTGTTGCTTAAAACAAAACGTATGCTCCTGGACCGATCAAAGCGACACCGATAGCGACAGCGATCAAAGTCAGGTTGTACTCGTAGCCGTTTTGCGTTACCCAATATCCATTTTGACCGTGAACCTTCACAATCGCAACCAACATTGTGAAGACAATGAGGAGAGCGCCGACCCATGTACCGACACCTGCTGCAAACAGCAAGCCGCCGACCAGTTCAGCCAATCCGGCAAGCAGAGCCATGGCAACGCCAGGTTTGACTCCGATGGACTCCAGCCAGCCGCCTGTGCCTTTCAAACCGTAGCCGCCAAACCAGCCAAACAGCTTTTGCGCACCGTGACCTGCAAACGACAACCCAATCACCAAGCGAATAATCAACAATCCAAGATCCATCATTTTTCATCTCTCCTTAATTATTTTAAATTATAGTATTTCAAATTTGAGATATTAGGACAAGAAAGGCTGGCGGGCCTTAGAAGGATTCCGCCAGTTTTGCTGCTTTTTCGATGCCTGCTGCTACGATTGCTTCTGCTTTGTCCGGGAATTGGTTGTGACCTTCTACGATCACTTCTGTCACATTGCTGATGCCCCAGAAGCCAAGCACCGTGCGAACGTAGCGGTTAGCCAGTTCGATTTCAGCCATTGGGCCTTCGGAGTATACGCCGCCGCGTGCGCTCAGGAGAGCTACTTTTTTGTCGCCCATCAGTCCAACAGGGCCTTCCGCTGTATATTTGAACGTTTTGCCTGCTTGCGACAGGTAATCAACGTAGGTGTGCAGAACAGCAGGAACGGTGAAGTTCCACATAGGGAATGCGATAACTACTTTTTCTGCATCAGTGAATTGGTTCAAATATTTGCTCACCAGTTCAGCGCCTTTTTGTTCTTCAGCAGTCAGCTCCATGCCGCGTCCAGCTTTGAACATGGCAGTGAGCAGGTCGTTTCCGTAGTAAGGAAGGTTTTCTGCGAACAGGTCCAGCTCGGCGATCTCGTCGTTTGGATGCGTTTCTTTATAAGATTTTACGAAAGCCTCGTACAGCTTTACGCTTACTGCCTGCTCAACTGGGCGATCATTTGCTTTAATGAAAAGTACTTTGCTCATGAGAAAAATATTCCCCTTTCTTTTTGTAAGCAGATAACTTTTAATGTGTAAATCTTGATTTTAAGATTATTACGTGTTGAAGGTTTTGTCAACACCTTTTTTACCCTCGGTGGGTGCTGCCCAGTCTAATAATTCTCCTGAGCAGCACGTCCCAACTTTTTTAACAAAGCAATCGCTTGCTGTTGTTCTTCCGGGGTAAGTCCCGCGACCGCTTTTTCAATCGCCTCTTGATGAGAAGGAAAAATGTCTGCCAGAAACGCATGGCCTTTTTCCGTCAGCTCGGCGTAAATGACCCGGCGGTCGGCCGAACAGGGTTTGCGAATCAACAGTTGCTTCTTTTCTAGCTTGTCCACAACGTAGGTGATATTTCCACTGGAGATCAGGATCTTTTCGCCAATTTGCTGCAATGGCTGCGGGCCCTTATGATAGAGAACTTCCAGGACGCCAAACTCGGTAGGATTCAGCCCGTGCAGGCGGATGTGCCGATTGGAGTGGGCAGTGACCCAGTTATATGATCTCGATAATACGACAAAAAGATCGAGGGAATCATTGCGATCCATGAAAAACCCTCCTTTCCAACGAATTTTCGATATCTTGAATTTAAGATAACTTTACATGAAGTCGCATCCGTTTGTCAAATAGAGGGGGGATAAAATCATCCTTTGCAAAACAAATGTTTTTATGATAGACTTTTGTTTGTAAACAAAGCTGTGAATGCTAATCAGAAGAAAGGAGGATGACCGTGGAGAAAGATATGTTGATCCTTCATCACATCCGGCAAAATCCGTTCATTTCCCAGCAAGAGCTGGCTGACTTGATCGGGATTTCGCGGTCGGCTGTAGCGGGGTATATCGCTCAGTTGACCAAGCGCGGCGAGATTAAAGGCAGAGCGTACGTATTGCGGGACGAAGGCATGATCGCTTGCATCGGTGGAGCGAACCTCGACCGAAAAGCGCGTGGAAAGCAAGCCGTGCGTCTGCATTCCTCCAATCCGGTTACGATCATGGAATCGTGTGGCGGGGTTGCCCGCAATATCGCGGAGAATCTTGGACGACTGGGATGCAATACATCCTTGTTCACCAGCATCGGTGAAGATAAGGAAGGCGAGTGGATCGTGCAGGAGACGAAAAAGCACGGAGTAGATATCAGCCAGGTGTGGCGCTTGCCTACGCAGCGCACAGGCACGTATACCGCATTGCTCGATATCGATGGGGAAATGGTCGTTTCTTTGGCGAACATGGATATTTACGACGCGCTCACACCGGAGATGTTTGCCGAGAAATGGTCGCACATTGCAGCAGCCCACGCGATTTTTATCGATACGAACATACCGGAGGATTGCTTGGCCTACATCATTAGCCGTTGCCGGGAGGAAAACATCCGACTCTTTGTTGACCCGGTCTCTTCTGCAAAAGCGAAAAAGCTCCCACAGCAATTGGACGGAGTCGAAGCGATCCTGCCCAATCGGGAGGAAGCGGAGCTGCTTTCCGGCATGACGATCAACTCTATCGAGGATTGCGCCGAAGCGTGCAAGAAAATCAGGGAGAGAGGCGTCAAGCACGTCATCGTCACCATGGGCGAAGCAGGAATTTTTTATCAGTCGGAGGACGTATCGGAGCAGATGGCGCCGTATCCGACTGAGGTAGTTGATGTAACAGGGGCAGGCGATGCGTTTGCGTCCGGCCTGTTGTACGGCATCGTGAACGGGGAGTCGTTCCAGGCTGCTTGCCGTCTCGGTTTGGCAGCATCCGCTCTGACTTTGCAGACAGAGCAGTCCGTTTCTCCCTTGCTCAAAGCGGAACAACTGCAATTGACCGTTGGACAATACGAAAAGGAGCGATAAAAGATGAAACAATACCTGACCTTTACTGAGGAAGTACGCCACGCGCTGGAGAACAACTTGCCAGTAGTTGCCCTGGAGACTACGATTATCTCCCACGGGATGCCATACCCGCAAAACATCGAAATGGCAAAAGAAGTAGAGCAAATCATCCGCGACAATGGCGCAGTGCCAGCGACAATCGGAATCATGGACGGCAAAATCAAAATCGGTTTGACCGAGAGCGAGCTGGAAGAGTTCGCGACCAACAAATCGGTGGAAAAAGTGAGCCGCCGCGACTTCCCTTACGTCCTCGCAAGCGGCAAAATCGGTGCGACGACAGTAGCGGCAACCATGATCGCAGCCGATCTGGCTGGCATCCGCATGTTTGCGACTGGCGGTATCGGCGGGGTACACCGCGATGGCGAAATTACGTGGGACGTATCTGCTGACTTGACTGAGCTGGCGCAAACAAGCGTTGCGGTTGTATGCGCTGGCGCAAAATCGATCCTGGATATCGGACGCACGCTGGAATACTTGGAGACGCAAGGCGTGCCGGTGGTCGGCTACCGCACTGCCGAGTTCCCGTCCTTCTTCGCTCGCGAAAGCGGATTTGGCGTAGACTTCCGTCTGGATACGCCAGAAGAAGTCGGCACTTTGATGAACACCAAATGGAAGCTCGGTCTGACTGGCGGCTTGATCATCGCCAACCCGGTACCGGAAGCAGACGCGCTTGACCACAAGCAAATCGAAGGCGTAATTTTGCAGGCGCTCAAAGAAGCGAAGGAAAACAACATCGCAGGCAAAAAAGTAACACCGTTCCTGCTCGACAAAGTGAAACAACTGACAGCAGGCAAAAGCTTGCAAACGAATATCGCTCTCGTAAGACACAATGCGGAAGTAGCGGCAAAAGTAGCTGCTGCCTACCAAAAAGAAGTGAACGCAGGAAAATAAACAGTCATTCCAGGCTCCCGATGATGAAAATCGGGGGCTTTTTTTGTGCGTCGAGAAAAGCCAAAGAAGCAGAGGAGAAAAATTTTAAAAAAATCACTTGATATACCCTGTGGGGGTATTGTATATTGAGAGTGTGATAAGAAATGAACGTAAGGGGAACTATACAATGAAATATACCCTCTAAGGGTATTTGGGGGAATTGGTATGAGTGCCAAAACGGCAGAAGCTACAGTTCCGATTTCAGGGATGACATGTGCAGCCTGCGCGCTGCGCATTGAAAAAGGCTTGAAGAAGCTGGATGGTGTAGAAACAGCCAATGTGAATTTGGCTTTGGAAAAATCGACAGTCGTCTTCGATCCGGCCAAAACGAGTCTCGACGATATACGCTCGAAGATCGAGGCGCTTGGCTACGGCGTCGTCGCCGACAAAGTCGAGCTGAATATTACAGGCATGACTTGTGCGGCGTGTTCAACCCGAATCGAAAAGGGTCTGAACAAAATGCCTGGCGTGTTGAAGGCAAACGTGAACCTGGCGATGGAAACAGCTACGGTCGAATACGATTCTGCTCAGCTGGGCGTGTCTGATCTTGTGCGGCAGGTAGAAAAGCTGGGATACCAGGCAACGCGCAAGGAAGAGGGCAAAGAAGAGGAGCAGGTTGACCGCCGCATGGCCGAGATCAAGCGGCAGACGCAAAAGTTCTGGATTTCCCTCGTGCTGTCGCTGCCGCTGCTCTGGTCGATGGTCAGCCACTTTTCCTTCACTTCGTTCATCTGGTTGCCGGACTTCCTGATGAACCCGTGGGTACAACTGGCCTTGGCGACTCCTGTGCAGTTCATCATCGGGGCGCAGTTTTACGCAGGGGCCTACAAAGCGCTTCGCAACAAGAGCGCGAACATGGATGTGCTGGTCGCGCTCGGCACCTCGGCTGCCTATTTTTACAGTCTGTACGTGGCGATCTCGTCCATCGGGTCACACGCCCACATGCTGGAGCTTTACTTTGAAACGAGCGCTGTGCTGATTACCTTGATTTTGCTGGGCAAATTGTTTGAAGCCAAGGCGAAGGGACGCTCTTCGGAAGCAATCCGCAAGCTGATGGGCTTGCAAGCGAAAACAGCCGTAGTCGTCCGCGACGGTGTGGAAATTACGATCCCTGTTGAAGAAGTGCGGCCTGGAGATATCGTGAACGTGAAGCCAGGCGACAAGGTGCCAGTGGATGGCATCGTGCTGGAGGGGCAGTCTGCGGTCGACGAATCCATGCTGACGGGGGAAAGCATCCCGGTAGATAAAGCGGCTGGAGATGCCGTCATCGGAGCCACCTTGAACAAAAACGGTTTCCTGAAGGTGAAAGCGACCAAAGTCGGGAAGGAAACGGCGCTGGCGCAAATCATCAAAGTCGTGGAGGAAGCGCAAGGGACAAAAGCGCCGATTCAACGACTCGCAGACAGCATTTCCGGGATTTTCGTTCCGATTGTCGTCGGAATTGCGGTGGTGACTTTTCTCATCTGGTATTTCGCCGTCATTCCCGGCAACTTTGCCGAGGCGCTGGAAAAGGCTATCGCCGTGCTGGTAATCGCTTGCCCGTGCGCACTTGGCCTGGCGACTCCAACCTCGATTATGGCTGGCTCTGGCCGCGCAGCGGAACTGGGCATTTTGTTCAAAGGGGGAGAGCATCTGGAGACGGCGCACCATTTGGATACGATTGTCCTCGACAAGACAGGAACCGTAACCAAAGGAGAGCCGGAGCTGACAGACGTGATTTCGCTTGATTTTGCCGAGCCAGAACTGCTTGCGCTGGTAGGCGCGGCCGAGAAAAACTCCGAGCATCCACTTGCCCAGGCGATCGTTCGCGGGATCGCGGAAAAAGGCATAGCGCTTGGGCAAACCAGCGTGTTTGAAGCGATTCCCGGCTTCGGGATTCGGGCAACCGTCGACAGCAGAGAAGTGCTGGTCGGGACCCGCCGTCTGCTCGAACAGCACCACATATCGTATCAGGCTGTTTCAGACACGATGCTTTCGCTGGAACAAGCGGGTAAAACGGCGATGCTGGCAGTCATCGACGGCAAGCTTGCCGGGTTGATTGCCGTAGCGGATACGATCAAGCCGACTTCGAAGCAAGCAATCGAACGCCTGAAAGCGATGGGGCTGACGGTCATCATGATGACGGGCGACAACCGTCAAACCGCCGAAGCGATTGCTCGCGAGGCAGGAATTGAGCACGTCATCGCCGAAGTCCTGCCCGAAGGCAAGGCTGCCGAGGTGAAAAAGCTTCAGGCAGAGGGCAAGAAAGTGGCTATGGTCGGCGACGGAATCAACGATGCTCCGGCACTGGCTACCGCTGATATCGGCATGGCGATCGGCACGGGAACAGATGTGGCGATGGAAGCGGCCGACATTACCTTGATGCGCGGCGAGCTGACCAGTGTCGCTGACGCCATCGAAATGAGCAAGCGAACCATTCGCAACATCAAGCAAAACCTGTTCTGGGCTTTTGCCTACAACACGCTGGGCATTCCGTTTGCAGCCTTGGGCTTCCTCGCTCCATGGTTAGCCGGAGCCGCGATGGCTTTCAGCTCCGTCTCCGTCGTGCTCAACGCCCTGCGCTTGCAGCGAGTGAAGCTGTAAGCTGCCATCTGCCATCTGTCGTTTACAAACAGCAACAAGCGGCTTTGTCCGCATCATTTATACACATACACTCAAAGGAGAGATTGAGAATGAAAAACGTAACACTGAATGTAGAAGGCATGTCTTGCAACCATTGCGTGAATACCGTGGAAAAAACGTTGAAAGAGCTGGGAGCAGAAGGCAAAGTCAATCTGGCGGCCAAAACAGTAGAGGTTTCCTTCAACGAAAGCACGCTGACGCTGGATGCCATCAAGGAAGCAATCGAAGAACAAGGATACGATGTCGTTTAAATAGCGACTGTCTCTTTGAACACAAAGCCCCTGCCTGAACATTAGTTCGGGTGGGGGTTTTTCGTTTTCCTCTCCACCAGTGCCGTTTGCCCACGAACTTTTCGCTTTTGTAAAGACTTTGTAAATCGTTAACACCTCCTCAACAATCCGGCAGGGGATCGACCGAAAAGGCGCATGGACAGGCGTCTGGCCTTTATCAAACCTTGTCGCCTGCTTTATACGCCCTTCAAAAACGACAGCTACAATGAAATCAAACGAAATCAAACAAGTCGGAAAAGAACAGGAGGAGTGGTCAGATGATGGACTTGCATATGCACACCACCGCTTCTGACGGGAAGCTCACTCCCGCAGAGCTGCTTGCCGAGGCAAGCGAGCGGGGAGTGACTCACCTAGCCATTACAGACCATGATACCGTCGATGGATATCTGCTGGCTCGCGATGAGGCCGAACGTCTCGGTCTGAAGCTCATACCGGGAATCGAATGGAACACGGACGGCCCAGAAGACGAGTTGCATATTTTGGGTTACGGCCTCGATATATCGGATGCCCGGCTCCTGCACGTCATGGACAGGCGCCAACGGGAGCGGATCGAGTGGATCGCCGAAATCGTCGAACGCTGCAATCGTTTAGGTATGGCGATCACCATGGAAGAATGCACAGCCCGGGCAAAAGGCGACGTGCTGGTGCGCACAGATGTGGCAGAAGTTTTGGCAGCACGCGGCTTTTGCTCCACTCCGCAAGCGGCGTTCGAGACGTATTTGCGAAAAGGCTGCCCGGCCTATGTGCCCCGTCCTTCCTTCTCGGCACGCGAAGCGATTGAGCTTACTCATGAAGTAGGCGGCATTGCGATTTTGGCCCATCCGGGTATTTACTCGTTTGAAGTGAAGCTGGATGCGTTGCTTGCCTACGGCATCGATGGCATCGAGGTGTACTATTCGAAGCATTCCGCGCAACAGATGGCATTTTGGGAGCGGCAAGCTAAGGTGAATCACCTGATCCGCTCGGGAGGCAGCGACTTTCACGGGCACGGCTCGCGCAACCCTTACCCGGTTGGCAGTGTGCCGATCCCGGCAGAGGTAAAGGAGTGGTGGACATGCTGTATGTTTCATCGACATTGATGTGGTCCTACCCGGTAGAAGCGGCGATTTTGATTGCCAGGCAGTACGGATTTGCCGGGATGGAGGTCTGGGCCGAGCACGTCTGGTTCCACAAAAGCAACCCGCGGGAAATTCAGCAGGCCGCCAAACGCGTCGGCATGAAGCTGACTTTGCATGCGGCTAGCTGGGACTTGAACTTGTGCTCGCTGAATAGCGGCATTCGCAAACAATCGGTGGAGGAAATCAAGCGGTCGTTGGCTCTCGCGGGGGAGATCGGAGCGAAAAGCGTGACGATCCATCCGGGACGATTGACTTTGACCCACAAAAACCGGGAATGGCACGAAGCGGTGCTCATCGAGAGCCTGAACGAGCTGGCGCAAGAGGCTGTGCGTCTGGGAAGGGTGCTGTCCATCGAGCATATCGAGCCGTTGCCAAAAGAACTGATCGTGACGCCGGGGGATTTGAACAGGCTGCGTGCAGCGCTGAACTATCCGACGGCAGCGACCTTGGATATCGCCCATGTGCCCCTGACCTGTTCTCTGCCGCAGTTTCTCGGAGAACTGGAGGGAGTCGACAAAATCCATGTGAGCGATGCGACAGCAACCAAGCTGCATGTGCCACTCGGAACAGGGGAAATTGACCTGCCGACGATTTGGCCGCTCTTGCTTGCGGAAGAGAAGCCGCTGGTTGTAGAAGGCTTCGACGATGCGCGGAATTTGTCCCAACTCAAGCAAAACCTGCTCTTTTTGCAACAAGGCCACAGTGTCTCATTTGGATAGGAGGTTTGTATTATTTTGAACATTCTCGTAGTGAATGATGATGGAATTTTCTCCAGCGGCGTGCTGTGTCTGGCGCAAGCCCTGCAGCCGTTCGGCAATGTATCCATTGTCTGCCCGGATCAGGAACGAAGTGCGATCAGCCATGCGATCACACTGAAATCACCTGTAAAAGCAAACAAAGTAAACTTTTTCGATACTTCATTGGAAGCGTGGGCTGTCAACGGCACTCCCGCCGACTGCGTCAAAATGGCGATTGAGGTGATTCTCAAAGAAAAGCCGGACGTGATTGTTTCCGGGATCAACCGCGGGCCGAATCTCGGGCGGGACGTGTTTTACTCGGGCACGATCTCGGCTGCGATCGAGGGGGCGATGTACCAGATTCCTTCTGTCGCGATCTCGCTCGCCACGCTGAAGCCGAACCCGAACTTTTCGATCGTGGAGCCGTTGGCCTACGAAGTGTTTGAAACGCTATTCAGGCACAAGCTCAGCCCGGAAGCGGTACTGAATATCAACTTGCCGTACTTGTCCAAAGAAATGGTAAAAGGCGTTGCGGTGACGCCATTGGCAATGGATGTGCTGCGCTATCAGTACGTCGGACTGAACGACCCGCAGGGCTACCTGTGCTACTGGCTATCCGATCATTTGAGCGAACTGAACTTTGAGGATGAGGAGTCGGATTACTACAAGCTGCGCGACGGGTTCATCACGATTACGCCTCTGCAATTGAACATGACCAACACGGCCATGAAGACGAAGATCGGAAAATGGTTTCAAGGTGCGAAGCAAAGCTCTTAACTCATAAGCCTACTTAATGATCAGGAGGAATAAAAAATGAAACGTGTTCTGTTGCAAAAATGGACTCTTTCTTTGTTCGCGGCCGTATCGGTCTTCGGACTTGCTGCCTGCGGTTCCCAGCCTTCTTCGTCGACCCCATCCCAGCCAGCGTCGCAGTCGACTCCGGCTGCCACAACGGAGCCTGCTGCCCCGAAAGTAGCGGGAACCTTGAGCTTTTACACGTCCCAGCCGGATGCGGATGCAGCTTCTTTGATCGACGCTTTTTCCAAGAAGTATCCTGACGTGAAAGTAGATCTGTTCCGCTCGGGAACGGAGGAAGTCATCAGCCGCTTGCAGGCCGAAGCACAGGCAGGGCAAGTAAAAGCTGACGTGCTGTTGGTCGCGGATGCGCCCACCTTTGTCAGCCTGAAAAAACAAGATTTGCTCATGCCGTACACTTCGCCTGAAGCGGCGGACATTCCGGCGGAGTGGAAAGACGCGGACGGCGCGTACACCGGAACGAAAGTCATGGCGACTGTGCTCGCGGTCAACACGAGCAAGGTCAAAGCTCTCCCGGACAGCTGGAAAGTGCTGACGAGTCCGGAAGCGGCGAACAAAGCGATTATGCCAAGCCCGCTCTACTCAGGCGCAGCGGCTTACAATGTCGGGGTGTTTACGCGCCAGCCTGATTTGGGCTGGGATTACATCAGCGGGCTGAAAACGAATCAAATGACCGTCATTAAAGGAAATGGCGCCGTGCTCAAAAGTGTAGCGGGCGGCGAAAAAGATTACGGCATGGTCGTCGACTATCTGGTTGCCCGCGCCAAAAAAGACGGTTCGCCCGTCGAGATCGTGTATCCAAAAGAAGGCGTGCCTGTCATCACGGAGCCGATCGGCATCATGAAAGCGACCAAAAACCAGGAGGCTGCCAAAGCGTTTGTCGATTTCGTCCTCTCCGAAGAAGGGCAAAAGCTCGCCAGCGGCCTGGGCTATACACCGATCCGCAAAGGAGTAGCAGCACCGGAAGGACTGTACGCACAAGATCAAATCAAGGCGCTTTCCGCCAATATTGACGAACTGGAAGCTTCCAGGGAAGCGGACAAAAAGAAATTTGGAGAGATGATGGGTGGCAAGTAACTGGCAGACGGTAGTGAGCGAGAGACAGATGGGGGAGCGGCGCAAGTTCGCCGCCTCCCTGTCCATGGATAAGGCGGCTACCTGGTTCGTGCTGGTGCCGGTCGCCTTCTTTTTTGTCTATCCGTTGTGGAAGCTGATTGTGCTTAGTATCCAGACAGAAGCAGGGCTTGGCTTGCACTACTTTCAGGAGGTGCTTGTCAATGCCCGGACGTGGGATGCAGTCGGTCATACTGTGCTGGCAGCAGGTATTTCCACCGTCATCTCGGTAGTCGTCGGCGTGGCGCTTGCCTGGCTGTGCGCGTATACCGATATACGCTGGAAAGGTGCGATTCACGCGTTTGCCCTTTTGCCGCTGCTCATCCCGTCCTATGTAATGACGCTGGCCTGGACGCAGCTGGCAGGGCCGCAGGGTGTGCTGAACAGGGCTGCGAGCTGGGTGATGGGCAGTCCGGTCGAGCTGTGGAACGTGTACGGGCTGGATGGGATCATCGTCGTGATGGGGCTGACTCATTATCCGCTGGTGTACATGTTGACGCTGTCTGTGCTGTACCGGATTCCGAAAGAGCTGGAGTGGGCGGCGCATTCCGCGGGAGCAAGCGCGCGGGCTGTGTTTGCCAAAGTGACGCTTCCGCTCGCCTTGCCAGGCATTGCGGGAGGCGGACTGCTGGCGTTTATCTCCGGGCTGGACAACTTCGGGATTCCGGCATTTTTGGGTATCCCGGAAAATATCTCTGTACTCAGTACACTGATCTACGAGGAAGTGATCGGATTTGGGCCGAGCGCTTTTGCCAGGGCGGCTGTCCTGTCTGTTTTGCTCGGCGTCATTGCGCTGGCAGGGACAGGGATGCAGTGGGTTTTGCTGCGGAAAAGCCGGGTAGACCAGACCAGTGCCGAGGACAAGTCCATCCGGCGGTCTTTGGGCAAGCACCGTTTGACGGCGGAGGTTTTGGTGGGCGGGTTTTTGCTTGTGACGAGCCTGCTTCCGCTTTTGTCGATGGCCGCAACCGCTTTTGTCAAAGCGTACGGCTTGCCGTTTGTCCCGGAAAATTTGACGTGGAAGCACTTTGCCTTCGTAATGTTCGACCACGCAGGTACGAAGGGAGCCATCGGCAACAGCTTGATGCTTGCCAGCATGACGGGTGTCTTGTGCGTCGTCGCGGGCACGCTGTTCGCCTACTGGCGCATTCATAAGCCGTCTGCGCTTGGCAAAGCGATGGAAGGGGCTGTAGCGCTGCCGTATGCGCTTCCGGGCATGGTGCTCGGACTTGCGATGATTTTGACCTGGATTGAACCGATTCCCGGCTGGCAGCCAGGCATATACGGAACGGTTTGGCTGATCATGATCGCTTACGTGACGCGCTTTCTCATTTTGCAAGTCAAAAGCAGTACGGTTTCGATCATGCAAGTGGGCAAAGAAGTGGAGGAAGCGGCACGGATCAACGGCGGGCGCTTCTGGACGAGATGGCGGCGCATTTTGCTCCCGCTCTACGCGCCGGGCATGGCAACAGGTTTGTTTCTGGTCTTTCTCACCGCTTTTACAGAGCTGACGATTTCGTCGCTCTTGTGGTCATCCGGCTCGGAAACGATCGGTGTCGTCATTTTCAGCTTTGAGCAGGCGGGATCGACAACGTACAGCACGGCCCTCTCGACTTTGATCGTAGGAGCCATCCTGCTGGTGCTCGCGGCGGGCAGTCTGTGGAAACGATACTGGCAACGGAGGATCGAACAATGAACAGTGCGCGGGTAATAGGGGTATCGAAAAAATTCGGGAATGTCACGGCGCTCCACCATCTCGATTTGCAGATCGGCCAGGGCGAGTTTGTCGCTTTGCTCGGTCCGAGCGGCTGCGGCAAAACGACGCTGCTGCGGCTCCTTGCCGGGTTCGAATCCCCGACAAGCGGAGAAATCTGGATCAACAACGAGTGTGTAGCCAGCGCGGCCAAGCGCAAGCCGCCGGAAGAACGGCGGATTGGCATGGTGTTTCAGTCGTTCGCCCTCTGGCCGCATTTGACGGTCTACGAAAACGTGGCGTTTCCTTTGCAGCATCAACAGCAGGTGCCGGAAGCGTACAAGCAAAACCCGAAAGCGCGGGTAGCCCAGATGCTGGAGATGGTCGGTCTGGGCGGTATGGAGGAGCGGTTCCCCAGTCAGCTTTCCGGTGGGCAAAAGCAGCGTGTGGCGCTGGCGCGCGCCATCGTGTTCAATCCGACCTTGTTGCTGATGGACGAACCGTTGAGCAGTCTGGACGCCGAGCTGCGCATGCAGATGCGAAAAGAAATCCAGTTCATTCACCGCGAACTGGGTACGTCGATTGTCTATGTGACGCACGATCAATCCGAGGCACTGGCCATGGCTGATCGCATTGTCGTGATGAAGGGCGGCAGAGTTGAGCAGGCAGGCACTCCGCACGACATTTACTACGCCCCGGAGTCGCCGTTTGTCGCCAAGTTTGTCGGCAGAGCCAACTTTTTAAAAGGGAACTGGGCTGCCGCGAACACCTTTTTGCTGGAAAAACAGGGAGCGTCATCGTTGCCGATCACCGTTTCGCGTGATTTTTCCGCTTTTTTCGATCAGCAAGTATTGCCTGTTCGCCCGGACCAGTTGAAGCTGTCCACCTGGCAACAAGGCGCGGACGGGATCATGGGCAAGGTCGCTCACGTCCAGTTTCAGGGCCGGGAGCTGATTTACTCGATTCGCGTCGGGGAAGAGGAATGGGAAGTGGTCACCGATATTAGCGAGCGGTTTGCTTACGATGATTCTGTACTGGTGAGCATTTGCGTGTAAGCTGGAAAGCAGGCGAAATAGCTTTCATTGGTGAGCAACCGATAGCTAATGTCAGGATATAAATAAAGAACGATCAAGCATGAGGCAAGCAGGCAGAAGCGAGCATTCACAATAATTGGCAGCAGGCGTATAATCAAATCACATTACCGAATCTGATTCAAACATTTCATACGGCCTAGTTCCGGGGCAACCCGGAAGCGGGGGAACCAATCTTTTGGGGTTAATCCTGAGCAATCAGGAGGGATGAGATAAGTCTTCTCTGCCATCCTACCCGTCAGCTAACCTCGTCGGCCAAAGCAGGGAAGGTTCATGAAGCGATGAAGTCTGGGCAATGATGCGAAAAAAGAGGAGCGGTCCTCTTCGGGCGCGTTTATAGGCCATTTCAGACTTTTTCTTTGGGACCTTTGTTCTTGAGAAAAAGGATGAAATAGGTCTATTTTTTATGGCGATTTTCATGTGTGGCTTTTGTCATACGCGTGCATGTCGATGTGCGAGGATGGCGGGCGGCAAATGAATTTCGGCATAAACCCGGTGCATGAAACCAAAAAACGAACAGCGAAATCAGGAAGACAGCGTACAGGGAGCCTTTTGCACAGGGGCGCCAGGTATTAGGTAAGCCTGCGTTATTCTGCAAAAATCGAGCGTACACAAGCGGCAGCGTCTGCAGGTGGTTCGTCCGGTTGGAAGCGGAACTTCGCAGGTTTTTTCATTTGGGAAAACAAGAAAGGGAGGAAAGGCTCATGCCCAAAATGACAGTCAGGCAATTGACGAAAGTGTTTGGCAAGCAGCCGCAGGCAGCGTTAAAGCTGTTGGAGCAAGGATGGACAAAGGAGCAAATTTTTAAAGAGACAGGGCAATCGATCGGTGTGAACCAGATCAGCTTCTCGGTAGCAGAGGGCGAAATTTTCGTCATTATGGGGCTGTCAGGCAGCGGCAAATCTACCTTGATCCGACTTTGCAACCGCCTGATTGAGCCAACCACTGGGAGCGTTCAGATCGATGGCGAAGAACTCATTGGTATGAAGCCGGCTCATTTGCGCGAGGTACGCAGGAGAAAGCTCGGCATGGTTTTTCAAAATTTCGCGCTCTTCCCACAGCGAACGGTACGGGAAAACATCGAATTCGGTTTGGAGATTCAGCAAGTACCGCATGGATTGAGGCAAGAAAAAGCACGCGAAGCGCTTGCGCTCGTCGGGCTTTCCGAGTGGGAAAATGCCTTCCCTGATCAATTGAGCGGCGGAATGAGGCAGAGGGTCGGCCTGGCCCGGGCGCTCGCCAACAATCCCGACATTTTGCTGATGGATGAAGCGTTCAGTGCCCTTGATCCGCTGATTCGAAAAGACATGCAGGATGAGCTGCTAGAGCTTCAGCTAACGATGAAAAAGACTATTTTGTTCATTACTCACGATCTGCATGAGGCATTGCGGCTCGGTGACCGGATCGCCCTGATGAAAGACGGTCGCTTCATCCAGGTCGGGCGTCCCGAAGAAATCATGACCGATCCTGCGGATGAATTCGTGAAAAAATTCGTTGAGGATGCAGACTTGTCCAAAGTGCTGGTGGCAAAACACGTGATGAAAAGGGCAGAAGCGATTACTCCTGACAAAGGTGCGAGGGTGGCCCTCCAGCTCATGATGGACAACGGGGTATCCAGTCTGTACATCGTAGACAAAAAGCGGACATTGCTTGGGCTTGTTACCGCCTATGACGTTTCGCTTGCGATCAATACGGGCGAGTCGCTTGAAACCATGATGAAAAAAGATATCCCCAGCGTGGGGCCAGATGCCCGTCTGAACAGCCTGTTTCCTCTGATGGCAGATTTGCACGTTCCGATTGCTGTCGTGGGTGAGGAGCGGCGTCTGTTGGGCGTCATTGTCAAGGGAGCGGTGCTCGGCGGGCTTGTCGGCAAGGTCAATCCGCAGCAGGGAGCAGAGGTGATGCCTCATGGATTCCGTGCCTAAGTTGCCGATCGGTGAGTGGGTGGAACGAATCGTTGAGGCGCTCGGTCAGCACAAAGGCATTTTGTTCGATCCGATCGCGATCATCATTTCGGGAATGGTCACGTACTTTACCGAGGTTTTGGCTGCGATACCGTCTGTTATTCTCATTTTGCTGTTCGGGGCGCTGGCCTGGGTATTTGGCGGGCGATCTTCGATGTTTTTCACATTGCTTGGGCTGTTTCTCATTGCCAATCTGGGGTACTGGGATGAAACGGTCGAAACGCTCGGCTTGGTTATTGCTTCTGCCCTGTTGTCCATCACTGTAGGGATTCCTGCGGGTATTGCCTGCGCGCGAAGCGATACTTTCACGAAGCTGGTCATGCCGTTGCTAGATTTGATGCAGACGATGCCAGCATTCGTTTACTTGATCCCGGCCATTTTCTTTTTTGGACTGGGCGAAGTACCAGGGGTCATTGCTTCCGTTATCTTTGCGCTGCCGCCGATCGTCCGATTTACGAATCTCGGCATACGTCAGGTTCCGCCGGAGCTTGCAGAAGCAGCGGATGCTTTCGGCTCATCGAGATGGCAAAAGTTGATGAAGGTGCAACTGCCTTTGGCGAAGACGACCATCATGGCGGGAGTCAACCAGTGCATCATGCTTGCGCTTTCGATGGTGGTTATCGCCGCCATGATCGGAGCAAAAGGATTGGGAGCCGATGTTTATCGGGCTGTATCCCAGGTGGATATCGGCAAAGGTTTTGAAGCGGGGTTATCGATCGTGATTATTGCTATCGTTCTGGACCGCATTTCCCAGCATGCCAAACAAAAGGAGAGAAAAGCGTTATGAACAAGTTCACGCGAAAAAATGCACTGACATGGGTGGTGGCTGCGGCTATTATGCTGGCAGGCTGCTCTCAGCAAGGCTCTACACCGACAGGGGCGACGATTGGGCACAATCCGAATCCCGTCCAGGTGCCGAAGAACGCGATTGGGGAAGCAGTGGGATATAAAATCATCGGAATTGACGCTGGTGCCGGCTCGATGGTGAAGACTGAGGAAGTCATGAAGCTGTACGGCCTGGACAACTGGCAGCTCGTAGAAGGATCGGATGCGGCGATGACTGCCGCGCTGACGCGTGCCTACGAACAGAAGCAACCAATTATCATCACGGGTTGGACGCCGCATTGGATGTTCAAAAAACTGGATCTGAAATATTTGCAGGACCCGAAAAACGGCTTTGGCGGAGCTGAACAGATTCATACCATCGTTCGAAAAGGATTGAAGCAGGATCACCCTGCCGCCTATCGGTTTCTGGACGCGTTCCAATGGAAGCCTGCGGACATGGAAGCTGTGATGGTACATATTTTGGACGGGAAAAAACCAGAGGAAGCGGCTGCGGAGTGGGTGAAAAACAACGAAGACAAGGTCGGGAAGTGGGTAGAGGGGCTTGCTCCGGTTCAAAAAGAAAAGCTGACCATCGCTTACGTGGCATGGGACTCGGAAATTGCCAGTTCGCACATAGTGAAGGAAGTGCTGGAGACAAAGCTCGGATATGAGGTGGAATTGAGTCAGGTCCAGGCTGGACCGATGTGGGCAGGCGTAGCCATGGGCGATGTGGACGGGATGGTAGCAGCCTGGCTTCCCTCTACCGATGCGAGCTACCTCAAAAAGTTCGGGGATCAGTTGGAAGACCTTGGCCCCAATCTGGACGGAACCAAAATCGGGTTGGTGGTTCCAGGCTATATGAACATCCAGTCGATTGAGGAGCTCAAATAAACGGGAAGAGGAGGGGCTGGCATGAAAAATTGTCTGGTCATTGGGGTGGGAGAGGCATTCACGTCTTTTGTGCAGACGATCAGAGGAGGCAGTGACTCTCTGTTCTTCCGGAAAAGTCCTGTTGCCTATTCGCTGATCAGGGGAGAGCGTCACTCCTGCACAGAAAAGTTGTCGCCCATTTCTTTCGATGAAAGCTATCTTCATCAAGAGGAGTTGTTAGTCTATCAGTCTGTCTATCTGTTTGTGGACGAATGGCCAGAAGGGCGTGATTTCATTACTTTGTTTCGGCAGTTGGGCACTTGCCGCATTTTCGTTCTGACACAGGAGCAGCAAAATGCGAGTTTATACAAAGGGTTAGGTGCCCATTATGTCATCATCAGCAAGCCAGGGTACAAGGGATATCGATGGCTGGCAGAACAACTCAGCGGTTGATTGGAAAAAGGCTCCGTCAGTAAGCAGGCGGAGCCGCCTTTTCGATGCACAGGTATTCAGTTGAGGAATCAGCCCAGCATTTTTTCGAGGTCCTTGTCCAACACGTAAACCTCGATTCGCTCCCCCATCTTGGTGCTGATGTCGCTATGACTGGACAGCACTTTGCAGCCGGTCAGCTTTTCTACGATTTCTTCTGATTCCTCGCTATACATCTCACGAAGCACCTCGCGCATTTCTTTTACAATGCGACGGCCTTTATCGTGGCTGGAGAGATGTTTTTCTTCAACGGTGAGCACTCCCTTGAAGCGAACGAGGACCATGTCGCCGACGATGTAGGTTTTTGCTTCTTGAGGGCCACGTCCGATCAAGTCGCGTTGAAATTTGATGAAAGTTTCGCTGATTTCAGCTTCCAGCTTTTTTTTGTTAGAGATGGCCAAACGCCATACCTCCCATTATTTATCATTGTGCCTTATATTACTCAGCCGACTTTGGGCTGTCAACACGTCTGAGGAGGGATGATTTTGTGGTAATCGTAACGATTTTTGCCGTGGGGATTTTTTTGTATTTGGTTCACGCCTTATGTCATGTAGAACAATTGTGAATTTCATAGGATAGAAAGGTGAATGGCCGTGAAACAAGTAGAAGAGCATTCGACATTCCACAATAAAATAATCGGAACAGCTTTGTTGGAGAGTGTACGCAAGCTAAACCCGCTGGTTATGAAATCGAATCCTGTACTGTTTGTGGTTGAGATGGGAACTGTGCTAATCCTGCTCATGATCCTTTTCCCCCATTATTTCGGAACAGAGAATCAGATAGGCTGGAACACAGGCGTATTTTTGGTTTTGCTGTTACCGTCCTGTTTGCCAATTTTGCCGAAGCACTGGCAGAAGGGCGGGGAAAAGCGCAGGCAGATACGTTGCGCCGGGCCAAAAGAGATACTGAGGCGAAACGGCTGAAGGCAGACGGGGGCATCCATGTGGTGTCTGCGGAGGAACTGCGAAGAGGGGATCTTGTTCTGGTAGAGACGGGTGACTTCATTCCTGGCGACGGTGAAATTGTCGAGGGGCTGGCTTCGATTGATGAATCAGCGATTACAGGCGAATCTGCACCTGTAATCAAACGGGCGGGAAGTGATCAGTCGTCCGTGACTGGCGGTACGCGGGTCACGAGTGATTCTATCTTGATCAAAATAACCACGAACCCGGGCGATTCTTTTTTGGACAGGATGATTGCCTTGATCGAAGGCGCCAAACGGCAAAAGGCCCCAAACGAAATCGCCCTGAATACGGTATTGATCGTATTTACGCTTATTTTTCTCATCGTCGTAGTCACACTGGTGCCAATCGCCGCCTATGCGGGCATTCATCTCAATATTTCTGTCCTGGTCGTACTGTTAGTTTGTTTGATTCCGACGACGATTGGCGGTCTTTTGTCTGCGATCGGAATCGCAGGCATGGATCGGGTTACCCGCTTCGGTGTCATTGCGATGTCAGGCAAGGCAGTAGAGGCGGCTGGTGACGTCAATACGATTATTTTGGACAAAACAGGCACGATCACGTACGGCAATCGGCTGGCGGCGCAGTTTGTTCCAGTCGCAGGAGCAGAGGAGAAGGAGTTGATAGAGGTAGCGGTACTTACCTCTCTGTTTGACGATACGCCAGAAGGCAGCTCGATCCTCATGCTCGCCAAGCAAAAGCATGTCGTTTGCGACGTGAAGGCATACGAAGGCCAGGTCGTACCGTTTACCGCAGAAGAACGGATGAGCGGGCTGAATTACAGAGGGGTTCAATATCGGAAGGGAGCGGTTCGCGCCATATGTGACTACGTGGGCGAGCGGCAAGGAACAATCCCGAAAGACCTGAAGGAACGAAGCGCCCAAATCTCCCGCTATGTACAGTGCAAAAGAGAAGGGACGAAATCGATACATTGTGTACTCCTTTACGATGAGCAATCATGCATCAGAATGTCTTGCGATGGAACAGGAACTTCACAAAGCTTTGGAGAGGGGGGAATTTCATCTGCAATACCAGCCGCAAATCGATTGCCAGACAGGAAAAATAGTCGGAGTCGAGGCGCTGCTGAGGTGGCAGCATCCCGTATGGGGGCTGGTTTCCCCGGCAGACTTCATTCCACTGGCAGAAGAGACGGGACTTATTGTACCGATTGGCGAGTGGGCGCTGCGAACAGCCTGTAACCAAGCCAAGCTCTGGGAGCAGGCAGGATATGACCCGTTGCGAGTTGCCGTCAACTTGTCTGCCCGTCAGTTTCAACAAGAGAATCTGGTACAGATGATTCAGCAAGTTCTTCAGGAGACGGACATGCAGCCCGAGCTTCTGGAGCTAGAGATTACAGAAAGCGCCGTCATGAAAAATCCGGATGCGGTGATCGGTGTTCTGCATGAGTTAAAGCGATTGGGGATGAAGCTGTCGATTGACGACTTTGGCACCGGATACTCTTCGCTTAGCTACTTGCGCGATTTTCCCATAGATCGTCTGAAAATTGATCGCTCCTTCGTAAGTGCTATTACGGAAAAGGACGATGCCGTGATTGCCCAGTCGATCATTGCCATGGCCCATAATCTGCACCTCAGCGTTTTGGCTGAAGGGGTGGAAAACGAGCTTCAGTTTGCTTTTTTGCGTGAACAGAAGTGTGATGAAATGCAAGGATACCTTTACAGCAAGCCTTTGTCGGCAGAAGAAATAAAGCAATGGCTGCAAAAAATCGGACAGGGCATTTCCGAACGCGGTCCATGCGTTGCGAGAAAACGCGAGATAATCGACGAAATATCTTGCGCGGCTGAGTCCTGACAGGATTAAATCGCTTACATCGATAAAGACTGCACAAATCGTGCTAAAAAGCGAGAAACAAGACATTAACAACCGATTATGCCAGACGTATAATGAGACTCGTAACCAACAATTGCAAATCTGGCCAAATCCCGAGGCACTCGGGAACGGAGGACCCAATTTTGTAGGGGTTAATTCCACGATTCGTGGAAGGGATGAGTAACTCTTTCGCCATCCTACCCGTCAGCTAACTTCGTCGGCTAAAGCGAGGGAGGTCTAAAGACCGCCTGTTTGAGGAGGCTTTTTTTGTTGTCCTTTGGGATGAGCAAAGAAGCTTGCTCGAAACGAAAGATGCAGGTCTTTTCGTTTTGCCCAAAAAATGAATACACGTTTTTCGGAAAAAGGAAACGGGAGACAAAACGCAAAGAAGGCACATTCAAGTCGGCTGGGCGTTCGGTAGACCAATGAGTACTTTTTCTCCGAAGAAGTGATCGTCTTTCATACCGCTAAAGTGCGGGCGGGGCTTGCCCTGTCTGTTGAGCTTTGCTGGTCCATTGTGGCGATCTTTTCGGGGAATGAGTAAGCATTGGTCTATTTTTTTGCTTCCATGGCAGGTTTTTTCAGGGGAGAAAGCTTGTACCAGGAAGTGAGCGAAAGAGGCGAACCGGCACGACTTTGTTCAAGGTAGATGGAGGTGGGCGCCTGAAGGAAGCTGGCGCGACAAAAACGGCAAACTGCAAGCGGAAAAAGGAGGGACTTTTCATGGACTTAGTTGCCATACTGCTCTTGGCAATCTCGTTTGTTACATTTTTTGCCCTGATCAAGTTTTGTGATGCGGTAGTAAAAGAACAGGGAGGAAAAGAAAAATGATCTTGCTGCTGTTGATTGTGGCCGGACTGGCGATCTACCTGGGCCACGCACTGATCTATCCGGAAAAGTATTAAGGATTGGTCGAGCGATTCATTTCATAGAGGAAGTAGGAGGAATTGTCCGTGGACTTTATACAAATATCGGTGGTTTTGGTGGTGCTGCTCTTGTTGGCGATTCCGACGGGACGCTATCTGGCGCGGGCCTTTTCCCTGGAAAATACGCGATTGGACCGCGCTTTTGGCGGGGTGGAAAAAGTCATTTACAAATGGTCTGGCATTCGCATCGCAGACATGACCTGGAAGCAGTACGCGACGGCGGTTTTGGTCAGCAATATCACGATGGTTGCGATTGCTTATCTGCTCTTGCGCTTGCAAGGGATGCTGCCGGGGAATCCGAGCGGTGTGGCGGCGATGGACCCGTTGCTGTCGTTCAATACGGCGGTAAGCTTTTTGACGAATACCAATCTCCAGCATTACAGCGGAGAAAGCGGTTTGTCCTATCTGTCGCAGATGATGGTGATTATCTACCTGATGTTTACGACACCTGCTACGGGGATTGCGGTCGTCATGGCATTCATGCGCGGATTGACCGGACAGCGCAGCATCGGAAACTACTATGTCGACCTGGTGCGGGCGCATACGCGTGTGCTGCTTCCCTTGGCAGTAGTCGTGACACTTCTTCTGGTGGCGCAAGGCGTGCCGCAGACGATGGAACCGACAGCGACGGCGACTACATTGAGCGGGGCTGAACAGCAAATCGCACGAGGTCCGGTAGCTTCGCTTGTGTCGATCAAGCATTTGGGAACGAACGGCGGCGGGTTCTTTGGGGTCAACTCTGCGCATCCGTTTGAGAATCCGACTCCTTTGACGAACGTGCTGGAGATTTTGTCGATGTTCCTCATTCCGGCGTCTCTGCCTTTTGCCTTCGGTTTCATGACGAAGAGCCGCAAGCAAGGCTGGATCATTTTTGGCGCCATGAGTTTGATGTTTCTCGTGTTCCTCGGGATTGCCTACGGAAGCGAGATCAATGGCAACCCGGCGCTTGAACGTGCAGGTTTGTCACAGGCCGTGGGCAGCATGGAAGGAAAAGAAGTGCGTTTCGGCATTGCGCAGAGCGCCCTGTTTACAGCGGTGACGACTGCGGCGACGACCGGAACGGTCAACAACATGCACGACACGCTGACGCCGCTGGGCGGACTGGTGCCGCTCGGGGAAATGATGCTGAACTGCGTATTCGGCGGAGATGGCGTCGGTACGGTAAACATTTTGATGTATGCGATTTTGGCTGTGTTTATCGCGGGCTTGATGGTCGGACGGACGCCCGAGTTTCTCGGACGAAAAATCGAAGGGAAAGAGATGAAGCTGATCGCGATTGCGATTCTCGCCCACCCGCTGATCATTTTGGCTCCGACCGCGATTGCGCTGGCCTCGGAAATGGGCACAGCCGGAATCTCCAATCCGGGCTTCCACGGCATCTCGCAAGTTTTGTACGAATTTACGTCCTCGGCAGCCAACAACGGCTCTGGCTTTGAAGGACTGGGCGACAATACGCCTTTCTGGAACATTTCGACTGGGCTGGTCATGCTGTTTGGCCGATACGTGTCGATCATCGCGATGCTGGCGGTAGCCGGTTCGTTGCTCGCGAAAACGCCTGTACCTGAAACGATGGGTACGCTTCGCACAGACAATGGTGTGTTTCTGGTCATTTTGATCGCGACGGTCGTGATCGTGGGTGCGCTGACGTTCTTGCCGGTACTGGCACTTGGCCCGGTAGCCGAGTGGTTGACCATCCGATAATTCAAAAGGCAAAGGAGATATTTCCAATGAGCAGAACGCGCACGGTTGCGTTTCCAAAAGATTTGTACCAGCGTGCCTTTGTCGAGGCGCTGAAAAAACTGGACCCGCGGGTCATGATCAAAAACCCGGTCATGTTTGTGGTCGAAGTCGGATTTGTCGTGACCCTGCTTTTGACGATCTTGCCCGATCTGTTCGGGGGAGCCTCTGATCGCGGATACAACGGGATCGTCAGCCTGATTCTGTTTGTGACCATTCTGTTCGCCAACTTCGCCGAGGCATTGGCAGAAGGACGCGGAAAAGCACAGGCTGAGAGTCTGAAAAAAACGAAACAGGATACAAAAGCGAGAAAGCTCGCTAAAGATGGCTCGATCCAAATGGTCAGCTCGACGGAACTGCGCAAAGGCGATCTGGTTATCGTCGAAGCGGGCGAGCTGATTCCGAGTGACGGGGAGATTGTCGAAGGTGTCGCCTCCGTGGATGAGTCGGCGATTACGGGTGAATCCGCGCCTGTTATTAAAGAAGCGGGTGGCGATTTCAGCTCCGTTACAGGCGGTACGCGTGTAGTGAGCGACCGGATTCGCGTCCGTGTGACGACTGATCCTGGCGAGTCGTTCCTCGACCGGATGATTTCTTTGGTCGAAGGTGCCAAACGGCAAAAAACTCCGAACGAAATTGCGCTCAATACGTTGCTGGTCAGCTTGACGTTGATTTTCCTGATCGTCTGCACGACTTTGCAGCCGATCGCAAGCTACGTCAATGCCGCCATTCCGATTGCTACGCTCGTGGCTTTGCTCGTCTGCCTGATTCCGACGACGATTGGCGGTTTGCTTTCCGCCATCGGGATTGCCGGGATGGACCGGGTTACGCAGTTCAACGTCATTGCGATGTCGGGGAAAGCGGTGGAAGCTTCGGGCGACATTAACACGATTATTTTGGACAAAACAGGCACGATCACCCACGGAAACCGCATGGCGGCGGAATTTGTGCCAGTGGGCAACAGCAAGGCAGACGCTTTGAACAGGGCGGCAGCACAAAGCTCCATACTCGATGAAACACCGGAAGGCCGCTCGATTGTGGAACTGGCGAAAAAGCAAGGTCTTGCAGCAAGCGAGCTGGAACTGCCGGGCGCAGAGGGCGTGGAATTTAGAGCCGAGACGCGCATGAGCGGCACGAATTTGGCAAACGGCACGCAAATTCGCAAAGGTGCAGTAGACGCGATCAAAACGTACGTCAAGGAATTGGGAGGCCGTATCCCGGCAGACCTCGACGAAAAGGCAAACCGGATCGCAACCGCAGGCGGAACGCCGCTGGCAGTGGTGGAGGGAAATGTCATTCTCGGGCTGATTTATTTGAAGGATACCGTCAAACCGGGGATGAGAGAGCGCTTTGAAGAACTGCGACGCATGGGGATTCGCACGGTGATGTGCACGGGGGATAATCCGCTCACAGCAGCGACGATTGCCCGCGAGGCAGGGGTAGACGATTTTGTGGCGGAAGCGAAGCCGGAGGACAAGATTGCCTTGATCCGCAAAGAACAGGCAGCGGGCAAACTGGTCGCGATGACAGGCGATGGCACGAATGATGCGCCAGCGCTCGCCCAGGCGGATGTCGGTCTGGCGATGAACAGCGGGACGGTTGCGGCGAAGGAAGCGGCCAACATGGTCGACCTCGATTCCGACCCGACGAAAATTATTGAGGTAGTGGCGATCGGCAAGCAGCTTTTGATGACGCGCGGCGCACTGACGACTTTCAGTATCGCAAACGACGTGGCGAAGTATTTTGCGATCATTCCGGCGATGTTCATGCTGGCGATCCCGCAAATGAACGCCCTCAACATCATGGGCTTGGCTACGCCGCAGAGCGCCATTTTGTCCGCGCTGATCTTCAACGCGATCATCATTCCGATCTTGATTCCGCTGGCGATGAAAGGCGTAAAATACTCGCCGATGAGCGCGACCAAGCTGCTCAGCCGCAATCTGGTGATCTATGGTTTGGGCGGCATTCTGGTGCCTTTTGTCGGCATCAAGCTGATTGACCTGGTGCTGGTCGGATTGAATCTCGTATAGGCGAAACCGCCACAATCGAAACAGGAAAGCAAAGGTGAATATCCATGATTTTGAAAAACCTCCGATTGTCTGTCGTTTTACTGCTCATATGCGGACTGATTTACCCGCTTGCGATGACAGGGGTGGCGCAGGTCGTCATGCCGGCGCAGGCGAGCGGCAGTCTGATTGCCGATGCGAACGGCAAAGTAGTCGGCTCCGAGCTGATCGGGCAAACGTTCACCGATCCGCAATATTTCTGGGGCCGCATCTCGTCTATCGACAACAATGCAGCAGGCTCTGGCTCGAACAACTACGCGCCATCCAACCCGGCACTGACCGAGCGCGTGCAAAAAGACATCGCTGCTTTCCTGGCTGCCAACCCGGGCGTCGCGCAAGCAGATATCCCGGCCGATTTGCTGACCAACTCCGGTTCGGGCCTTGATCCGCACATCTCGCCAAAAGCGGCAGCCATTCAGGTGCAGCGCGTTGCGAAGGCGCGCAATCTCGATCCGGCAAAAGTTCAGGCTTTGGTTGCGGAAAACACGGAAGGAAGAAGCATGGGAGTATTTGGAGAACCGCGAGTCAACGTACTGAAGCTGAATCTGGCTTTGGATCGGCTGAAATAAACAGGAGGGCTGCGAGATGGTCGAGCAGTTTCGCCGAAAGACCCCGGAAGAAATCTTGCAGTCCATCTCCAGAATGCACCGGGGCAGGCTGAAAATCATTCTGGGGGCAGTGAGCGGCTCAGGGAAAACGTATCATTTGCTGATGGAAGGGCAGAGTCTCCGAAAAAAAGGAATCGACGTGGTTATCGCCGCTTCCGGTGCGGCCGCATCGCCGAAGCTTGCTCCCAAGCGGGAAGGTCTGGAGGAAATCCCTTCCCTTCTCTGGCATGCGCAAGGCGAGGCGAAGCATGATCTGGATGTCGGCAAAATTTTGGAGCGAGATCCCGAAGTCGTGCTGGTGGACGGGCTGGCTCACCGGAACCGTCCGGATGCGCCACGCCCGACCCGGCTCGATGACGTTCGTTATTTGCTCGACCACAATATCAGCGTGATTGGGACCGTCAACATTTACGAATTGGCGGGAATGAAAGAGATGGCGGAACGACTGACCCGCGCACAGGTGCACATCGATCAGTGCGTGCCGGAAGAGACGCTGGCTCTTGCCGACGAGGTAAAGCTACTGGACGTGACGCCGGAAGCGATCCTGAAACGGTTGCAGGAAGAGGATGGTGCTGCTTCGATGCGCAGCAACCATCCCTTGCTGCGCAGAGACAATCTGCATGTGCTGCGCGAGCTGGCGCTGCGGTTCGTAGCCACAGGCGTGAACGAAGATTTGGAGGAGTACCGCGAGAAGCACGGCATGGTGGGAGCATCCGGGGCAACCGAGCGCATTTTGGTATCGGCCCAGTATCATTGGAACGGCTCCATCCTGGTGCGGCGCGGACAACAGGTTGCCAAGCGGCTCGGCGGAGAGCTGTTGGTCGTCTGCTTTCGTCCGGCCTCCAAAAAGCTGAGCAAAGAAGAAGCGACTTTTCGCAGAGCGATTGCAAAGCTGGTTGACAAGGTAGGCGGTACGTTTGAGGAAACGCCTTTGCAGCGGGAAAAGGACGTGGCAAGCGAGCTGGTCGCCTACGCGATGGCGCGCAATGTAACCCGGATCGTCATGGGGCAGTCGAAGCGAACCCGCTGGGAAGAAATTTGGCACGGCTCGATCGTCCATAAAATTCTCCGGAAAACGAAAAATATCGATATTTTAATTGTCGCCGACCGCTCAGAGCGCGACGGGGAGCGAGTGATGCCAGCCAAGCGCCACACTACGGAAACGATCAATCCGTATCGCCGCCTGTCGCAGGAAGAAATGGAGCAGGAGATCGGAAAAATCAGGCGAGGAGCGTTAAAGGTATACGTCGGGGCAGCGCCTGGCGTGGGCAAAACTTACACGATGCTGCGGGAAGGAAACGAGCTGGCCGAAAATGGCATCGATGTAGTGATCGGCCTGCTGGAAACGCACGGGCGAAAAGAAACGATCGAGCAGGTCGGCGGACTGCCCCTGATTCCGCGCAAGCGCATCCCGTACAAAAACGTGACCTTGACGGAGATGGACACGGACGAAATCATTCGGCGCAATCCCGAGGTCGTCCTGGTCGACGAGCTGGCCCATACGAATGTGCCCGGGAGCGAGCGCGAAAAAAGGTATCAAGATGTGGAGAAGCTGCTTGCGGCAGGTATTTCCGTGATTTCCACGATGAATATTCAGCATCTGGAAAGTCTGAATGACAGCGTCGAACAAATTACGGGAGTACGTGTGCGGGAAACAGTGCCCGACCATATTTTGCATCAGGCGGACGAGGTTGAGCTGATTGATATTTCCCCGAAAGCGCTGCGGCAACGAATGCGCGAGGGAAACATTTACGCGCTGGAAAAGGTGGAGCAGTCTCTGGCGAATTTTTTCCGGACGGGCAATTTGATAGCGCTGCGGGAATTGGCTTTGCGCGAAGTGGCAGACGACGTTGACGAGCGGCTGGAGGCGTGGGAGCGGCGGACGCTCAGGGGGCCGTGGCGACAACAGGAAGTCATTTTTGTTTGCGTCAATTTGCGTTCCGACAGTGAGCGGCTGATTCGCAGGGGCTTTCGTCTTGCCTATCGGCTCAAGGCCGTTTGGCATGTGGCGTACGTCAAGGATCACGAGCCGCTTACCGAAGAGGAAGAGGCGCAACTGGCAAAGCTGCGCGCGTTGACCAAGCGGCTGGGAGGTCGCTTTGAACAATACGAAGCAGCGGGAAGGCGCAAAGTTTTTACCCAGTTGATCAAGCAGATGAACGAAAAAGGCACGACACAGGTCATTATCGGACAATCGGCGCGGACGAGGTGGAAGGAAATACGCGAAGGCTCGGTCGTCCAGCGATTGCTGCGCGAGGCTCGGCACATGGACGTCCTCGTTGTAGCCGATCAGACGCCGGATATGAGGTAAAGGGAGGATCACAATGGGCACAGAAAAAGCAGGGCAATGGGCGAAAAGCCTGGCAGACGCCTACAGCCGTTTGGAGTGCCTGATCAATGAGTGCGCCGGACAGGACCAGAAGAGCCAGCCGGAGCCGAGTACAGAAGCATTGCTGTTTTTAGAACTGATACGAATTTACGTCGAGGAAGAAGAAATCCGGGTGAGGCAAAAGCTGAAGCGCAAATCGTCCCAGCGAATCTCCCGCGTCATGCACGAGCGGATGGGGGCGTTTCTGGCAGAGCGGATTGCAGGGATTTCTTTTCAAGTGATGGACGGCCTGCTGTTTTTGCAAGTGCAGGAACAGACGGTCGCGGCGATCAAATGCATTCCCGACTTGGGTAGCTACGATACTCCGTCGTGGAATGCGACGATTGCCCGGTTTGTCAAACAGTATGAAAAGCGTTACAAGCTGGCGCCTGGTAAGCTTTTGTTTGTGGTGTGCTCTCTCGCCAAAAGTCTGGATGCCCAACACGCCAAGGCTTTGACCGGAATCGACGTCTGGTGCGGTTCGGCCCTTACTGCGCCAGTGTATCGGGAAGCTTTGCAAACGTACGTCAGCAAATGTGTAGAAGCGATGGATGCCGTACCGAATCCGCGAGGGCAAGTGTATTTTTTGAGTCCGGGCGCCCATCCGAACACGTTTGCCTGCCAATTGTTGCGCGGCGAGCCTGCTGTCATGCCTGATGGCTGGCTGAAACCTTCTGTCAACGAACTAATGCAGTTCGTCCAATCGAGGTGCTATACTGATGGTGATTTCCAATAAATGAGGTACTGGAGGAGCTGTCTATTAACGTAAAAGTGGCTGGTATCCCGCATTTCACGGGAGCGTATGTGTCTGGAACGGAGCTGGCCCCGGACGCACTGAGAAAAGCGGGGCTCATCGAGCAATTGCAGCAAGTTGGCTTGACAGTGGCGGATAGCGGCGATTTGAGGCTACCTGATTATTTGCCTCGTCACAATATTCCGCCTGTTCGCAATTGGCCTGCGCCGCGCATGCTGTGGGACGTGCTTGGGAAAGAAGCGCAGGCGTGGTTTGCAAGCGACGACGAGATCGTCCTGATGCTTGGCGGCGACTGTAGCCTGATCGTCGGGACGGCTTTGGCCCACCAGGCGCGTCACCAAGAAAAGGCGTACTTGTTGGTCATCGACGGGCATTTGGACGCGGTAGTGCCTTCTGCTTCGCGCTGCATTGGAGCGGCAGGGATGGGACTGTGGTTTTTGCTGCAAGACCAGGGGCAATGGATTGAACGCAGCGGTTGGCGTGCAGAGCGAATCCGGTTGGCGGGCTGTCAGCAACCGCCTGCGGAAACGTACGGAGTGGAGATCACGTCGCTGGAGCAGCTCAAAAGGGCAGGCGTACACGAATCCATCACCCGGATCATGCAGGAGATTCCGCCAGATGCCCGCATACTCGTTCATTTTGACGTGGATGTGATGGACAAGGAAGCGATGGCTGCGGCCTATTCGCCAAGCGAGATCGGGCTTTCCCTGGAGGAAGCGGAGATGCTGCTTGCGACTGTAGTCAGCGATCGGCGCGTCACGGGACTGGAAGTGACGGAGTTTTCCGCTCTCAGGGATACGGAAGGGAAATACGCCGCCAACTTGGTGCAATTGCTCGCTCGCGCATTGGCTACTCGCGCTACGGGGGCACGCAACGACATTTCTGGATAAAGAACCTGGATAACATGGCGTTGGAATTAAAACTTCAGAACCGCCAGCTATTAAAGTCATTTATTCTCTAAAGAACATAATGAGTAGATTTTTTTGTGAAGATGGTTGTAAATGTTGCCCTTAATTTCTCCTTGTTATATGACGAGACAAAAAATCTATTGTCTCTACTACAATTAAGGAGGAATTACTTATGGCGACAGGAGATTGTACTTTGTATGGGGTTCATAAGATGTACATGGTGTCGAGGGCTATCATCAAGAACAAATACACTGGAAATACCATCAATTCACATTGGAGTTATTACAAGTGTAGATGTGGCGATTTATTTGCGTGTAGCGGTGCTCCACAGCTCGGCGAGCCTATTTTGGATTATTTAACAAATCATTATATGAACGGTGCCGGACAGAGCGGGATTATTACGATCCATGTTGACCCGTCTGACATCAACAATACATCCAAAAGAACCCTTCCAGGATTTGATTTCATTCCTTAATCACACAAGCAAATCAATGAAAAGAGAAGCACTCTGATCGAATCAGTAGTGCTTCTCTTTTTCGTAACCGTATGTTTTCTTTACCCAGCTCAGCTTTTAAATTGATTGGTTCTGACATCATCCCAATAGTAATCAATCTTAAAAGTTTTATCGTCGGGCACTAAGGTTACTCGGCCTGCTTGGTGTTTGGTTTCACTTTTCAATGAATCTTTTAATAAAATGGTATAACTAATATTAATCGCTCCTGAAGCCTCATCCCTCTCGAAATCGGTAACTTTTACGTCTTCTACAGTTAAAAAAATATCATTATATGCTAAGTAAGCAGCGACAAAACCGATGTTCAACTTGAGCAAGCTTTCCGGTTCTTCCTTCTTAGTTAAATAAGGCTTGGCTTTATCCTGAATGACTGGTATATAGGCGGTAAAGTCGCCAGGTGTTTTGACATAGTCCTCTTTTTTAACCTCGTAAAGGATTTTACTATATTCAAGTATTAGTTTCTGTGACTGCGCTTTTAGTTCTTCTTCTGGATTGTTAGAAGAACATGCAGTTAAACTAAACAGGAACAAAAGCGCTGTAAGTATCATTTTCAAATGGAAACAACCCCCTTTTAAGTAAATTTATTCATAAAAAGATTGTATCATATTGCTGTCTGTATGGAAAATTTGGAATACGATAACGAAAGAGAACTTTTTCTGCTACACTATAAATATAAGTAATTGCTTATATTTGGAGGAGAAGCCGATGTTCAAAAAGCTGATGGCAAAATTCGGTGTAGGAGCAGCAACTGTTGATTTGCAACTAGACGCACCTGGATTCCGACTGGGGGAAAAGGTGACAGGCGTCGTGCGGATTGAGGGCGGCAACGTAGAGCAGCGCATTTCCGAGCTGAGCGCTGTCCTGCTCATGAGAGTGAATGTGCGTGGGCAAGAAGTAACCAGACAAGTGCAGGTTTACCCGATCAGCCGCCAGTTTACGGTACAGCCGAAGCCGTTTGTGCAAGAGATCCCTTTTTCCTTTGTCATGCCGGATGGACTGGCTATCTCTACTCCAGCCGTTCAATTTGCATTGCAAACCAAGCTGGATGTAGAAATGGCGCTCGATCCGACTGATTTTGACCGTCTGGAAATTTTGCCGCCAGAACGGGTGGAGCGCGTGTTGCGTGCTTTTGATCGCGCAAATCTGCGGCAAAAAGCCGATTCCGGCAAGCTGACGCCGTACGGGCAGGAGTTCGCCTTTTTCCCGGCAGTCGATCTCGGAATCCCGCTCAAAGAACTGGAAGTGATCTTCTTCTCGACTCCTGACGAACTGCGCATGCTTGCGGAGCTTGATCTGGCTAGTGGCTTTCTGCGCCGCGAAAAGGAGTACAAGGCAGAAATCGTGGTGCCAAACGAATTGCTTGCCGCTGGACAAGAGGAAGAGTTGTCCCGCTATTTGCTGGCGAAGATTCGCGATTACGCCAACAACCCGCAAGCCATCCCGTACGTGCAGCTGTCTGCCTACCAACAGGGCCATTACGGTCACCACGGCCATCGCGGCAGCGGCATGGGCGGCATGATCGGAGGCATGGCAGCCGGGCTTCTCGGGGGCATGCTGCTTGGCGAGCTGATGTCGCCAGACGAGGAAATGGCTTCCGACGATGCACAAGAGGAGCATGGCAGCGAAGAGGAAGAAGCAGATTTTGACTTTGGCGGTTTTGACGACGAACTGTAAAAACGTACCTATTCCCATACAGGAAAAAGAGCCGTCGCTTGCTGGAAGACAGCGGGCGGCGGCTTTTGTTGTGCCAAACGTTCATGACCGTCTTGCCTGGAAAAAAGGAGCGACCGTGGCCGATCGACTCCTTTTTCGCCAGTCATGATTTCTAAGAATAAGGTCCAAGCTGCTGACGGGAAAAGGCGTAGGGAGACTTCTCGTCTTTCAGCCACATGTTGCCTTTGACGATCAAAATGTACACAGCGACGGCAAAGTACAGCGTTCCGACGATCCAGTCCAGTACCGTAGCCATGTTGTTGGCGACGATGTGCTGGATGTACCAGCCGCCGACCGGAATATGGAAGACGATGACGGCGAACAAGCCCGGATTGTACAAGGTGCCCGCTTTCCGATTCGCAAAAATGCCGTGCCAGACAAACTGGAAAAATCCCATGAAAATCGGCCCGAGCGCCAACCATACGACGGTGGGGAAAAAGACAGGAACGAGATAGAAAAGATAGGCGATGACGAGGTTGATCACCATGGCCGACTGTCGATTCAGCGGATAGCGCTCCGGATGCTTGCTGGGAAAAATCAGTCCGTTGAACAGTCCGGGAAAATAGCCAGGCCAACGATATTCTTCAAACTGGTGCACGAGGATCGCGATGAAGCTCAACCAAAGAATTTGCTCAATCTCCGGGATGTCCGCCCACCCCGCCAGCAAATAAACTCCCACGATTGCTGCCACGAGTAGTCCGAGATCTTGCCAATACGAGCGCAGAAAGTTCATACTCTTTCACTCCTATTTTGCATTTTCATGAAAATAGCGTGCAAACAACAAGTCCATTTGCTGTTCGACGGAGCCGACCTCGATGCCAGCGCCTGTCGACAGCGTCGATTTCAGCAGAGCCGGAAGGAAAATCGCTCCAAACAATTGCATGATCATCATTTGCAAAAGCTCCTGATCGGCTTCCCCGGTCAGTTCCTGGAGCACAGAGCGCATCTTGACGAACCCGATGCTGCGCAAAAACTGTCCGTATTGGTATTGCGAGGTAAAAACGGCCCCGCCGATGGCGAAAATCCGCGCAACCAGCTCGGGGTACTGCGAAATGACAGAGACGTAGCTGGTCAAAAATTGTCTGAGCCGCGCTTTTGGGGCGACTGTCAAATCGTCGAGCACATCAAAGGTGTCTTGAAAGCTGCCGAGAAAACTGCTGAGAGCTTCGTTGATCAGGCGATCCTTGGACCCGAAATAATAGTTGACCAGTGCGACATTCGTTCCCGAATCTGCTGCGATTTTGCGCACCGTGACGCTCTCGAATCCTTCCGACTTGATCAACTCCAGGGTAGTCTGCAAAATTTTTGCCTTCGTGTCACTGTTTTTATCCATTTTTGGCCGGACAACCTCCTTCTGGTGGGGAAGTTCAGAACAACGTCTTAAACTATGTTTTAAACATTGTTTAATTGAAGGATAGCAGCTTTTCTTTTATTTGGCAACAAGTCTTTTGGCCGGGATAAAAAAGCCAAGAAGGGACTGACTGGTGCAAACATGCCCTGCCTGTTTATTGGCACAACACTCCTCTTTCTCGCGTATACCTAATAGGCAATGGGAAAGAGGTGACCACATATGAGCGGATGGCTCGCACTCCTGCTCGTTTCCCTGGCCATCAGCATGGACAGTGTCAGCGTAGGATTGACGTATGGCTTGCGCAACATGAAAATGCCCTTTTTGTCGCTGGTCGTCATTTCAGGATGTTCCTTTGCCGTTGTGTATGGTGTCATGCTTGTAGGGTCTTCCCTGACCAATTGGCTGACGCCTGAGATTGGCAAACATATTGGTGCGGCAGTGCTAATCCTGATGGGGTTGTTTACTCTGTGGCGACTTTTCTTTTCCAGGCAAGAAGGGGAGAAGGGACCAGAGCAAGCCCAGCCATGTTTGCTGACAGCTCAGGCCGGGGGATCGACAGCTGCGGGTGAAGTGTCCGTTGTACCACAAGCGGCAAATCAGGTAGAACTGGATCGCACAGTCTTGACCCAATTTCGGATTTTCGGCGTGATGATTCAAATTTTGAAAGACCCCTCCAAAGCAGATGCGGACCGTTCGGGACACATCATGGGCTGGGAGGCGGTCATGCTTGGGCTGGCGCTCTCGCTGGATGCATTTGGCGCGGGAATCAGTCTTACGTTTTTAGGATACTCTCCACTCGTCGTCGCGCTCTGTATCGCCATCATGAGCGGACTGCTGCTTGTCGTCGGGCTGGCGATGGGACGACGCGCAGGAAAAGCCAGATGGCTTACACGACTGACATGGCTTCCGCCGATTTTGCTCATTTGCATCGGGTTGGTCAAAAGCTTGAAATAATATCTCTCCACATGAAGACCCGTCCACGGAAAAGGACGGGTTGTTTTATTTTCTGGCTCGTCTGCATACACATGAGAAGGAGTGAGAAGTGGATGGAGGAGATGTAGGTGGATACACAGCCAATTCGAAAATGGTACACGCTGGCGGCGGCCGACGTGACCGAAGCCCTTCATAGCGATGCGGCGCAGGGATTGACTCAGCAGGAGGCAGAGCGGAGACTGGCCAAGCAAGGTGCCAACCAGTTGGCTGAAAACAAACGCAAGCCTCTCTACTCGGTCTTTCTCGACCAGTTCAAAGATTTTATGGTACTCATCCTGTTCATCGCCACGCTGATTTCTTACTTCCTCGGAGAGTATCTGGATGCGATTACGATTATCGCGATCATCATCATTAACGGAATACTCGGGTTCATTCAGGAGGCAAAGGCGGAGCGGTCCCTGCAAGCTCTCAAGGAGCTGGCATCCCCGATGGCGCGCGTCATCCGGGAGGGGCACATTTCCATGATTCCTGCTTCTCGCCTGGTGCCGGGCGATCTGGTTCAGCTTGAAGCGGGCGATCGGGTTCCAGCCGATTTGCGACTGCTTACTGCCAATCGGCTGGAGGTAGAAGAGTCGGCGCTGACGGGTGAATCTGTCCCTGTAGGAAAAAACGTGAAAACGCTCGATACGGCGCAAGCTTCCACCGTGCCGCTGGGAGATCAGAAAAATCTCGCTTTCATGGGCACGATGGTGACAGGAGGGACCGGGAGCGGAATCGTCGTGGCAACCGGGATGACCACTGAAATCGGGAAAATCGCCCACTTGATGAATACCGCCGAAGAAGCGGAGACGCCGCTGCAAGTGCGTTTGGAGCAAATGGGCAAAATTCTCGTGGTTGTCGCCCTGCTCTTGACGATAGTCGTCATCGTAGCTGGTGTGTGGCACGGACACGAACTGTTCACGATGTTTCTCGCAGGGGTGAGTCTTGCGGTAGCAGCCATCCCGGAAGGCTTGCCGGCGATTGTGACGGTGGCGCTGGCGCTCGGCGTACAGCGAATGATCAGACGCAACGCCATCGTGCGCAAGCTGCCATCGGTAGAGACGCTTGGCTGCGCTTCCGTCATCTGCTCTGACAAGACAGGCACGCTGACCCAGAACAAAATGACCGTTACCCATGTCTGGCACAGCGATGCTACGTACGAAGTGAGCGGAAGCGGCTATGTGCCGGAAGGAGCTTTTCATCATCAGGGCAAAATGGTGTCTCCTGCCCGCGATGGAGCGCTCACGCAAATCATCCGTATCGCCGAGCGGTGCAACAATGCCCAACTGATTTGTGAAGAGCAGAGCACACGCAGTTTGCTTGGGATGGGCAAAGCGACGCGGCATTGGCAAGTAGTGGGCGACCCGACAGAGGGAGCGCTGAAGGTGCTCGCTGCCAAAGCAAACGGAAATGCCGCAGAGCGCAGCACTCAGAAAAGCCAGTCGATGCGCGTCGAGGAGCTGCCGTTTGATTCCGATCGCAAAATGATGTCTGTGGTGGAAAAAGGCGCAGACGGAGCGCACTCGCTGCTGACCAAAGGCGCTGCCGAGGCTGTGCTGGCGAGATCCACGCACATTTTGTGGGGAGGCGAGCTACAGCCGCTTACAGCCTCGCTTCGCCACCGGGTATTGGAGCAGACAGAGGTGATGGCGGGCAAAGCACTGCGGGTTCTCGGCTTTGCCTACAAAACATTGCAAGGCTACCGTCCCGGACAACCGATCGCGGCGATTGAAAACAATCTCGTTTTCGTCGGGCTTGTCGGGATGATCGATCCGCCGCGGGAAGAGGTTCGCTCTGCGATCAATCTGTGCCACCAGGCGGGCATCAAGACGGTCATGATTACGGGCGACCACAAGGTGACGGCCGAAGCGATCGCTCGCCAGATCGGGCTGATGCGCGGCTATGGCGAGGTGCTGGAAGGCCGGGAGCTGGATGCGATGTCTGATGCTGTCCTCGCGGATCACGCCGAACGGGTGACGGTGTACGCGCGGGTTTCTCCCGAACACAAGCTGCGCATCGTACGCGCCCTGCAAAGCAAAGGGCATGTGGTGGCGATGACGGGTGACGGCGTGAACGATGCTCCAGCGATCAAGACATCTGACATCGGGATCGCCATGGGCATTACCGGAACAGACGTGACAAAAGAAGCGGCAGACCTGGTGCTGCGCGACGACAACTTCGCGACGATTGTGGCCGCGGTCGAGGAAGGGCGCAACATCTACGACAACATCCGCAAGTTCATCCGCTATTTGCTCGCTTCCAACGTGGGCGAGATTCTCGTCATGTTTTTTGCCATGCTGCTCGGCTTGCCGTTGCCGCTGGTGCCGATTCAGATTTTGTGGGTCAATCTGGTCACGGACGGGTTGCCGGCTATGGCTCTCGGAGTCGATCAGGCAGAGGCCGACACGATGTACCAGCACCCGCGCAACAAGGCGGAAAACATTTTCGGCAGAGGCTTGGGCTGGAAAATCATCAGCCGTGGCTTTTTGATCGGCGCCATGACGCTGCTCGCTTTCTGGCTGACGCTGCGCGAGAATCCAAACGATCTGGTCCACGCCCAGACGGTCGCTTTCGTCACTTTGGTGATGGCCCAGCTGATCCACGTTTTCGATTGCCGCAGCCAGTACAGCGTGTTTCATCGCAATGTGTTTGAAAACAAATACCTCGTCTGGGCAGTCATCTCGTCGTTGGTACTGGTGCTTGGTGTCGTCTACATCGACACGCTTCAGCCCATCTTCAAGACGACAGACTTGTCCATCCGCGATTGGGCGCTGATTCTCGTCACATCCGGCGTACCTACTTTTGTGGCAGGCATCGGCGGCGTGCTCGCAAGCGGCCGACCGCGTCGCGGCAAGCAAAAGCGTTCTTCCATGCGTACGGTACGTCCTGATTGAGCATTGATATAGTTTCGTACGGCGAAACGAGGGAGTGGAAGAAAGCGTGCGTTTTCGAAAAGGAGGCTGGAAAAGGCGCGGCAGAAAAATTTTCGCTACGTTTTTGGTGATCATCGTCGGATTGGCGATCTTGTTCGTGGTCGTGGAAAGAAGAGTAGAGCCAACCTTGATCCTGATTGCGCAAGCCAAAGCCGATCAGGTGGCAAAGCTGGCGATTACGGATGCAGTCACGAAGCGGTTGACACAGCAAGGAGTCGATTTTAACGAAATCGTGATGATGGAAAAGGACGAGGCAGGCAGTATCAAGGCGGTCAATTTCAATTTCCGCGAATACTCCCGAATCGTGGGGGAGACGACGGCCCGTATCCAGAATCGCTTGAAAGAGTTCGAGCAAGAGAACGTCCAGACGACGATTCCGCTCGGGCTGGCTACCAAGAACGTTTTTCTGGAGCACTTGGGTCCGGACATCCCCGTTTCGTTTGTCCCGATTGGCGCGGTAAAAACCCGGCTGGAAACAGGATTGAAGCAGGCAGGCATCAACATGGTGCTCGTCACGGTCTACATTTACGTAGAAGTGGATTTGCGTGTCGTCATTCCGTTTGCCACCAAACAGCAGACCGTGACGACGCAGATTCCGATCAGCGAAGCGCTCATTGTCGGCAAGGTGCCGAGTTATTTGTACAACAATCCTTCCGGGAAGCCGGATGTGCCGATGCCGAAAAATACGCAAATCATCAGTCAGCCATAACTGGTTACAAGAAGAGGGCAGCGACGAAGCTGCCTTCTTTTTTTCTATCCGAAGGATTGTAATATGAAGTGCG
>NZ_DOTK01000087.1:0-6125 GCF_003521185.1 Brevibacillus sp.
TAGTCGCCCCCTCCTACTCGATCGGAAGAACATCCCTTTTTACGTGGAAATCATGTATGAGGAGGATTTTTCAATATATTTTGATGTAAAACGCTGAGCGGAAAAAAGCGAGTGTGGGACAGAGTGGAGTTCGTCCGTTTCGCCAAAGCTTACTTCCCTGTTACCGAAAATTATTTTGCAAGTTGGCTCAGGCTGTAACCAAACGAGTGGGGCTCTCGTACCTATAAGTGCGAGAGCTTACAAGCAAGCTATAAGTACCTTACAAAAGTGTAAGCTTCTTGAAATATAACTCGATGGTTCCTGCCTCTGATCCGTTTTACAATGAGATCAACTCATACGGATCACGAAATGGGAGATCGATTATGACTACTGCACTCATTTATGCGAAACCAAACCAAAGACAAATTTACGAAGATTATTCCGCCAAAATATACCGCTATTTCCGCTACCGCGTAAAGAACATCTGGGACGTGGAAGACCTGACAACGACTGTGTTCATCAAAGTATACTCGAAGCTGGATCAATACGATGGCCGCCATCCTTTTGGGGCATGGATTTTCCGCATCGCGCATAATGCCCTGATTGACCACATGCGCAAAAAACGGGAATGCCCGGTTGATCAGGACACTTTCAGCACAATGGCTGCGACTGACAAGCTGCCGGAGGAGTGCCTGCTGACGCAAGAAACGACGGAGGGACTGTGGCAAAAGGTACACACCTTGACGACAGATCAACGCAACGTGATTTCTTTGCGCTATCTCGCTGATTTGCGTATGAACGAGATTGCCGAGATTTTGGGCAAGACAGAGGCTTCAGTCAAAATCTTGCATTTTCGCGGGATCAAAAAACTTCAGCAAATGATGGATGCAAAAGCTTGAAGGCGGATGACAATACCGCCTTTTTTTGTTGGGCGAAAACGGGCGTGGCGTGATTCGGACAGCTTGGCGCAGTTGGCGTTGCCGAGTTTTCTAGTGGTATAGTAGAGAGAGGAAGAATTAGGAGATTCGCGATGAGAGGAGTATAAGCTGATGTCGACAATCATGATTGTGGAAGACGACCCGAAGATCAACCAGCTTTTGCAAGAACAGCTGGAAAAATACGGATTTCAAACGGTCAACGTCGAGCATTTTGACCGCGTCATGGATGTGTTCATAGACAGGCGGCCCGATCTGGTACTGCTGGATGTGAACTTGCCCAAGTTTGACGGCTTTTACTGGTGCAGACAGATGCGGCAGGAGTCCAACTGCCCGATTTTGTTTATTTCCGCGCGGGAGAGCAAGATGGATCAGGTCATGGCGCTGGAAAATGGCGCAGACGACTACATTACCAAGCCGTTCGACTACGATGTGGTGCTGGCGAAAATTCGCAGCCAGCTGCGCCGCGCATACGGACAATACGCGCCGCAGGAAGGGGAACGCACGGTAGAGGTTGCGGGACTGAAGCTGTTTTTGGAGCGGATGGAGCTTTCGATGAACGATACGAAGATCGAGCTGAGCAAAAAAGAGGCGCTGCTGCTGGAAGCGTTGATGAATCAATACCCGCGCGTCGTGAGCAGGGAGCGCTTGTTGGAAAAGCTGTGGGACGAGCAATTCGTCGATGAAAACACGTTGAACGTGTACATCACGCGTGTGCGCGGAAAGCTGAAAGACATCGGGCTGGAAGGAGCCGTCGAGACTGTGCGCGGTTCGGGCTATCGTCTGCGAGCGACCTGGGAGGATGGGCAATGAAGCTGTTCCTCAGGGATCAATGGGCCTTTGCCGCCTTTTTTCTCGTTCAGCTGTTTTTGCTGATTTTGATTTTCGCCATGGACGGCTACTGGAACGAATCCTTGGTTATTTACGTGATGTTTTTGTCCGTGTTTTTTGCCGGAGCTTTTCTGGTCGTGCGTTATTTGACCCATCGGTTGATTTACCAGCGCTTGAGCAAGCCGGTAGAAACGTTGGAGGAGCTGACGCAGACGTACGGAAACGCAGCGCTTTGCCGCGCCTTGGACGAGAAAAGCCTGGAGCAGTATCGGCTGTACAAGGAGCAGCTGCATGCGTACGAGAACAAGCAGCGCGATTACACGACGTTTATCCAGCAATGGGTGCACCAGATGAAAACGCCGATCTCCGTCATCCATTTGCTGCTGCAAAATGAAGATGATCCGAAATCGGAGAGCGTGCGTGAAGAAATCGACCGGATCAAGCGCGGCTTGGAAACAGTGCTGTACATAGCGCGGCTGGACCGCTTTGAACAGGACTTTTTGATCGAGCCTGTGGCGATTCGCACATTGACGCAAAACGTGCTGGCGGAAAACAAGCGGTTGTTTATCCGCAATCAAGTGTATCCAGAGCTGAAAATAGAAGAGAACTGGCGAGTGGAATCCGACGACAAATGGCTTTCGTTTGTGTTGAACCAGCTTTTGACCAACGCGGTTCGCTATTCGGCGGGGAAAAGCAACAAGGTGACGATCCGGGCGTACGAACGCGGGCAGCATGTCATCCTGGAAGTGCAAGACTACGGGATCGGCATACCAGCTGAGGATATCAGACGGGTGTTCAAACCGTATTTTACCGGGGAAAATGGCCGCAAGTATCCTGAATCGACCGGGATGGGCCTGTACTTAGTCAAGGAAATTTGCGGACGGCTGCACCATGGCGTGGAAATGGACTCCGAAGTGGGCGAGGGCACGACAGTCCGCCTTGTCCTGTCTGCGGTGGTGCCAACCTTACAAGAACGTAAGGATGATGAAAGTTAAATCGATAGTTGAAAAACGTGCGCCCTCGTATAGTGAAAAGTGGGATGTCAGAGGAAAGGGGAAAGACGCATGGAAATGCTTGCGGTGAACAGTCTGAGTAAAATATACGGAGGCAAAGTGACATACCGCGCGTTGACCGATATCGATTTTTCGATTCGCAAAGGAGAATTTGTCGGTATCATGGGTCCATCCGGCAGCGGGAAAACGACGCTTTTAAATATGATCTCCACGATTGACTCTCCTACATCGGGGGCTGTTCTCTTGAATGGAACGAATCCGCACTTGTTGAAAAAAGACAAGCTGGCGCTCTTCCGTCGCCGCGAGTTGGGCTTTGTGTTCCAGGATTTCAATTTGCTCGATACCCTGACGATTGGTGAAAATATCGTTTTGCCGCTTACGCTGGAAAACGTCAAAGTTCAGACGATGGAAGAAAAGCTGCAAAATGTGGCTACGAAGCTGGGAATTTTGGACATTTTGGATAAGCGTACATACGAGGTATCCGGCGGGCAGCGTCAAAAGACCGCCATCGCTCGCGCTATCATCCACTCCCCTTCGCTGCTTTTGGCCGACGAGCCTACGGGAAACCTCGATTCCAAGTCTTCGCGAAATGTCATGGAGACTTTGGAAGCGATCAATAAAGCGGACAATACGACGATGATGATGGTGACGCACGATGCCTTGGCAGCCAGCTACTGTCATCGGGTCATTTTTATCAAAGACGGGCAGTTGCATAACGAAATGTACCGGGGAGAGAACCGTCAGGCGTTTTTCCAAAAGATTATTGACGCGCTATCGTTTTTGGGAGGGAACACCTATGACCTTTCGACAATTCGCGTGTAATAATGTTTTGCGCAATAAACGTACTTATGCTGCCTTTTTCATGAGCAGCGTGTTCTCTGTCATGATCTTTTTCGTCTACGCCATGTTCATTTTCCATCCGGGAATTGTCGGCGAGGAGATTCATGAATCAGTAGCGACCGGGATGATCGTAGCGGAATACGTCATCTTTCTGTTTTCGTTCTTTTTCCTCTTCTACTGCGTGGGAGCGTTTTTGAAAAAGCGGGAAAAGGAATTTGGGATTTTGTTCATGCACGGCATGACTCCGATGCAGCGCAATGTGCTCATCTGCATGGAAAACATGCTGATCGGGGTCGTCTCCATCGCGTTTGGGATCGGTCTTGGGATGGTGCTGGCCAAGCTGTTTTTCCAGTTTGCGGGCTTTCTGCTCGATGTGAAGGCATTGGGTTTTTATCTGCCCTGGAAAGCGATAGGGCTGACAGTGGTGGCGTTTCTTATTTTGTTCGCGGCGATCTCACTGTTTACTGTGCTGTTGCTCAGAAGCCGCAGCCTGCTTGAACTGTTGCAGGGGAGCCGCCGTCCCAAGCGGGAGCCTAGCGCGTCGATCGTGCTGTCGCTCGTAGCGGTTGCCTTGCTCGGAATGAGCTATTGGCTTGCCCTGACAGCAGACGGCATCTACGTGGTGGCGCTTGTGTTGCCGGTGACCGCTTTGACAGTGGTAGGAACGTACTTGCTGTTTACACAGCTGAGCGTGATCCTGATTGAATATTTGAAGAAGCGTCGAGCGATTTACTGGCGGCGCACGAATCTCCTGACGCTATCTGACCTGGCGTACCGGATGAAAGACAACGCGAGAATGTTTTTCCTGGTCTGTATCGTTTCGACGGTCGCCTTTTGTGCGATTGGGACGTTGGCTGCCTTGGCAGGTTCGATCCAGGAGACAGTCGTGAAGACGAATCCGTTTGCGTTTGAATACCAGAGCAAAGCAGGCAATCCTGACAAGGACGCGCATTTGCAGTTGATTGAAAACAGCTTGCAGCAAGGCGGCTTTTCTTTTGAAAAATATCAGGTGTCCATGCGCGTGCTGCCAGAGGCTCCGAATATGGAGAGAATCGGGGTCGTAAAGCTGTCCGATTACAACCGCATCGCCGTGGCCGCCAATTCGCGCGAGCTGAAAATGGCCGAAAACGAAGTGTTTTTGCTGCTCTTGTGGTTTGATGACGCTGTGAAGCAAAAGACGTTGCGCGTGGGCAACCAGGAGCTGATCGTCAAAACGGATACGAAAATGAACCCGCTGATCAGCGGCATCGATTTTGAGCGTCTGGCCGTCGTGCCGAACAAGGTGTACGATCAACTGACCAATTTGCGGGAAGAACAGCGCTTTGCCTATGATGTGCCGCGGTGGAAGGACACGCAGGACATCAGTCTCAAGCTGATTGATGAAATCGAGCATCGGAACGATATACATTCCTTTGCCGCCCGTGCTCCCCTCTATCACCAGATGAAACAGATGGCAAACACCGGGCTGTTCATTGGGCTGTTTGTAGGGGTTCTGTTTTTCGTAGCAGCAGCGAGCTTTTTGTATTTCCGGCTGTACACGGACTTAGAAAATGACAAGCGGCATTATGGAGCGATTGCCAAGATCGGGCTGACGGATGCGGAGTTGACGAGAATTGTCACGACGCAGATCGCGCTGTTGTTTTTCGTACCGATACTGGTTGCGATCATCCATAGCATCGTGGCGTTTGTTTCGTTGCAGAGCCTGCTCAAAATCATGCTCATCGCCTCCGTCGTCAAGCCGACTGCCATCGTGTTGTGTAGCTTCGTCATCGTTCAGGCGATTTACTTTTGGGTCATCCGCAATCGGTACTTGTTCCATTTGAAGCGGTCGATGAACCGAATCTAGTGCTAGTGTGCAAAAGGTGTCCGGGAGCGGGCGCCTTTTTTGCGCGTCTGAATAAGTCGGCAAAGCGATGAGCGAGTTTGGCTAATGCAAGTACACAAACTGGCATAGGATATAGAAGGAGCGCAAAGCGAGGAGGGAAAGGCATGGAACAGGAAACATGGATGGAGCATGCCGTCAATCTGGCGTTGGACAATGTAACAGCCAGCCGTGGCGGGCCTTTTGGCGCGATAGTCGTGAAGGACGGGCAAATTGTCGGGCGAGGCCGCAATGAAGTGACGGCGACGAACGATCCTACCGCGCATGCGGAGGTTCAGGCGATTCGCGAGGCGTGTCAGAAACTGGGGACTTTCCAGTTGGACGACTGCGAGCTGTACACGAGCTGCGAGCCGTGTCCGATGTGCTTGGGGGCGATTTACTGGGCGCGTCCGCGGGCCGTGTACTACGCTTGCACAAAAGAAGACGCAGCGCGTGTCGGATTCGATGATCAGTTCATTTATGAGCAAATCATGTTGCCGCATGAGCGCAGAAGCATTCCTTTTCGCCAGATGGAGCTGGAGAATCGGCAAGGTCCGTTTCTGGCTTGGGAGCAATCGGAAAAGCGGATCGAATATTGAACGGGTGGTGCTTGGTCGTTCAGCCATTTCCTACGGGGAGTGGCTGTTTTTTTGGTGCGCCCAGCAT
>NZ_DOTK01000071.1:0-42156 GCF_003521185.1 Brevibacillus sp.
CTGGTTCAAAGCTGGCAAATCATTTAATGATAGACTCATCAACGCTTTCGCTGTTCAGTTTTCAAAGAGCATTTTCGCAACAACCATTTCATCTTATCAGGTTGTCCAAGTCGTGTCAACCACTTTTTTAAAGTTGTTTAACGGCGACTTCACTAATCTACCACATACCTCGCAACAAAAGCAAGTGCTTTTTTTGTTCAGGCCGTAATCGATTATGTAGGAAAAAGAAGAACATTGACTACTTTACCACTATACTTTTTTAAATGCAAGTAAAAAATAAAAGCCGTTTGAACAAAATTCAAACGGCTTTGTACTACTCTCGATTCTCGATTAATCACGCGCACGCATATGCGGGAACAGCAATACATCGCGAATAGAAGGAGAATTGGTCAAAAGCATAACCAAACGGTCGATTCCGATACCCAAACCACCTGTTGGCGGCATGCCGTACTCCAGCGCTTCGATGAAATCGTCATCCATTTCATGCGCTTCGTCGTTGCCTGCCGCTTTTTCCAGAAGCTGAGCTTCAAAACGCTCGCGCTGATCGATCGGATCATTCAACTCTGTAAACGCATTGGCATGCTCACGCGCGACGATAAACAGCTCAAAACGGTCTGTAAAGCGAGGGTCCTCATCGTTCTTTTTCGCCAATGGGGAAATCGCTACAGGGTGACCATACACAAACGTAGGCTGAATCAGCGTATGCTCCAGCTTTTGTTCAAAGAACTCATTCACAACGTGTCCAAAAGTATGATGCGGCTCGACAGCTACTCCGTGCTCTTTTGCCAGTGCACGCGCTTCGTCGTCGCTCATTTCCTTCCAGAAATCTACGCCGAGATTTTCCTTGATCAGATCAACCATGTGCACACGGCGCCATTTTGGCGTCAGATCAATCTCGTTGCCTTGGTATTCAATTTTGGTCGTGCCCAATACTTCTTGCGCAATGTGCGCGATCAGCTCTTCTGTCAGGGTCATGATATCCTGGTAGTCGGCATACGCCTCGTACAATTCAATCATGGTGAACTCTGGGTTGTGTCGTGTAGAAATACCCTCGTTCCGATATACACGGCCGATTTCATACACTTTTTCCAGTCCGCCCACGATCAGTCGTTTCAAATGCAGCTCAATCGCAATACGCATGTACAACTGCATGTCCAACGCATTGTGGTGCGTAATGAACGGACGCGCAGAAGCACCGCCGGCAATCGCGTGAAGAGTTGGCGTCTCCACTTCCAGATAGCCAAGGCTGTCCAAATAACGGCGCATGGAAGTCAAAATGCGGCTGCGCGTAATAAACGTATCGCGCACTTCCGGATTTACGATCAAGTCGACATAGCGCTTGCGGTAGCGCGTCTCGATATCTTTTAAACCATGGTATTTCTCAGGGAGTGGACGAAGCGACTTGGACAGGTACGTGAAATCTTTGGCTTTCACACTAAGCTCGCCTGTTTTTGTTTTGAAAACAACACCACGGATTCCGATCAAATCGCCAATATCGCTGATGTCGAACACTTTGTGCGCTTCTTCGCCAATCGTGTCCTGGCGCACGTAGATTTGAATTTGGCCGGAACGGTCCAAAAGCTGGGCGAAGCTCGCCTTACCCATCGCGCGTTTTGCCATCAGGCGACCGGCGATTGTAACGACGTTTTCTTCGGCTTCCAGTTCTTCCTTGGTCTTGTCGCCAAATGCCTTCACAATATCAGCAGCGTGGTGGGTTTGCTCGAACTTTTTCCCAAATGGATCGAAGCCCCACTCGCGAATTTGATTCATTTTGTCGTGGCGCACTTGAAGAAGCTCGTGCAGCCCTTCCTGTTGCTGATCTTCCTGCTGTAGGTCTTGCTCGTTTGCCATTTTTGTTCACTCCTCTAAAAAATGCCTGATTTAACAGTATTGTACAGGGCACTAAAATAGTGATACGGCGTACCTCACATAAGGTACGCCATGGATAAACTGCTTACAGGTTAATATCGAGAATCTCGTACTGGATCACGCCTGCTGGTACGTTCACGTCTACCACAGCACCTTTGGATTTGCCCAAAAGCGCTTGACCTACAGGAGATTCGTTGGAAATCTTGTTGTTCATCGGGTCGGATTCAGCCGAACCTACAATCGTGTAGTCGACGATGTCGCCAAACTCCAGGTCTTTCAGCTTTACTCTGGAACCTACGCTTACTACGCCTGTGTCCACGTCATCATTCGTGATGATCGTAGCCTTGCGCAGCATTTTTTCCAGCGTCAGAATGCGGCCCTCAATGAACGCCTGCTCATTCTTTGCTTCTTCGTATTCAGAGTTCTCACTGATATCTCCAAAGCTGATCGCTTCTTTAATCCTTGCTGCTACTTCTTTTCGTTTAACCGTTTTCAAATCTTCAAGCTCTTGCTCCAGCTTTGTTAAACCTTCTGGTGTCAGGAAAACTTCTTTTTCAGACATGGTTCAATTCCCCCGTTATTAAAAAATGATTCCATTTGTACTGGGTAAAGTACAAAGGATTATATGTAGTTGTTCTATACAATATACAGCAGAACACAACCAACTTTGAGGGTTCAAAGATAAAGCTGCCAGAGTTGACTGGCAGCTTGGCTCCCAATATTACGGAGTATTATAGGATATGAAGGAACCCTTGTCAATGTCTGGAATAAACAACCAGTTTAGTAACTGACCGCCTCGTCACGAGTCGATTCCAAAGGCTCTTCAAGGTCTCCATCATAGTTCTCCACCCAGTCGACATAGTCAGTCAAAACCCGACGAAGCTCTTCTTCCGTCTCCACAGAGTTTACCAGGTTTTTCGTATGGGTCGAACCGCGCAGCCCCTTCAAATACCATGCTGCGTGTTTGCGCATTTCCAGCACACCTACTCGCGGCCCCTTCAATGCAATCAAACGCTCCGCGTGCAACAAACAGATGTCGATTTTTTCACGCACGGACGGCTCCGCAACCAGTTCTCCTGTCGTCAGGTACTGGATGGTTCGGTACAGCATCCACGGATTGCCGAGTGCAGCGCGTCCGATCATGACGCCGTCGCAACCCGTCGTATCGAGCATGCGGCGAGCGTCCTCTGGTGTCGCCACATCACCGTTGCCGATAACCGGGATGGAAACAGCTTCCTTCACTCGTCCGATCCAGCTCCAGTCCGCCTGACCCTTGTACATTTGCACGCGAGTCCGACCGTGGACGGCGATGGCTTTGCCGCCTGCACGCTCAACCGCCTTGGCGTTTTCCAGGACATACAAGTGCTCTTCATCCCAGCCCAGTCGCATTTTGACCGTAACCGGCTTTTCGACAGCATCGACAACAGCCGATACTACCTCGTAAATTTTGTCCGGGTCGAGCAACAGGCGAGCACCTGCATCACAGCTCGTAATTTTCGGAACAGGACACCCCATGTTGATGTCGATAATGTCTGCGTTCGTATGTTGATCTACATACTTCGCCGCTGGAACGAGCGTTTCCTTGTCACCGCCAAAAATCTGCAAGCTCAGCGGTTTCTCGCGTTCGTCGACATACAGCATGTCGATGGTCTTTTTATTGCCGTGCACGATGCCTTTGTCGCTGACCATCTCCGCACAGACAAGTCCTGTCCCAAATTCTTTCGCAATCAAACGAAAAGCAGGGTTGCAAACACCTGCCATCGGGGCGAGAACCACGTTATTTTTCAGTTCAATATTTCCGATTTTCATCTATTTCGACCTCCTATTCCCGATATGCGGGGTCTTGGAGAGGTGAGACTCATCCAAACTGCCTATCCTTTATTTTATAGCACATAATTCTTCATAGTCGACCTGTAAAGTGCTGGCGATCTTGCGCAGTACAGGTTCTGTCGGCGTGCGAGTCCCCCGCTCCAGCGATCCGACGAACGACAGCGACACTCCCAGCTTTTCCGAAAGGGACTGCTGTGTATACCCTTTTAACTTCCGAAAGGATCTGATCCGATTTCCCAGTTGATTGCTCCCCACTCTCGTACCCCCTTGTGATCTTCTGCCAATAAGGAAAGATAATGGTCAATGGTCTGGCTGTAACCAGGCAAAGCATCGCCCTCCCAAATGTCTCGCAACGGAACCAGCACAAAAGCGCGCTCGCTCAAACCAGGGTGCGGGATAACCAGATGCTCCAGCGACACACTGGAGGTGCCATACAAAAGGAGGTCAATATCAATCGTACGCGGCCCCCAACGAATGGTTCGAACGCGACCCAGAACGCGCTCTACCGACAAAGCCGCATCCAATAGCTGCTCGGGAGAAAGGGCTGTCTCTATCGCCACAGCCATATTCAAAAACGCCTCTTGCTCGACGTAGCCGAACGGCTCTGTCTCATAAACAGCGGATACGCGCAAAACCCGGATTCCCGGCTGTTCGTTCAGCTTCTGGATCGCCTGACGCAAATTTTCCGCACGATGGCCCTGGTTTGATCCAAGCCCCAGATACGCTACCACACTCATGAAGCAAAATCCTCTCTTCTACGCGTCATTTCAATGGCAACCGACTCATAGTGGCCGTTGATCGGAGGATTGGGCTTGGTCACCTTTACTTTGGCTTCTTGCAACGGAAAAGTCGTCAAAAGTTGCTCGGCAATTACAGCAGTCAGCTTTTCAACCAGATTGAACCGTTCGCCCTCGACAATTTTTTGCACACAAGTAAAAATATCGGCGTAATTGACGGTATGCTGCAGATCATCGCTTGCCCCTGCCTGCGACAAGTCGACAAGAAGCTCCAAATCGACATAAAAACGCTGACCCAGCTCGGCTTCTGCGCCAAAGACACCATGATAGCCATAAAACGACATGCCATTAAAATAAATTTTGTCCATCATTAAATGCCCCCCTTCATCATCGCATCCATCATCTTGGTGACCCGTTTCATCTCTTTTACATCGTGCACCCGAACCATATGGCAGCCTTTGGCTACGCCCAGGGCAACAGTCGCTGCCGTGCCCTCTACCCGTTCCTCTACTGGCAAGTCGAGGACATGCCCGATCATCCGCTTGCGCGAGGTCGCGAGCAGAACCGGATAGCCGAGAGCAACCAGATCATCGAGTCTGCGCATGGTTTCGAGGTTTTGCTCGACCGTTTTGACAAAGCCGATCCCCGGATCGAGAATAATCTGTTCCTCACGCACACCCGCGCGCAAGGCAATCTGTACGGATTCTCGCAAATCTCTGACATAATCGGAGAAAAAGTGCTGGTAGTCGGTGTCAGGGCGGTTGTGCATCAAAATGATTGGCACGCCGCTCTTCGCAGCTACTTCGGCCATGCGCGGATCGCGCTTTGCTCCCCAAACGTCGTTGATGATATGCGCCCCAGCGTCCAGTGCGCGCTCCGCCACCGCCGCCTTGTATGTATCAATCGAAAGAGGAACCGACAGCTCCTTTGTCAAAAGCCGAATGACAGGCAGCACCCGATCCAGCTCCTCAGCCTCTTCTACAGGCATCGCTCCCGGGCGTGTCGATTCGCCGCCGATGTCAATGACATCCGCCCCTGCCTCCACCATGGCGCGCGCCTGCGACAAAGCTTGCTCCACATCCACAAAACGGCCGCCGTCGGAAAAGGAGTCGGGCGTTACATTCAAAATCCCCATCACCAATGTGCGCTCGCCAAGCGGAAGTGTGTACTGTCCGCAGTCCAGCTTTTGTCTGGCTCGAAGGCGAGACGGCAGCGCCAAAATCTCCCGTACCTCTGCCGCCACCGCGCCAGACTCGCCAGCGCTTTTTTCCAGCTGTTGCAGGGCCTGCTCCAACTGCTTGTGGCCCGCGAGCAAAAGCATCCGTTTTCGCTCAATCGTACCCGGTTGCCCAGACACAACCGCCTCGGCCCCGGTCGCGAGCATGTTCTGCCGCACTTGTTCGGCAAGCTCGCTGCTCATGTTTTCCACATGGATCATCAAACCTGCTCGCCACTCAGCCAACTGTTCAGCCAAATGGCCAAAAACGCCCCGATCGGCAAGCTCCGCAATCATTTCGTCGACGGTTGCCGCATGGATTCGAAATGGATTGTACTTCATGGACCTACTCCCTTTTTCCGTCTTCGCATGTTGATTAGTAGCATACCATAATTTACATGAAGGTCGCTACAGACTGACGGTAGGCGAGGTGCAGTTCGTTCGTGTATTTCCCGTAGACCGCTGGAACGAAAGTCCCGTCCACCTCCAGCACAGGCACGATTTCCTGCACAGAGTTGGTCGTAAATACTTCATCCGCCGCAAGCAGGTCTTCCAGCCGATACCGTCCTTCTGCTGTCGGGATCGCCAATTGCTCGGCCAAGCGCAAAACATGGCGGCGAGTCACCCCATCGAGAATGCCCGTATCCAGAGAAGGGGTGAACAGATGCCCGTCCCTGACCCAGAAAAGATTGCTGACGATGCCTTCCGCGAGAAAACCGTCGTGCGTCAAAAACAGCCCTTCCGTATCCGTGCGCGCCCCCAGCTCCTGGCGAGCCAATGCGTTGTTGAGGTAGTTGTGCGATTTAAACCGCTGGTGCCCCTCCGCCGTCTGGCGCGGCAATGCCAACGTCTGGAGACGCTTCGGCTTGGGCGGCACCTCAAGCGCGGCAACCGGCTTGGCAAATACAAACAAAGATGGGCGCTCGTAGCCGCCAGCTACCAAGCCTACCCCTTCCGGCCCCGCCGTGACGCTGAGACGTACATACGCGTCCCTCAGTCCGTTCGCTTCGACGGTTTGCCTGATGGCATCCGCCAGCTCTTCTTTTGACCAGACAAGCTTGATTTGCAACGCCAAAAGCCCGGAACTCAGCCGGGCAAAATGGTCGTCCCACAGAAACAGTTTGCCATCGTATACGCGCAACGTTTCAAACAGACCGATGCCATACAAAAAACCGTGATCCAAAATCGATACACTCGCCTCATGAGCCGGACAAATTGTCCCGTTTGCATAAATGTGCATCTGCGCACTCTCCCGATACTATTGTCGAGAGCATCATACCATATTTTCCGGGGAGAGCGCAGATTCGGAAGCACGCTTGCCATGAACAAAGCGCGAGATTGTGATCGAGATTTCGTACAAAACGATCAATGGAACAATCACCATAATATCGGACAAAAAGTCGGGCGGAGTAATCGTAATCGAAATGATCGCCAGCACCAGGTAGGCAGGCTTGCGCATTTTGGCCAATCGATGCGGATTCAAAATGCCCAGATGGCTCAAAAACAGCACGACGACAGGCAGCTCAAACAAAAGTCCAAACGGCAGGCACAAATTCAACATAAAGCTAAAGTAGTCATTTGCCGTAATCACCAGTTCAAAATTCCCGTTTGACAGCCCCAGCACGAATTGGTACATCATCGGAAACAAGACAAAGTAGGCAAAAGACAGCCCGAACAAGAACAACAGAAACAGCGCCGGGATGTACATCAGCGCCACTTTTCTCTCCCGCTCCTCCAATGCCGGAACGACGAATCGCCACGTCTGATAGGCAGCCACAGGAATTGTGACAGCTACCGCGCCAACCGCAGACAACTTTACATAGATTGACAAAATATCACCCGGGCCGAGGATAGCCAGTTTTTCGCCGGAATGATTCGACAACGCCAGGTAAATGTGATCGACAAACAAAAAACAGATGATCATGCCGATGACCAGTGTCGCAGCCACGATCAGCAGTCTGCGGCGCAGATCACTCAGATGCTCCAAAACAGGCATCTCCTGATTCACAAGCTCTCCTCCTTACGCGCTGCGCTGCAAAAAGGCAGTGCGCCAAATGAACGCACCGCCTTTTCCCACGCCGGAATTAGTTGCTTCGTTTTACCGCTTCTTCTCCGACCGCGCCTTTGTCTTTGCCTTCATCGTCGTCCTTGGTCAAATCTCTGGCAGCCGTTTTAAACTCCGTCAGCGTACGACCAAAAGCGCGACCGATCTCCGGCAGCTTGCTCGGCCCGAAAACGATCAGTGCGATGATCAAAATCAAGATCAGTCCAGGAATCCCGATGCTCGATAGCATGGTGCGCTACACTCCTTGTCCTAGAAACCAGTAATGGCAATCACGCTCGGCAAAGCTGCTGCATTTCCGCCTTTTGGCCAATGGCTGGTTGGCTGGCTGTAGTCCTTGAGGTTTTCGCCCGGATGCTGTACCGACAAAAACAGCGTTGTTTCATCAGGCGTAAACCAAGGCCCTGTCATTTCCGCGCCTACCGGAGCAGAGGCAAACTGTGCAGCCTGTCCTTTGTTGTTGCCCGTAGTCGGAATGAAAAATACCCCGTTGTTCCCAAACGATTTGTAAATCCCGCTGTTCATGGAGGAAGAAGAGATGTCCGTAACGACCCACAGGTTGCCTGCGCTGTCAAACGCCATGTTGTCCGGCGCAGCAAAACCGCTTTGCGGACCGCCTGCGGCAAAAATCTCAAACGTGAACTCGCCGCCTGCATGGTTGTTGTCTTTTTCGAACAAACGCACGATTTGCCCGTAGAAGTTGCCATGCTTGTCGTTGTTCGTCAGGGCGATGAACACGGAACCGTCAATCGGATGGACTTCCAGATCTTCAGGGCGATCCATCGGAGTAGCTCCAACCGCTTTGGAAGCTTCGCGGCAATTGACCAAAACGTCAGCCTGGGAAGCAAACAGCAGCTTGCCTTCCGCATTCACGGCTTTTTTCAAAGCGTCATTGGTGGCCAAATCCAGCGCGACCCATTTGCCTTTGCCAAAGTTGGCGACATAAAGCGTCCCTTCCTCCAGCAGCCGGGAATTGCCTTTCCCCGCCTTCGGATCGAACTTCGCTTTGGAAACGTATTTGTACACGTACTGGTCTTTGGCATCATCGCCCATGTATACGACCAGTTGACCTGATGGCGCCAGCACCATGGCAGTATTCTCGTGGGAGAAGCGGCCGAGCGCTGTATGCTTTTTCGGAGTCGACTTCGGATCAAACGGATCTACTTCAATAACCCAGCCATAATGGTTTGCCTCAGGCAGCTTGCAATCGCCTACGACGTCCATGTAGTTTTCCTCACAGGAAAGAACTGTATTCCACAGTGTCACGCCGCCAGAGCAGTTGGCAAACGTCCCGGTTACTTCTTTGGCGATCGAAGCTGCCGGCCCTGTCAGTACGTGTTTGGTCAGCCCGCTGACACGACGGCCGTACTTGGAGTCCGCAACCAGCTTCCACTTGCCTTGTTCCTTTTTGATTTCGATGACAGAGCCGCCCAGCGCGTACAAATACTTTTTGATTTGCTCGGGAGTGCGCTTGTTGTCTTCTGCGTCCGCTTTCAAGTAATCGTATCCGTTCACATAATATTCCAACTCACCTAAATATTCGTGATTTACCCAAAGCAGTCCATGGTCTGATTTGCCCTCGATGGGCAGAAAACAGGTGAAGTCATTGTTGAAGCCAAAAGTGTCGCCAGCCGCGTTGATCTTGTCTCCATAGGAAGCGATCACATCGTACTTGAATCCCTCTGGCAGGACGACGTCGTCTTTCGTTGTCGGATGGATTTCCTTGAACTTCGGGTTGAAATGGTGGTTTTTTGTTTCGAGGCCAAACAGATGATCGGCTGTTTTTCCAGACAAGGTACTCCCTGCTGCCAAGGCAGGGATTCCGGTTGCCATCGATGCCAGTGCTGCTGTACCTGCTCCTAGATAAGTCAAAAACTGTCGACGATTTACATCCATTTCACTCTCTCCTTTTTCGCCATCTTTCGCTTCATTGTACAAGCCGAATGTCGAGAGAGAGTAAACGCTGTATAAAGAGTCTGTAAATGAAAAAACCGCCTGAAATCAGGCGATTTTTGTCGTGTATGCATTCATGATCCTGTCGTATGTCGGGCGTAGGTGGTGAGGAAGTTTTGCAGTAGCTGTTTGCCGTGCTCGGTAATAATCGATTCGGGGTGGAACTGCACGCCCTCAATCGGATATTCCCGATGGCGCAATGCCATGATCTCGCCTTCAGCGGTTCGCGCCGTAATTTCCAGCTCACTCGGGATGGACGCTTCCTCCACAATCAAGGAGTGATAACGTGCCGCTGTAAAAGGGGAAGGAATGCCCTGAAAAATCGTCTGCCCGTCGTGAATGACCTCAGACGTTTTGCCGTGCATCAACCGTTCGGCGCGAATGACTTTTGCTCCAAACACTTGTCCAATCGACTGGTGTCCCAGGCACACTCCCAAAATCGGGATTTTCCCCGCAAAGTGGCGAATGGCCTCCATGCTGATCCCCGCTTCGTTTGGCGTGCACGGGCCAGGCGAGATCATCAAGTAATCGGGAGCCAGCCGCTCGATTTCTTCCAGCGTGATTTTGTCGTTGCGGTACACTTGCAGCTCTTCGCCAAGCTCACCTACGTACTGCACCAGGTTGTACGTAAAGGAATCATAGTTATCGATCATTAAAATCATCTTACTCTCATCTCCTCTCAACTCATCGTTCTCTGCTCGCTAATCTCTAGGGCCTTCCACAACGCTTCTGCCTTTTTCAAAGACTCGGCGTACTCCGCCTCGGGGACAGAGTCGATCACAATGCCTGCTCCTGCCTGCACATGAGCCATTCCATCCTTGACGACCATCGTCCGGATGGCAATATTGACCTCTACATCGCCGTTAAAGCCAAACCAGCCGATTGATCCTGTGTACACGCCACGTTTGACCGGCTCCAGCTCCTCGATGATTTCCATCGTCCGAACTTTTGGCGCTCCGGTAATCGTTCCGCCCGGAAAAGTGGCCGCTACCGCATCGAAAGCATCTTTGCCCTGGGCCAGCTCTCCTTTTACATGGGAGACGATATGCATCACGTGCGAGTATTTCTCCACGACCATGAACTCGCTGACCTCCACGCTGCCAAAACGACAGACGCGGCCCAGGTCATTGCGTTCCAAATCGACCAGCATCACGTGCTCTGCGCGCTCCTTTTCGTTGTCGATCAGCTCACGCGCCAATGCCTCATCCTGCTCATCGGTTTGCCCGCGCGGACGCGTCCCTGCGATCGGGCGTGTATGAACTTCCCCGCCCTTTACCTTCACCAACAGCTCAGGGGAAGCGCTGACCAGCTGAAACTCCGGGAAGCTGAGGTAGCCCATGTAAGGAGACGGATTCAGCTTGCGCAGCACCTGATACACATCCGGCGCCGTCACCTGCATTGGTTTGCTTTGCCGCACAGACAGGTTCACCTGGAAAACGTCGCCTTGGGCGATATACTCCTGAACCCGACGGACGGCATCCTCGAACTGATCTTTGGCAAAAGACACCGCTGCTGGCGTCTCATGAACCAGCGGTCTTTTGCGCAATTGCTCCCAGTCTTCGGCATCCGTCTTCACCACAAGATTTTCCAGTGAATTCAGCCTTTTTGCAAGGCGTTCCTCCGCTCGGCGATAAGTCTCTTCGCTCAACTCTTTTGCAGACAAATGAGTCAGACAGACGATCTCTCGCGTCTGATGATCAAAGACAACAAGGTCTTGCATTATCATAACATACAGGTCTGGCAACTGTAAGTCGTCCGTTGCGATCTCGGGGAGCGTAGGCTCAAAAAAGCGATTCATATCATAGCTGAGATACCCCACTGCGCCACCGGAAAAATCAGGCATATCTGGAACGACTGGCGTGCGATAGCGGGCAAGCAATTTTCGCAATGCATCAAGCGGTTGGTCCGCTTCCACATTTTCTACCTGACCATCGGGGTAAACAGCGATCGTTTCCCCTCGCTGACTGCGCAAGGTAGCTACAGGCTGATAAGCCAAAAACGTGTACCTTCCCACTCGGCCGCTTTCCAAAAGAACAGCATCCTGCATGGACGGCTGCAAGGCAGTCAGCACCTGCCAAGGATCGATTTCGGAAGACCATTTACCGCGAAGAGTAAGAGGAACAAAAGGATATGTCAATGCGTACGACTGGCACTGGGCAAAGGTAGGGAACATCAATTTCGCTTCACGCTCCGGTTTTTTCACTATTTATCCGTTCATTATATAGTCGTCCCAGGCAAAAAGAAAAGACCACGCAGCCAAAATGGCATACCGTGGCCTCCCGTATTTTTTGCCAATCAATCCTCGAATTGGTACAGAGGAGTAGACAGGTAGCGTTCGCCGTTGGATGGGATGATAGCGATGACTTTTTTGCCTTTGCCCAGCTTGGCAGCTACTTGCAAAGCCGCATGGATCGCTGCCCCCGAAGAAATGCCGCCGAGAATGCCTTCCTTGCGAGCTACTTGGCGAGCTGTTTCAAAAGCTTCCTCGTTCTCTACCTTGATGATTTCGTCGTAAATTTGCGTATCAAGAATTTCCGGAACAAAGCCTGCTCCGATTCCTTGAATTTTGTGCGGTCCTGGCTTGCCGCCGGACAATACTGGGGATGCTGCCGGCTCTACGGCAACGATCCGCACGTCTGGGTAGTGCTCGCGCAAGACTTGACCGACACCTGTGATCGTTCCGCCTGTTCCGATCCCGGAAATAAAAGCATCAACGCCGCCAATTTCCTTTGCCTGCTCCAACAGCTCACGCGCTGTCGTATCGCGGTGCACAGCAGGGTTGGCTTTGTTTTTGAATTGTTGCGGAATAAAGTAGGTGCTGTCTTCTTTTGCAAGCTCTTCCGCTTTGCGAATCGCTCCGCCCATTCCTTCGGCACCTGGAGTGAGCACCAGTTCCGCACCATACGCGCGCAGCAAGTTGCGGCGCTCGATACTCATCGTCTCCGGCATGACCAGAATGGCGCGATAGCCTTTTGCAGCAGCGACCATCGCCAGGCCGATTCCTGTATTTCCGCTCGTCGGTTCAATAATCGTATCCCCTGGCTTCAGGCTGCCATCCGCTTCGGCTGCCTCAATCATCGCAAGCGCGATCCGATCTTTCACGCTGCTTCCCGGGTTGAAAAACTCAAGCTTCAAGTAAACATCTGCGATATCTTCGGTGACAACACGATTCAGCTTCACAAGCGGAGTAAATCCAATCAAATCAGTAATGGAATTAGCCACGCGCATATGTCCTGCCCCCTTATATTAATAAGCCGAGTAAAACGCTAGGATTTATTGTCATAATTATATCAACGGTCGCCCATTTGGTCAATGAGGCATTTGCCCAGAAATCTGAACACCTACGGACTCGCGCATCCGCTCCAAAACCACATCGAGAGATTCCACTTGCGCAAAGGCAATTTCCCGGCGCAATTCCTCTTTTACCTCGGCAAAAGTTCTCTGTGTCGCATCCCGCTTCTGCTCCAGGTGATAGATGACGTATTGATCCCCGGTTTTGACCGCTCGGCTATTGTCTTTTGCCTTCAAGCTTTCTATTTCGCTCCACGCTTCATCAGGCAGCTTCGGGTCGCGCAGGGATACCCACCCCAAATCTCCGCCTGTGGTCGCCGTTTTTTGGTCGATCGAGCGTTCCTTGGCGAGAGTCTGGAAATTGGCCCCCTGCTTTAATTCGGCCGCTACCTGCTCCGCTTCTTTTTGGGATGCAACGGCAATTTGATACAGTCGCACCTGCATCGGGCGCGTATACCGATCTGCCCGGCTTTCATATACTTTCATCACTTCGTCGTCACTAACCGAGATATCTTTGGTAGCCAATGTTTGCAGCAGAATTTGATAAGTAATCTCCCGCTTCACCGCATCAAGGCTCGTTCCAGCCTGCTTTTGCAGCGCTTGCTGAAACTCGCTGTCCGTACGGCTGCCATAGCTGTCGCGAATTTGTTCCAGTTCCTGCTCAACCTGTTTCGGATCGGCGCTGACACCCAAGCGCTTCGCCTCCTGAAAAACGACCTCCCGATTGATGAGATCGTTCAGAACCTGCTCCCCGAACTTCTGTTTGAGCGCCGATACATACTCGGCTTCACTGATTTTCACATCTCCGACGATAGCCGCAGGTTGCAGCTTGCCTGACGACTGGAACCAGGCCCAGGTCACGGCAAGCAACAGCAACACGAGCGCCCCAATGAATGCCCACAACCCTTTTACATTGGTCATGCCATCCTCTCCCTTAGTTGACGCCGCGCGATTGTCCTTACATGTCTTTCATGATGTTCTCTAACGCGGCTCTGTCATAGTGATAACGTTCATTGCAAAAATGACAGTGAACTTCCGCTTCGCCCTGCTCTTCAAGAAGACTCTCCATCTCTTCGCGTCCCATGCTGATCAGAGCCTGAACCACCTTGTCCTCGTTGCACTTGCAGTGGAATACAATGTCTGTGCGGCTCAGATACTTAGGCTCGTCCAATACGCGGGCCAAAATTTCCTCCGGCGACAAGCCCTCGCCAATCATGCGGGAAACTTGCGGCAGCTGTCCCAAGCGTTCTTCGATTTTTGCCACGACCTCTTCAGGCGTGTTCGGCAAAAGCTGAAGAATAAAGCCGCCAGCCGCCAAGACGGAGCGGTCATCCGGGTTTACCAGCACACCTACGCCTACCGCTGACGGCGTTTGCTCGGACACGACAAAATAGTAAGTGAGATCTTCCCCGATTTCACCTGAGACAATCGGCGAGCTGCCTTGATAAGGCTCTTTCAGTCCCAAATCTTTTGTCACGTACACAAAGCCTTCCGTTCCAACGGCACGCGCTACATCCAGCTTGCCTTTTTCATTCAGCTCGAAGTGCACTTGCGGGTTGGTAGCGTAGGCAATCCCTTCGCCATCGGCATTGGCCTCAGCGACGATCTGCCCAATCGGACCTCCCCCTTTTATTTTGACAGAGAGGCTCTCGTTTCCTTTTAACATGGCTCCCATCATCAGAGAGACGGTCAAAGTACGTCCTGTCGCTGCCGTTGCCGTGTTCCACATATCGTGGCGGCGGCGCACTTCTTCCACAATATCTGTCGTCCGTGCAGCAAAAGCACGTACGTGTCCGTCAAATCCGGTTGCTCTTATCAAATAATCGCTCATCTGGCGATCCTCCTTCTTGCATCCAATGTTCAAATGGTCTTTATCAGTTTACCACAAGAAGCCAGACGTACGCGCTTTCCACTGGCTAAACGAACACTTGCAGACGATCGCAAAAGCAAAACCCCTTCCAGTAGTAGAAGGGGTCGGTAATGACATCAAGTCAGATAGTCTTTCAGAACTTTCGACGCTTTTTGCGTTCGCAATCGGTCAATCGTCGTCGCTTCAATCTGGCGGATTCGTTCGCGGGTCAGGCCAAACATTTTGCCTACTTCCTCCAGCGTGTACACATGGTCATCATACAGACCGTAGCGCATGGAGATAATCTCTTGTGCCCGCGGGCTAAGCCGCTCCAGCGCTGCATGCATCTGGGAACGCAAGTCCACCTTTTCAATCCAGTCATCCAGCGAGGACAATCCATCGTCCATGATTTCAGCGTAGCTCAGACACTCGTCCTCATGCTCCGCCAGCCATTTTTCGCTGTCCAGTTCGGCATCAATCGACTCCATTTTCATCATCAACGCCTGCTCGATTGCATCGACCTTTTCCAGTGGAATGTCGAGCAGTCCGGCAATTTCGTGTCGATCCGGCGTCCGGTTCAACGCGTGAATCAGATGCAACACTTGCTTTTGATACTGGCGAATTTGCTCATGCATGTGGACAGGAATGCGAATCAACGCACCTTTGTCATTGATTGCGCGGGTGATCGCCTGGGAAATCCACCAGTGCGAGTAATGATAGAGACGTACGCCGCGTCCCACATCAAATTTGTCTATGGCGGTAAACAAACCAATCGTACCTTCCTGAATCAGGTCCAGGAACGGCATGCCTCTTCTCAAATGGCGCAAGGCTGTACTGACAACGTAGCGCAAATAGGCGCGAACAATCGTTTCACGTGCCTCCATGTCGCCATGCTTCTGATAGCGAACCAGGCAAGCCAACTCTTCTTCTTTGTCCAACATGGGTGTTGCAGCGACGCTTTCCAAAAACAGCAAGGCGGACGTGTCAGACCGAAGCGATCTGGGCACCACGATCCCCAGCTGTGTTTCTACTTCCCGCCAACGACTGGGAGTGGAATGGAATGAGGAGGTACTCAAAGTCATATGCAACCCTCACTTCTCTGGAATGGGAGTTCACGATGAAGTTAGGCGAGTTTACGAAGTTGTTTACTGTAACCGTATTTCGACAAAACTTGTTTGATTCCTGCCAGTTTACAGAATATTAACAGTTCTCCCCTTTATGCGTTGTTTGTAAACCTTCCTTAATATAGAGGCGAGCCTGGTCGACAAAAAAGCCATCCCTGAATGCGGGACGGCTGAAGAATCATGTCGAATAGTGTAAAAGGAGTCTGTACTTTACTGATAAAGATGACAGGCAGCAAAATGGTTGGTGTCCACTTCTTGCCACACAGGCTTTTTCTGGGCGCAAACCTCTGTCGCGACAGGGCAACGCGTACGGAACACACAGCCGCTGGGCGGATTGATCGGACTGGGCACGTCGCCTTCGATAATCTTCCGCTCGCGGTTTTTCTCCAGGTCTGGATCGGGAACAGGAATAGCCGACAGCAACGCCTGCGTATACGGATGCTTGGGAGACTCATACAACTTTTCGCTGGTACTCATTTCTACCATGTTGCCCAGGTACATCACACCGATCCTGTCGCTGATATGTTTAACCATGGCAAGATCGTGGGCGATAAACAAATACGTCAAGTTTTGCTCCCGCTGCAAATTTTTCATCAAATTCACAACCTGTGCCTGAACCGATACATCGAGGGCCGAAATCGGCTCATCTGCGATAACGAACTTCGGATTGACGGCAAGTGCGCGGGCAATTCCGATCCGCTGGCGCTGCCCGCCGCTGAACTCATGCGGAAAACGGTTCGCATGCTCCTTTTGCAGGCCCACCATCTCCAGCAGCTCGACGACCCGCTTCATCCGCTCTTTCCCCTTGTAAAGCCCGTTCAATTGCAGACCTTCTCCGATAATTTCGGCGATATTCATCCGCGGATTCAGCGACGCGTACGGGTCCTGAAAAATCATCTGAATGTTTTTCGTAATCTTGCCTCGATCGGCAGCAGAAGCTTTGTGTACGTTCAGCCCGTCAAACAGCACCTCGCCGGAGGTCGGTTGATACAAGCCGATAATCGTACGGCCAGTCGTTGATTTTCCGCAGCCAGATTCGCCTACCAGTCCAAACGTCTCCCCTTCGTAAATGTCAAAGGAGACGTCGTCAGCCGCCTTCAGTGAGAGCCCTTTGCCAAGCGCAAAGGTTTTTGTCAGGTTTCTTACCTGGACCAGCTTTTTTCTTTCCATCTGGCTACTCCTCCCCGTTATCCTTTTACCAGTATCGTCTGGAGATCGCATGTTCCTTTTTCAGCTTGTAGCTGTCGAGCTTGACGATCTCGATGGCGCTTCGCGAATCCGGTGAATGGATCATTTCCCCGTTGCCGATATAAATGCCGACGTGATGGACTCTGCCTCTTCCTTCTTCATAGGCAAAAAACAGCAGGTCACCCGGGAGCAAATCGGCTTTTTCAATCAATTCCCCGGCTCTGGCCTGATCAGAAGCATCGCGCGGAATTTGAATGCCGACAGAGCGGTGCATATTGTAGGCAAAGCCGGAGCAGTCATATCCATATGACGACATGCCGCCCCACAAATAATGCAGATCGAGGAAGCGCTTGCCCGACTCCACAATGGCCTCGCCGCGATTTCCGGTCAGTTCGATCGGCTCGTTTGCCCGCACAATGGCGACATCCGCTTTTGGCAAAAGAGCTTCGCCGTTCGGCACTGCTACTTTCACCCACTCGGAACCGTCTTCTACGAGCGGCAGCTTCGTCAAGAAAGCAAGCTCGATCCCCGGCTCCTGCTCTGTGGAATGCAAATGGGTAAACGCCGCTGTAACCATCGCCAAATTTTGTCCATCCTGCACAGCAAAGGCGGCAGACCACGGACTGAGCTGGCGCGACGGCACCCAACCGGGATAGCCCGTTTCGTTTTTGCTGGTCGTCTGGTCAGGAATCAAAATGTGCGCCCAATCGCCCTGCTCTTCCACTACTTCTACGCGAGTGCCGAACAAAACTTGCGTCTGGATCGCGTTGTTGTCATAAAAGCCGAGCTTTTCCTCAACGGTCAGCGAATCAAGCCAACCGCGCGCATCAACCGGAACAACGAGAGCCGCCTGGTCGATGTCACGGGGAGATTCGGGCTTCGTCCATACAGTTGCGACGGACACGGAGACGATTGCTGGTTTCATTTTCACTCTTCCCCTTCCCACAAACGGATCGAACGAATGCCCAGCCCCGGCGCATCCGGCATCGTCATCACACGGCCATCGTAAGTCACAGCACCATCGATGCCATCATGCAGAAGCATGAGCGGTGCGTCGAAGTCAAAGCGGGTAATATTTTTCTTGCTGGCTGCAAAATGCGCTGCCGCCGAAACAGCCAACCGCGATTCGATCATGCTGCCAACCATGCATGGAATACCGTGTTCTTCGGCCAATTGGTTGATCAATTGCGCTTTGAAAATGCCGCCCGCCTTCATCAGCTTGATGTTAATCATGTCAGCTGCCCGGTTTTGCAAAACTTGCAACGCCTGCGCCGGCGAAAATACACTTTCGTCAGCCATGATCGGCGTATCCACCGAATCCGTAACCCGCTTCAAGCCTTCCAGATCGTGAGCTTTTACAGGCTGTTCAATCAGTTCGATGCCAAGCCCCATGTCCTCCATTTTGCGAATGGATTGAACCGCTTCTTTCACATTCCATCCCTGGTTGGCATCAAGACGAATTTTCACCTGATTGCCCACGGATTTGCGAATCTCCTGGATACGCAAAATATCATCCTCGATGTTGTCCTTGCCCACCTTAATTTTCAAAACGTTAAAGCCTTGGTTCAAATAAGCAGCCGCATCTTCGCCCATCTCTTTTGGCGAATTGACGCTGACAGTATAGTCCGTTTCCAACTGGTCGCGATAGCCTCCGAGAAACTGGTACAGCGGCATTCCCGCCCGTTGGGAAATCAAATCGTACAGCGCAATATCAACTGCTGCCTTCGCGCTTGTATTCCCTACCATCGATTGATGCAAAGTTTGAAATACTCGTTCGTAAGCAAGCAAATTCAGACCGATCAATTGCGGCTTCATCGTGTTCATGATGGCAGATTCGATGCTTTCGATGCTGTCGCCGGTAATGACGACAGTAGCAGAAGCCTCTCCCCACCCTACCATTCCGTTGTCGCAAGTGATTTTCACCAAGACAGATTCCAGACTGTTCACCGTGCGCAAAGCTGTTTTAAAAGGCTTTTTCAAAGGTACAGAGATTCTCTTCACTTCGATGGCTTGAATAATCATGTTTTCCTCCATCTTTTCTAGCACGCATGCTTGCTTTATCTATTTTTTTCGTTGAATCAAACTAAATTATAGCATTATTAAAACATTCGGCAAAAAAGGGGGAGAGTCATTTCATCCGCCTGAAATGACTTCTCCCGGCAAGCATGTTTTACTTCACGACTGCTTTTCGCAAATCGGTATAGCTGAGCGACGAGCTTTGGATTCCGCTGACTTTGTCGCTGGTGAGCAGCGATGTGTTGTAGAAGTACAGCGGCGCTACTGGCGCTTCGTTCAGCAAGATTTTCTCGGCGTCGTGCAGCATTTGCAAACGTTTGGCATCGTCTGGCTCTTTGTACGCGCCTTCAATCAGCTTGTCGTATTCAGGATTGCCCCATCCAGTGCGGTTGCTGCCGTTCTTCGACTGGAAGATGTCCAGGAAGTTGATCGCATCTCCAAAGTCAGGCAACCAGGAGGAACGGGCAATTTGATATTGCAGCTGTTTTTGCATATCGGTCAAAACTTTTCCTTCTACTTTTTGCAGCTTCACATCTACGCCCAGATTTTGCTTCCACATTTCTTGCGCTGCTTGAGCTGTTTTTTCGTTGGCTGTTCCGCTGCGGTAAGTGAGCGTTACTTCTGGCAGCTGAGTATAGCCTTTTTCCTTCATGCCTTGCTCCAGCAGCTTTTTCGCTTCAGCGGCATCGAACTTCACCAAGTCTCCGCCCACTTGACGGAAATCGCCCGAACCGTTGGCGTCTGGCAAGCCGAAGGAAACGAATCCGGTTCCCGGTTTTTGCTGGCGCATCAACACGAGGTCTACCAATGTTTGACGGTCAATTGCCAAGCTGAACGCTTTGCGAATGTTGACGTTGTCAAACGGCTCTTTTGTCACGTTGAAACGGTAGAACTCTGTGCCTGCGCCATCTTTTACGTATACTTTGCCATCTTTGAACAACTGGTCAGCCATATCCGCCGGAACGGTTGTGGTTCTGTGCAGCTCTTCATTCGTGAACATTTGGTACTCGGTATTTTCATCATCGATCATTTTCCAGACAGCGCCCGGCAACGTTACGTTTGCCGCATCCCAGTAGTTCTCGCTTTTCATCATTTTCAATTCGCTGTCATGCTTCCACTCGGTCAGCTTGAACGGCCCGTTGCCCACAAAAGTGCTCGCTTCGGCAGCCCATTTTGGATCTTTTTCCACCGTCGCCTTGTGAACCGGGAAGAACGCCGGATTAGAAGCGAGAAGCAATGTCCAGGAAGCTGGCTGTGCCAAAACAACTTCCAGTGTCTTATCATCCAACGCTTTTACTTTCACACCGTCTACAGGACCTTTTCCGCTGTTGTACGCTTCGGCCCCTTCGATAATGAAAGCGAGGAAGGCAGCTGGAGATGCCAGCGCCGGGTCGAGCATGCGTTTCCAGGCGTATTCAAAGTCTTGCGCCTTTACCGGCTCGCCGTTGCTCCATTTGTTATCGCGCAAGGTGAACGTATATGTCTTGCCATCCTCGGAAACTTTCCACTCGGAAGCTGCCGCAGGCTGAGGCTTCTGGTTCTCATCCAGTCGCGTCAAACCTTCCATCAAGTTGTTCAAAATGTTGTAGGATGGCTCGTCAAAGCCGACTGGCGGGTCGAGCGAGGTAGGCTCCTTGATGTTGTTCAAAAGCAAAAGCTTGGCTGCCTGATCTCCCGGTGCAGGAGTCTGCTGGTTGTTGGTCGCCAGTGGTGCCGATTCATTGTTCGCTGGCGCTTGACCCGAACTACACCCGGTTACGAACATGGAAACAGCAAGCGAAGCGGAAAGCAAAATAGTCGATAGTTTTTTCACTGTTTCTTCCCCCTTATGATTTTTTTATATGTCGTAAAAGGATAGCGCCGATAGACGACACCCTCTTTTACACCAGATAACCAACTCTTTTGCCCATGCGCCCATGCCTGTAGCTGTGCTCGTTAGGTTCCTGTAGGAGCCTGCATGGCGGCCAGCATTTTTTTCGCTCGCGGATCTTGCAGCCAACAGGATACCGAGTGCTTGCCGTGGACATTCGACTCGGCTGGCTGATAATTCCGGCAAACTTCCAGCGCATAGTCGCAACGAGCAGCAAACGCACAACCGAGCGGCGGCGCAAACAAATCGGGCGGCGTTCCTGGAATTGGGCTGAGCGGTATGGAGCGATCCGCGTCCAGCCGCGGCATGGAAGCAAGCAGTCCTTTTGTGTACGGATGCTGTGGATTGTAGAAAATATCTTGCACAGGTCCAGACTCGACCACTTTTCCCGCGTACATGACGTTGACTCGATCCGCGATTTTGGCGACTACGCCCAGATCATGCGTAATGATGATGATAGATACACCTGTTTTTTGCTGAATGCTTTTGAACAGGTCAATGATTTGCGCCTGGATGGTCACGTCGAGCGCGGTCGTAGGCTCATCCGCAATGAGAATAGAAGGTCTACAGACAAGCGCTATGGCAATCATGATCCGCTGGCGCATCCCGCCGCTGAATTGATGCAGGTACTGCTTCAGACGGCTTTCCGGGTTGGCGATCCCCACCAGCGTCAAAATCTCGACAGCTTGCCGCCGCGCTTCGCTCTTGCCGACTTTTTGATGGCGAATGATTCCTTCCATGATCTGCTCGCCGATGGAAATGGTCGGATTGAGCGAGGTCATCGCATCCTGAAAGATCATGGAGATTTCTTTTCCGCGTATCTCGCGCATTTCTTTTTCCGGCAGCTTTGCCAAATCTTTGCCTTTGAACATGACGCTGCCACCAGCAATTTTTCCGATATGCTCCGGAATCAGCCGCATGATGCTCTTGGCCGTAACGCTTTTGCCACAGCCAGACTCTCCGACGATGGCAAGCGTCTCCCCTTTGTTCATGGAAAAGCTCACATCACGAACCGCATTCACTTCCCCGCCGTGCGTCTTGAACGTGACACGCAGACCGCTTACCTCCAGCAATTTTTCCGTTTTGTCCATGCCGTCTACCTCCTTGCCTTAGGATCGAACGCATCGCGCAATCCATCACCGAGCACGTTGAACGCAAGCATCGTCAATGAAATGAAGAAAGCCGGGAAAAAGAGCCTCCACCAATGCCCTGACAAAATCGTCGAGAGTCCGTCATTGGCCATCACGCCCCAACTCGCCATCGGAGCCTGCACGCCCAAGCCGAGAAAGCTGAGGAACGCTTCCCCAAAGATCGCGGATGGAACAGACAAAGTGACATAGACAATAATGATGCCTATTGTATTCGGCAAAAGGTGTTTGCGAATGATGTAAAAAGGCTTCGCTCCCATCGTTTTTGCCGCCAGCACGTACTCCGAGTTTTTCATCTGAAGCACCTGACCGCGCACGGTACGGGCCATCCCAATCCAGCCAGTCGCGCTCAAAGCGATGATAATCGTGCCAAGCCCAGGTCCCATAACGACCATCAGCAAAATAACGACCAACAAATAGGGCAATCCATACAGGATATCGACGAAGCGCATCATGATGTTATCGACCCGGCCTCCCATATACCCAGCGATACCGCCATACAAGACACCGATAAAAAAGTCGATCAGTGCTGCCATGAAACCAACGAACAAGGAAATGCGCGCCCCGTACCATACGCGGGTGAACACATCGCGCCCGAAATCGTCCGTACCAAACCAGTACGTCCCAGACGGCGCTTTATTTTTCATGATTATTGATTGCTTGGAGTATTCATGTCCTGAAATCATCGGACCGATCGTTGCCATAACCCCGAGAACAATAATGATGACGAGTCCCATCAACGCAAGCTTGTTCCCTTTCAGTCTCTGCCAGGCTCCCTGCCAAAATGTCAGTTGAGGTCGCACAATCGCTTCCGAATTGAGGTTGTCTTTGCGCATTGGAATAAACAAGTCGTCAGAAACGATCATCCTTCGCTCTCCTTTCGATGCAGCTTGATTCGCGGATCAATAATGCCGTACAAAACATCGACGACGAACATCAAGAAAATCAAGAGGGCGCTGTAGAACACAGTAGTTCCCATGATCACGGAATAGTCGCGGTTGATGATGCCCGCCACGAAATACTTGCCCATGCCGGGAATGGCAAAGATTTTTTCAATGACAAAGCTCCCCGTCAAAACATTGGCGATCAGCGCCCCCAGCAAGGTGACGACAGGCAAAATGGCGTTGCGCAATGCATGCTTGATCACGATTGTCGCAGGCTTTAATCCTTTTGCTTTGGCCGTCTCGATATACTCCTGCGTCAATACCTCCAGCATGTTCGTACGCGTCAGGCGGGCAATAATCGCAATCGGGCCAAACGCCAGCGCCAGTGCCGGCATAACTACGTGCTGCCAGCTGCCCCAAGTCGCTGTCGGGAGAAGCTTCCACTCCACCGCCAAATACTTGATCAGCAAAGGCGCAACTACGAAGCTCGGTATGGATATCCCGAGAACCGCAATGATCATCGCTGCGTAATCGATCAAACGGTTGTGGCGCAATGCGGCAATCACGCCCAGCCCTACTCCTGAAATAATCGCAAAGAGAACAGCAATCAGTCCGAGTTGAAACGAAACCGGAAAACCGCGAGCAATCATTTTGTTGACGGTATCCGCACTGTTCGCAGTAGATGGCCCCAAATCAAATTGCACCAGCTTTTGCAAATACAGACCGTATTGGACAAAGAGCGGCTTATCCAGGTTGTAGTAAGCGTTGAGATTTTGCGCCACGGTCTCGTTCAGCGCTTTTCCCTCTTTTTCAAAAGGAGATCCGGGCACAGCATGCATCAGAAAAAAAGTAACGGTAATAATGAGCCACAACGTAACGATCATGGAGATGAATCTGCGGAAGACAAAAGATAGCAAGGAATCTCCTCCTTTAATCAAAATCCGGCAAAAAGGTTGATGGGCAAAAAGCTGTCGTTCGCATCCCGGTTGGAAAATGTCTTTCCTTTCCGTATAAGCAAAAAACCCAGCAAATGCGCGATTATCATGGCATTTGCTGGGTTTTACTTACGTGTATGCCGTGCATACGAATAAATAAAGCAGCTTGTGTGTATTCAATTCACTTGGTGACTTCTGCTTTACTTCTCGTGGAAACAGCTTGTTTGTACTTCTTCTGTGCATCCTTGAAGGCAGCAATCAATGTCTTTTGCGAAGATCCAAAATATCGATAGCGAATTTCTTCCCCAATCGCCTCCGACGCAAAGATGGAATGACCGATAAAAATGGATCGGGCAAAATCAGACGTCAGCTGCACCGTAGACGAACAAGCCGCATCTACGATTTTGTCGTTGGTAGTGTCAACGACAAGCCCAATAAAGAAGGCGCTGAACTGCTGCGTAATCGGATTGTTGGACGAAGATTGCGCGTCACCTACGATATAAATGGTATCCTTATCAAACAAGTGGAAAACCCCGCTTTTACTATGCTTAACGGGCCGGCCATGCGGGACGTTTGGAGTGCTACCTCCTTACAATCGCAAGCTGGCTAAGCACTTTCTTACATAGTACCAGACAAATTCGCAATTTGTAAATAAGTCTGACTAATCTTTCGTTTGTTTGGTGAATATGTTCGTATAATGCACGCAGACTGAAAATCGGAGGTTATTTTTCAGGTTTAATAAAACTTTAATTTTGCTAAAACTTCACTTCTTCGACAGAAACGACGGGAAAAGCATGCCCTGGAAGCATTGGCAAGAATGGCTTTTCATCCACATAAGCCACCATGATATGCGACGGTCCAATCATCGTTTTCGGAGCCATTTGCAAACGATCTCCGCGTTCGGTCAGGACCGTGATCAGCAGTTGCCCGCCGCTCTGCCGGACAGCCCCGGGAGTTGCACTCACTGGCACGAGGCTTTCTCCGTTGTATTGCAGCAACAGATGCAAGTCCTGCCGCCAGTTACGAAAATCAACGTAATGACGCACAAAATGAATCGGAGCGTTCGTCACGCCTTGCTCCCCTGGAACATATGTTTTTTGCTGCCGCGCATAACCGCCATTTTCGCTCATCCTGCGATCAAACCGCTGCATTGCCTCTTCTTCTACAAGATCAATTACGCCCTCTGTCTTGAGTACCGGGTCAACAGCAAACGTTGCGTGGTGATTCGCCAACTCCAAAAGCATTTTGACCTCTGTTTTTTTCTGCATGGCCAAATCCGCATCGACAACATATGTACCCATCAGCAAAAAAAGCAGGATTGCTGATATAGATAAAAGATTGATGCCCGTACAATTATCCTCCTACGTTGTTATTTTCTTTTTTCATTAACTTCTTTAGCTTTTTTTGTGTGGATGATTATCACTTGGACTACGTGCCCTAGCCCGTTACAAATCGTAGTCCATGACGTTAATCGTCCCTTGACGCGTGACCTGTAAAGTATCGGCAGGCCCGGGAATCCATGACGTAAAACCAGGATATGGAATGGTCAAGACCAGAGAAAACTCGTCTGCATGGCTCCATAAGACAGGATCGGCCGAATGAGTGCGCGTGACACGAACAGACATCTCCTGTTCCGACAAGGAGAACCGCTTTTCCACAAGCTCCCGTGATATAATCGATCGCACTTCTTCCTGAAGCGCTCCTTCATTGCTTCCTCCATGATTGCTAATGTACTTCACCGCCACAGCGCTGACTTCCATCAATTCATTTTCCGTCTGCACGACAACATGAGTCTGCAACAACCCAATCGTCACCAGCAACAGCAGCATGATATTGAGAATAACCGCAACAAACTGTCCCATCAGGTCGCACCAAATCTCGTCACTTGCACAAGCAAGTCACCGAAAAACTGTTGGCAAGCAGACATGATATTGCCTGGCCCTGTAAAAAGCACTCCAATCGTCAAAGGCAAGACGAGAACAAGCAACACCAACATACTGATCATTTTGTTCACGCGACTACCACCCCGGGTCAAAATATTCGGAGGGACGGCTTCCTGTAAACGAAAAAGCTGTATCTCCTTCTACAAGTGCATTCAACCACTTTGCCACGTTTGACGGAGTAACTTTCATAGCGAGTGTGACAGACTCTTTTCTCTCTTTGCGTGCCCGCTCTCCTTCCCCTCGCGGCCAACTGCCCGCAAACACATCGATAGAAACGTCCCAGCCAAGTCCAGCCATTTTATTGGTATAATAGTCGGCCAACGCTTGATTGAGGTAGCCGATATCCTGCATATCGTCAAGCACATCTGCATAAATACTGCGCGCAATGGCTCTCTCCATTGCGTACAAATGATACGCTCCCACGCCGGAAATCACGAAAAGCAGCGTTATCATACATACGAGAAATACTTTAGTTTTAACCATCTCTTCCGAGGCGACCGTTTTCTTTTAATGAAAGATAAACGTCGTAGCTCGATACACCCTTTCCTGTTGTGTCTCATGTAGCTGCTCTTCTGGATGCAGATTCCAGATGAACGCGCACAGACTCCCTACCATGACAATAATGACGAGAAAGACATGATGGTGCAGCATCAGTTGGACGTATATGCCGTGCCGTTTTGCATCTTGAAGTTGATGTTTTCATTTCGCGTGTCGTAATTAAGCGAGGTAATGGAACGGTTGATGCTTTCGGCAGAATCATTGGCAGCGGGCGACAATTCGTTTCCGTAAGAGCTGACGCCAATCCCCAAAACCATCACGCATGCAAGAAAGATAAAAAACATTTTTGACATAATTGCACTCTCCTTTTCTCTTCTAGAAATGAAATGATCAAGGTATCGCTTTATCGATCCACTGGACAGCTCGATCGCGCAATCCGCCGTCTTGAACGACCGCTGAATTAATCTGCGAGAGGCTCGACACAATGATTCCCAAAGTGAATACGATGCACATGATAATGGACAGCAGCTTGGTCAAACATTTAGCCTCCCTCTAGAGCAAATACTTGCTTAAAATTTCCGTAAGCAGCTTGTACCAGGGAAACATCGCGACTAACAGCCCCATGTAAAAAGCCGGATAGACGATAACACTGTAGCCGATACCGAGCGATTTGATTTTTTTGCGATGGCGAAACATTCTGCGCTGATCAACAGCCCACTCCATTCGCTGCATCGTCACACTGACTTGTCCGGCGCTTAGTTGCTCAATAGTGCGCATGCTTGAGACGAGTATAATTCCATCGTCGACCCCTAATCGGCGTTTGAAGTTTTCCAGCGCTTCATCAGGGTCTTTATTCCACTCGGACAATGTCGGTATATACTCTTTCAACTTCCGGGTAGGTCTTGCGGCTTTCACCATGGCATTGTAGATAGGCACCTGATTCTCCAGCAACGTCACATAACGGTTGATGAATCGTGCAATATCGGTACTCAGCATATCCTCGCGATTCCCCGCCCACATTTTCAACGCCAGATATGGGAACAAGTAGCCACAACCTGAAGCAATACAAATCGATAAAAAGGGGAATGACTCTACGCGGCAGACAATGACCCATACAAGCACCATCATGCAGACAGCGCTCCCGCATACTAATTGTGCAAACAACCACTCTGCTTTTCCCCAGCCAAATGGCCTGCCCGCGCGATTCAACAGTTGCTCCCAGTCATCGTCTTCCTTGGACGCTACCGTACTCTCCCACCTTCGCCACCACTTTGCAGAGATGAATAGCGCTGGTTTTGTGCCTTGCACCAAATACTTTCCAACGAAAAACGCTGCAAGGAACATAAAAATGGAGCCTGACCCCAACCATGTTTACATGACAAGCAACTGCATTATCGGTATCGCCTCCCCCATATGAATGCTAGCAGGATCGAGAACGACCAAACTGTTACCGCAAGCGCTAAAATAGATTGTCCATCAAGCGTGTAAAAATAGAGCCTGTACGAATCTTTCAGCAAGCTTTGGTTGTATGGAATCAGGCAGATACAAATGGCAATAACGATGATCAAACTAATCCATATGGAGTAAATTTCACTGTCCCGCTCGTGCTTCTCGTCCTGTTGAACGAACATTTCATTCGTCAATCGATTGAGCGGAATTTGTATATCCTCTGTCTCTCCTTCTAATCCACTGGATATATACATAGCAAAATCAAATGCCCACGGATGACTCAGTCTTTGTGCAAAACGTTCTATCGCCAAGATGGGATCGCCCCCATCTGCGAGATTGTTATTCAGCAGGAGTAACTCCGGCAACAGTTCTTTGGGGCATTCTTCGATCATCTCCCGGAATGTCAGAACAATATTTTTACGGCTGTTGTAATAGCGGGCAAAAAGCTCGACAAATCGGCAAAAGGATTTTATTTTCTTATTGATTCGCACTGTATAGCGAGCGTACAGCAACAGCGTAGGCATCAACAGAAACAAGAGAAACAAAGATAAAGAGACAATCAGATTGCCCAACAAAATACCCGACATAAAGCCTGCAACACTGCCAATCAAGGAAAGTACAAGATGAGCCTCTGGCGTTCCCCCACCGATTTGACACCAGCGGTCATACCGCTCATACAACAACCGCCTGGTTGCGTGTTGCATAAATTTTTCTCTCCAGACTGCAACCGTACGCGGGAATAAAACCCGGGGAGTAGTCCAAGTGTGATAAAAATAGTTGCCCATAAACATAAATCCAACAAACAGGCAGACGACCATCGGCACAAGCAGCAAATATGTCATAGCATCCTGCCCATATCTGTCAGACGTAGTTCCTTCAATACTCCCAAATCCGCTTTTCCTACGCAGCACATGTACTCGACCAAATGAGGGTTCAGTTGTCTTCCTGTCCATTCGTAGACACCCGTATGTACATTGCGGCTGACCAAAGGGATTGATTCTACACGATTGAAAGTGTCGTTCCAATCAGTGGCGTGAATAGCATCAATGAAGCGATGGCCGTTATTTCGGTAGGTCAGTGAATTTACAAAATTAACGGCTCTGCTAATCCGCTCTTGCGTCAACTCGATACTGCGACCACCGTATTGATACACCAGGTCAGTCAAGTCATGCAAAGCTTTATGAGGAAAACGTTCATGCATCGCTGCAATCGTCGCATCTGTGCCCCTAATTCCCGCATTAACAAAGTGGTAGGCTTCTATCGGCTCTCGTATTTCTCCAATTAAAATCGTGTTGGCTGTGGACCGATACATGTCTTTAAAGCAGCTACCCAAATCAATGCCGATCTCCTCGACGTTTTGCAGTTCAATTACTTCTCCTGGCCATATATCAGCGAACCGCATCTCATGCTCACTTTCGAAAATAGTGATGTACTCTGTAGACGGATCTTTCAGCTTCAACATGCACATCATCAAGGTCGTTTTTCCAGCAGCCATCGGACCAATAACGAGAACGTTTGCCCTCCCCCGTACTTGCTGTTCGAGCAGCCATTGCACAGGTTCATCAAAGGTGGGTTGAGACTGCAAGCGTAGCTGCTCAAGTGAGAAGGAAGGAGTTGTAAAGCGTCTTACAAGAATGGTAGGCACTCTGGAGTAAGGAAAAGTAAACATGGTCAGGCGTGCTTGCAAAGCTTGGAGATACCCGCTTAAACGAGGTTTTTTCTCGTTAAATGACAGCCCCGCGGCATTCGTCAATTTTTGTTGGAGCATCTCAACTTCTTTCCAGGTAGGCGTGTAGGAAAGAAATTTTTTGATCCCCTGCTCCAGATATGCGACTTTTCGATTGGCAGATATTCGCACCTCTTCGACCCACGGAGACAGATGCAGAACGGCATCCAAGATTCCCCAGCCGTAAGTTGCAAATACAAGACCTTCGTATCCATTGACATGCGGCAAAATTTCTTCAACAATCGGCCGTTTGACTACTTCTTCAAAATAATGCTGCAATCGTAAAATAATATGGTTATGGCTATCACGATCTCCTTGTTCGGCCAGAGAAAGAATATGCTGCATTTCCAGCTTCTCTTCACGAGTTTTGCCAAAATGATTTAAGTAATCCCGGGCTGCTTGCTTAATATCCTCTATGCTGTGCAGACTCTGCGTCCCCCTGTTTAATTCGATCGCGCTCATCAGTTGTACACCGCACTTTTTTCAATGTGGTCAGCCTTTGCCAGTTCTTTGAGGCTGCTTACGTACGATTTCGGAGGAAACAGCTCTTCAATGAGCACGCTGCGGCTCCGCTGGGATTGCATCAGCCTGCTTGAAGATATGTGAGGAACTACGCCGTAGACCGGGATATCCTCCCCGATTCGAAATGGCTGACCAGGCTCTTGATGACTTAACAAAACCTCGCAATGCACTTCTTTTTCTCGCCATTGTTTCAGCCACTCTTTGGCGTTCTCAATACTGAAAGGGTCTGCGCGTACAAATAACAGATTCCGATCAGCCGTATAAAGCAGCCGCTGCATGGCTTCCGACTCTGGAAAGCAATAGCCCCAATCAACGTAAATGTAGTCGAATTGCACACGAAACGCCGCAATCATGTTGCTTACCTCAGCACTCCTCCATCTGCTGGCGGCATGAGCGTAGTACAAGTTGGGCAAATGAACGCTTTGCTTGCAAGCCGTGCGCCAGTTACGCCTTTTCGCTGTCTGCAGATCCATTAAGTCTGGTCGAAACAAGGACAGCTGATGCTGTTGAAGCTTGAAAAAGCGGGTTAAGTCCGGCTTCTCGGTATTCATGTCCAGAACAGCAATGCTTTTCGTCGGGTTTTGTCTGGCTAGCAAAATCGGATAATTGATGCAAAACGTAGTGATCCCAGAAGCCCCAAAACTCATTAAAGCGAATACTTGCCCTGACCTTGCCTGATCCTCATTTTTCTGCCTTTCATTCATAAAACCTAAAATCATGCTGATATTATCCCGAATCTCTTCCTGTGAAAGCTGAGCAGAAAGGAGATACACCCTTTCAAGTCCAAGCTCCTCCGAGACTTTGGCAATGATTGCTTCATCCCGGTACAACGGAACGATGATTAGCAGGGAATCGTCAGGAAGCATGGTTCTCACGGATGGAAGCCATTCCCAGGATGGACTCGTAAACATTTCGGAAAAAACCACTGTTGCATCTGGCTGATAAAGACGAACAAGGCGAGGAAATTCCTCTGCTGATTCAGCCACCAATAACTCGCTTGATGTTGGCATGTACGTTTTGGCTAACGACTTCATTGGATAACAAACTAATATTTTCATGATGCTTGCTCCTTTGAAACCATAATATGTCCAACCTGAAGCATGCCGTATGTCATTGCTTCATTCAGGATCACGTACTCTTGATCCGTCAAATTAAATCCTAGAAAAGCAGGCAGTGATGTAGGCTGTACGCGATAGTCGTAGTATCTTTTTTCATTGGCAGGCTGAGTCTTTTTCCCCGCTCCATGAAATACGGCGTCCATCTGATCCGGAGAGGGAAGCAAGTTCGGCTTCAAAGTATAGATTTCGGAACCATTGCTATCCCTCACGCTGGCTAATTGGCTTTCGAAAAGGAGGTCTGCAGTATCATTGGTCTTTTTGAATTGGGCCGGTTCAGGGTAATCCTGTAATTCGGCGAAATTCTTGTATTTGACCCAGATTTTCACACGGTCCCCCTTACGCAGTTCTGTAAGAGGTTGGATAGAAAGCAGCGGAAACTCATAACGGGCTTCACCTTTCCCGGGCAAAAGCTGTGAATCAGTCAATTTGTTCGTTAGCAATTGTTCACCTTGATAAATGGTTTGCGTGCTCTTTTTTCCAATCACATCACTCAACGCACGCGCAGATTCAGGTAAAATTTCATCGACTTCTTCTTGTACGAGCACCACGTCATTCTCCGTAATCGGCTCAAAAGGGGCAATTTCTTTTCCCGCAGCTACTTTAACAACTGGCGCAAACAGTTTTTCTGTCGCCAGCGCGTCAATATACTGTGTCGCTGCATAAAATGACGAGCCTGCCAGGAGTAATGAAATCAGGCATATCACAATCATGGTTTGCTTTTTCATAGCATCCTTCCTTTATGAACATGCATCAGGGATTGAAACTCACTTTCCTCCTCCGGGAAAAGCTCTAGTAAAAAATTGGCTTTTACATGTGCCGCAGCAGCCTTTTCCTGATCAATGAGCGGAACTTGATAGTCTACTTGCGAAGAACTTGTACCCCAGAGGGACAGAGTACCCTCTACTTTTTTCAACACAGTGGTCCGGGCGAGTTGCGCGTTCCATTTGTTGGCGATGATTTTCACTTTGTTTTTTCCAGATAGCCACCAGCCTGGAACTGATTCGATCAAAAATAACCGAGTGAGACGAGCAATATCCGCGTCTAAAACAACCCAAATTTCATCGGCCAGCTCAAAAATCTGTTTTGCCTCGTTTTTATTCCAATTAGAAGATACATCTATGAATACAATCGAGCTTTCTTTGTTCAGTCGGAGTATCCAACTGGCTATATCGATTTGAGAAGATTCTGGATGAACATGAGAAGGAGTTTCGATCTGGATGCGAAGTTGATTATTTTGCATAAGGATCAATGATGTCGGAGATAAATTCTTGAATGATCGAACCCTGCGTTCGTAATCAAGAGCGAAGTAAAAGTAAGAAGTATGGTTGGGCAGTTCGCAGAGTGTAACGGGTATTCCTTTTGCGGCCCAGGCGTAAGCGACGTTGCCAGCGATAAAACTGGCGCCTGCCTGCGGATATAAACTTGTTACCGCAATACATTTCCGAGTGACCGTCTCTAATGGTTCTGGTACATCGGGTAAAGTCAGTTTTTCTTTGAGCAGCCTCCATTGCCGTTCTTCCTCAGTCGTATTCGTAAAATCCTGCTGTTCCAAATCACGGAACCTGGAGACGAAACGGCTCACTTGGTGAAACATGACTATCCCACCTGGGAATCGTTTGATTTATTTTTTCCCCTGATGTATTTCTCGAATTTCTCTACCATTTCCCTGACAGTGAGTGACTTGCGATGGTAGTAGTAAATTTTTCGCAAACGCTCACGTTCTTGCTGAGTCATTTCCGGCTTAACTTTGGCAGCCAGCTCGATAAGCAGTGCCAATTCTACGTTATTGGGCCTGCCTCTGCGTGGAGGATTGGCAAACAACTCCTGCTGTTTTTTGTCAAAGGCATTCGGGTATTCTAGCAGCCACATATCTACCAATGTCTCGATGTCTTCTTGAGTTCGAACCCCAAGCTTCATCAAGTATTTAAAGTAGTGAGACAATGAGCGCTCCTTCAGCAACCCGCTCCTCCATCTGACGACAAATCCGCTTGGCATGGTCAAAAGCTTGGTTACGTCCCGAATGAGTGCTGTCCGATTTTGTGATTGATACTGAACCACCGCTTCTTTTACCAAGGTGAACAAAATGTCGTGATAGTTAGCGTTGCTATAACCGCTACCGTATTCGACGATATACCATTCCTCTACCGCCTTATCAAAGTCTCTGCGGCAGTTGGTCAATTGCAGTTGATTCAAATGCTCATAAAACTCTTCGAGATCGTAGTGAACCGTAAACTCTTCCTGATAATCCCCAAAGACATACTTAATAAAAGCTTCTTTCAGTTCTTCCAATGACACCAAACTCAGTCCGTTTGTCTCCTGATAGCAGCGGTTGACCAATTCGATTGCACTCTTTGCCATCACGTTAAAATACCCCCCTATTTTTTTACAAATTATTATAATAATAGACATTTTGTAATATCTCTCGTCACTCGTCAAATCTTTTTTGTCACATTTTGTAACAGTATTGTGAATATTTGGATCGCCCTGCACGCAACCGTGCAAGGCGATATCCCGCACTATTCTGCGTTCAGATAAAGCTCTTCACCTGTAGCGAAAAGAAGTGCGATTCTACCTCCTCGCTCCATGACGGCCGGAGCATTCTCCATCACAATCAGCCCGTCATTGAGTACAACTCTGTCCCCAAATCGATGTACCGTCTCGATTCGGAAACTTCCCAGCGAGAGTCTTTCCAGTGAAAGATGCCTGCCGGGCTTGTGCTTCTGATAGCGTACCTGTCGCCCCAGAAGCTGCTCTACGGATGCAGAGCACTTGTGGTGAGCCTCTACTGTTGCCATGCGCAACGCCTCCTTCTCTCACCTGTAGAGTACGGCCGTTTCATGTGCTTATAAGCCAATGAAACTATCTCTACGGTAAAAAAAGACAGAGGGCGTTTGCAAATATTTTTACTCTTCTTCCCAGTAGGAGGGATGACTTAGCTCGGGATACATCTCTGTCACCATATCAAACGGAGAAAAGTACAAGGTATCGACGAGAATTTTCAATTTGTATTGCTTCAAGAGCGAATAAGCCCGCTCTGTCTTGCTAAACAACCTGGGGAGTTCACGCAAATCTGAAAGCTGCAACAGATGTTGGCACATGTAATCGACGCATATTTTGGCCCGCTCCTCGCCTTTCACACTTTGAAAATACGCCGGGGGAAAATGACGCCGGATACCTGATAGCACCTCCTGATAGACCCAAAGCGCACGTTGCTTTTCGGTTAGCCGCGGCAAGTAAGGATAGGCAAATTCGACAAAATAATACACATCCTCCGCTTTGGCTTCGATCGGCGGCTCAATATACTCTCGTATCAAATGCAGCTTCAATTGTTTGATATCTTCCAGGCTCAACTCACGTCTAGCTTGTTCTGGCGTCCATTTCTTCACATTTTCTATGGCGTAACGGACGATTAACTGGACCTTCTGCTTGCGGTACTGCGCATCTTCAAATTCATACGGGGAAAAACGTTTCTGCTCTCCGTTAAGAATGCGTTTGTACCGATCGACGATTTTTGACGGCACTGTCCCCTCACTCCAATCCCCATTTTTGGAATATACTCCTAAATTACCACGGGTGATTGGGACAAAAATAACAGGGATGTCGCCATAAAACGCGCCTTTAGTCATATACTCCCGACTGCGACACTCGTTCTATTTTTACATCGAGCTGCTCCCAAAACGCAGGAATCCTCTGGTCTACCTCCATTTTCAGATGGTAAATGCCTTGGCGGTACAAGTGGGAGCGCTCTCCCTTTTGATGAACAACTGAAATCTCTTCTGCTCTGCTTGCCAATGCTGATTGGTTCATTCTCCATAAAATAGCTGCCTCTTCACGCGCGCCCCTTATTACCTCGGCATTTTCCTGTTCGGCTTCCTCTGTGGTTGCATATAATCTTTTTTCTGGTGCGCCGTCAGAATTGGCGTACTCCCACATCCCTGCTGCTCGTGCTCCTTTTGTTATCAGATCAGCAGTATGTTGAACTTTCATTTCCAAATAGTCAGCCTGCTCCGAGAGCAACAGCAGAGCCAACAAACCGCCCAAGCAAAAAAGAAAAAAGAGCATCGTGATCATTGTCGCTCCGTTCTCTTCTCTTGTGATTGTCACAATGCGCCGCCACAAGCCGTTCATTTTTTGTCCTCCGCGTTTTCTATCATCATGTGATAGCTTTCGGACAACTCATACAAAGCTCCGGTAGCAAGCAGACGAAAAGTAATTTTCGCCTCTGATTTGAAATGGTTCCCTTTTTTCCAGCCGCCTTCATCCAGTTCAAGCACAACCTCTTTGTCCGCAACCTCCATCCCTTGATCAAGCTCGGCTGCTCCCCGTTCTCTGGCGTGGTATTTGGCCAAGCCGAAATTCGGTTGCACAGCAGCGATTCTTCCTGCTTCGTACGCGGCTGCCAAAGCCTTTTGCCGATTGTACAAAATCGTGAATTGATCGAAAGAAAAAACGATCAATAACCAAACCAAAGGGAAGATCAAGACAAACTCAATCAACTGACTGCCTTGTTCGTCGCACAACCATTGTTTGCACTTGTTTCTCATCAGCTTTCTCCCAGCATACGCATGGCTTGGCGAAGCAAAAATGCGCACAACAAAAACACTGCATACGGGAACGAAAATCCTGAACTCCCCACTTCAGGAAGCCAGAGCTGCCGATGCGCCTTCCATCCCGCTGCCATCACATGGAGGTTCCTTGCAAGACGGGACCAACTGCACGGGAAAAATAAAACACTCAACAGACATATACCCATCGATTGCAGAAAAAGCGTGTACACATCCATCCAGCTTGTCCATGCACCCAAAGCCATCAACAGCTTTTGATCGCCCATCCCCATGCCTTTTGCAGCAACAGGGAAAACCGTCAACACGAATGCTCCCAGTACGCCCATCGTTGCTGTCCATAGCGAGCCGATGTGCCACTGGTAGCATAGCCCCAGCACAACTGCCGATAACGTGACTGCATTAGGAATCCTTCGATACTTCCAGTCATACCAAGCCGACGTAACCAGCAAACCTGTTAAAATCACATGGATCATTTGCTGATCTTTTCTTGCAGTTCCTTCAGCTTGGCGTCCTCCGCTTCCCCCAATGAAGCCAGCGTCGGAATGATCAAGATGAGAATTACCGCCACGATGATGACCATTTCCACAATCGTTACACCGTCTTCCTCGCGCCAAAAGCGCCGCAAATAGTCAGAGACAAATGACATCTCTTTCCCTCCTTTTTCAGATCGTATCTTCACTTTGCCAAAAGACAGTGCAGGGGTGCAAAAATATTTACAAACGCTCTCCGATGCCCATAAGCGCTGGGCCGATTACCAGAAATAGCAAAGGAACGCCCATGAACACAATCACAAGCGGGAGAAGGCGAATATTCAAACGATTCATGTGAGCGGCAGCTTCATCTTCCTGCTGCCTTACCTGTTCTTCAATTTGCACAGACAACATGTGCGAGATGCTGACTCCTTTGCTTATTGCTTCGTTCATCTCCAAAGCGATCGTACTCAAGGAATCGACCTCCCAGCGAAACGCCAGCTCTTCCAACGCCTTTCTCCACGATCCGTGCCGCTTTTCTGCGACCTCAAGCCAGGAAAGCTCCTTGCCAAGCCTGGCATTGAAACGACGTGCTGTCTGTTTTACCGCGATTTGCAATGGCATGCCTGCCTCAACCAACGATTGGACAATGCCAAAAAAGATCGGCACTTGCTCGCGTATTTCGGCTTTGGCCCGTTTGTCTGCCCAATCAAGAGCCAATGTAGGCAGCAAATAAAGCCCCAAGCTAAGGATCAATGGATACCCCGTTTTTACTCCGAGCATCTCTCCTCCTGCCAGCTTCAATAGCAGGCTGAAAAGCGAAGAGGCGACCAGGCATACGCCGATCAGCCTCATGATTACCAACTCCGCCAAACTCATTTGCATGTGGAGCCTCAATAAGATTTCTTCCGTTTTTACAGGCTGTATGCCTGTCCAGCTGCATAATCGATGCAAAAGCGGGACGTTTCGCTCTAGCATGCGTACCAAAGCCCAGCGAGCTTGTCGCCGTTCAAAAGCTTGATCAAGCTCCGCCTGTTGCTCAATTTCAATTCGACTGAACAAGGTGGAAAAAAAGGAGTCTCCCTTGCTTACGCAAGCAGGGAGTCCGTAGAGGAACACTGCCAATCCAAGCAATAGCCCAATCAGAAGCACACTTCTTCATCCCCCTCTGTGTATGCTTTTGTGCGCGATGTAGCGAATGGCTTCTCCCCCCAACAAAATACTCGCCAGGCACACCCACATGAGCAAACGGCCGCCAAGTGTCGCTGTCAGCGAATCAAAATGATGCGGATTGTTTGCGAAAAGTGCCACGATAAAGACAAAGGGCATTACACTCAAAAGGTTCACTTGCGCTACAATTTGCGCCATGGCTGCTTTTTGCCGACGAAATGACTGTCTGCGGCGCAAGATGGCCGAAGCCGCCAAATCAAGTGTCTTCGCCATGTCTCCACCCATTTCTCGCTGAATTTGTACGATAGTAGCCAAATAGTTGACATCAGCCGAGCCTGTTCGCTGGGAAAAGTCATTCATGACATGCTCAAGCGGCACCTGTGCGCGAAGCAGCTCCACAATTCTCTTGTACTCTGTTGTAATGCTCCCTTCCAAAAAAGGACTTGCAACCACCTGCTCAAAAGCGTGCAAATACGATGGCGACGTCCGCAATGAGCTTGCCATCAAGCGAATGGCTTTTATATTCCCAGCCTCAAATTTGTCTCGACGCTTTGCTCCCCAAACACTAACCACTCGCTCTGTAAACAAAATACCAGCAAACAACGCAGGCGCGGCCAGCCACCATGATTGCAAGATTTGGCTGCTAAAAACAAAAGACACGGCCCCGAAGAAAAAGCACAGGGTCACATACTGGTTCACTCCCAAACCCGAGTGTGATTTCGCCAGGCGCTCCTCTAAGCGATTCCATACCGTTTTTCTGTCTTGCTGAAGTACGCCCACAATCGCATGCTTGCCCGATCTTCCCCGCGTGTAAAGCTTCGGCGGAATCACGAGCAACAATATCGCTACACCGATTCCCGTAGCGACAGGCAGGCTGATGTCTCCCAACGTCAGTCCCTCCTAGACGGATATTGGCGTTGTAAAAAATACCTGCTCGATCTCTTCGCGTGACATCCCCTTTTCCAGCCACCGCTTGATCATCCGTTCCGGCCGATAACCTGTCCATTTGAAGTGTCCTTTGACTTTTCCGTCATGTACACCCATCGGCTCGAATACAAAAATATCTTGCAAATACACTCTGTCCGGCAAAACCTGTTTTACGTTGCAGGCCTTTTTGATCCACTCTTCATGGGATTGGCCTGTTCCGACAACTTCTGTTATCGCAACCACTTTGCGACTCCCATCTTCGTCAAACCGCTTTACCTGAACGATCAAGTCCAGTGCCGAGCCAATCATCAGATTGCGTTCTTGGGCACTGTACACTTCATCAGCCTTGCCAAACAAAATCGGCAATGTAGAATCAACCAAGGCACGTGGTGAATTTGCATGAGCTGTGCTCCAGCTTCCCGGGTGATCGGTGTTCATCGCCCATAGCATGTCGACAATTTCTCCGCCACGCGTCTCGCCTACCATAATGACATCCGGCCGTTTGCGCAATGACAAGCGAACACAATCCTTGATAGAGAATCCTCCTTTTCCTTCGTAGTTAGCCGGCTTTGCCAGCAACCTTCTCACAAACGGATGCTGGAGTCTCATCTCCAAAACATCCTCGATCGTAATGATGCTCAAATGAGCAGGAACGTATTGAGAAATAAGGTTCAACATATGCGTTTTGCCTGAGCCGGTTCCGCCGCTGACAATCCCGGATGCTCTGGACAGGCCGACAGCTCTTTGCAAAAACAACAGCATCGGCTCACAAATCGATCCGTACCGCAAATAGTCGCTTTCGCTCAGCAGCTCTCGATGCTTGCGAATGGTCAGCGTGTGTCCATCCGGCGTAATCGATCGGTGCGTGGCAGCCACCCGCGAGCCGTCAGGAAGCTGTGTATGCAGCTCTGCTTTTGTTTCATTGAACTCGCGCCCCATTGTCGCAGCCATTTGCTCCAGCAAGTGCAGCATTTCTTCTTCGCTTCGAAACAGGATTGCATCGTTTTTTTCCAGTCGTCCCGTACTTTTCCGCTCAACTACCAGGTAATTATGGCGATGGAACATAATCTCCGTAATATCTTGGTCCTCTAATAGTTCATCAAGTGCTCCCCACCCCGTCAAGGAATGCAGCAAGCGTTTGACCTCCGTCTCCAACTGAATGGACGACAGCGGCATTTGCGATTCCAACAGCATTCTGATGTCAGCTGTCAGCTCTTCTTTGAAGGTAGCCGAATGTTTGTCCTCCCATAGACGCCTGCCGTGTTTCTCCACGATTTGAGTACGAATAAATGTCTCTGCCTCGCTGCCAATCCAACGCTCTTGTGAACGTTCTAGGGAAGCTGGACTTTCTAATTGCTTTTCAAAAAAGGCAGCGGATGAACTGGAATGATCACGCCCCATCGGCCGCGACTCTTGGCTTTTTTGTACGTGATTGGATATGCCAAGCAACTGTCGTTTATCGAACATTTCGCCCTCCTATCCCCACAGCCAGCGAAAAAGTGACGCTTTTTCATTCTTTTTCTCTTTTGCAGCAGGTGTTTTGGCTACTTCATCAACTGGAAACAATGCTTTCCCCAACGTTTCAATCGCATCTCTGGCTGCACTTCGCCCTGTTTGCAGCATGACTGGCACTCCTGTGTTAATGGACTTTTTGACTTCGCTGTCGTCAGGGATCGAAAAGATTTTTTTGCTTGGGTGAAGCTGAAAGTAAGCTCTGATTTCCTCCAACGTAAACATTTCTTTTCGCTGGAGACGATTCATGCACACTTGAATGCGCTCTTCGGGATACTCTGCTTCTCTGAGAAGTTTTAACAAGCGCTGAATATTTTCAATAGAGTCTACCACCGGATTTCCCACCATCACGACATGCTCGGCAAAAAACAGCGCCTGAATGGTAGCATCAGTCGTATCAGGAGCGGTATCAATCAAGATGACATCGTAGTTGCTGCGCTTGAGCGTCTCCAAAATGAGATACAAATGATAGTCGCGGATTTCAAAGCTCTGGCGTATATCTCTGGGGGAAGTGAGCACATCAAGGCCAGACTCCGAATGAACGACGGTATACCGTTCAATCTGTTGTGGTAATAGCGGCAATGATGAGGCAAGTTCTTGCCATTCCTCTGGTTTGATGGAATATGTGTCGAGCCCTTTGCTCTCTGCGTATGCATGAAGCTGGCGGTCAAGGTCTTGTACCCACGTATACAAGTTCGGTGTTCGTGGGAGGTTTAGTGTAGTCGCAAATGTCCCTAGATCGAGATTGAAATCAACTGCCAACACTTTCAAAGGCTGGCCTTCCCTTTTTTGTGTGGAAAAGAAGATAGCCAATTCGCGGGAAATAAACGTTTTTCCCACTCCACCTTTTGGGCCGTACACGGTAATAAGATGCTTCGGCTTTACGCGAGGATTTTGCTCGGATACTCCCAATTCTTTCCAATACTCGGAGTCAGGCAGATCGCGTACGTTATCGTGATGCTCTGGTAAAATATTGTGTTGCAGTTGTGGTTGCCTGGAATCGGCAGTTGCTGCGATCTGGCCCTGAGCCATCATCGCTAGAGCTTCTACTTGTCCCAGTTGTATCGGTTTTGCAATCACCCAAATACCGAGATTGCGAAAAAACGGTTCCCACATCAGCTCACTTGCTGTGCACGCCGCGATAAAAGACAAATGCGGGAAAGCGAGACGAAACTGCTGACTCAATATGCCTCTTTCCGTATCTTTAATTCCGCCCAGTAGAACAAGCTCTGGCCGGGTCGCGTGAAGTTTTGCCCATGCTTCCTCTACGCTGGACGCTTCGCCGCATACTTCGATCAGATGACTGCACGCAAGCTGACTGATTAAAGAGCGAGTTGCTTCGCGATCATCGTCTACAATCAGCAATCGTCTTTTCACTCACGTTCCCCCTTTTCCAACGCCCATCGTTTTTTTGTTCGCATGAGCTCAGCTGCAAATCCTGCATCTCCTATTCCTGACTGCTGATCGTCCATGATTCCAGCCAGTCCCAACCTGATCTTGCCGTAATGCAATGCGTGTGTTAATAAAATGGCTTCCTCTCTTCCAAGAGACAGGGTGACCGCTTGCAGCTTCGGTTGATCTCCCTCCATTTCACGCTGAACAGCCAAAATCGGCATATTTTGCAGGAGAATACCCGAGTGCGCCCCTGCTTCGTCTTCGAAAGAAGCATAGACATGCACTCTTTCTCCTGTCGAAATGTGTGGCGAGACACCTGCCACATTATCAACAGGAATGCTCATCCCTGTTCTTACATCTTTCGGCGAAGTCTCCTTTCCTGCCTGATCAACCAACTCCAAATCACCCAGCAGCAAAGGACGGCCGCCCTTTACCGAGCGCGAAAAGGGTAACCCGATCAACCGCTGGCCCTCTGTCCATGGAATCAACCCTGGTATGGGATCAGAAGTTTTTTGAAAAAGTCCGCCCAATGTCAAGGTGAGCGGCTCCACATCTTTTGCTTCCAGCAGTTGTCCACTCTCTTTTTCTACAGTTGATCGCAACTGTATAAAGGTTATTTCATGCGGTTTCAAAATCGTGTAGGCACCGATCCCCATGCATGATGCCAATAGCAACAGAGCCAATAACCGCAGTGGATGCACAGACATTTTCTCCCTCCTCTCAATCCTGCTACAAGCGTAAAGGAGGGAACTGGGACAAAAAAAGAAACAACAAAAAAACCGTGTAGATTACCTACACGGTTTTCTCATACAAAAAAGCTGCATTCTCCATTACTCGCAAAAGTAATCGGGAATACAGCTTTTTTGCTTGTTCCTTCAAAACTGAATAC